>NZ_JAAAXQ010000624.1 GCF_009916105.1 Streptomyces sp. GC420 | reverse complement strand
CTCCCCAATGGCCATGCGACCCCCCTGGCGTGCCTGTGCGAAACCTCCCCCGCGCCCTTCGGGCGTGGGCGGTGCCCCCACCTCGAGGTCTCGCGCACTGCGTCCAATGTCGCCCAGTTCGCACCGCTCCGTCAAGATTGCGGAGGCGTCCGTGGCCGGAAGCGGAGCGGGAAGGGGGGCCGGAAGCGGAACGGTCCGCCTCGTGCCGGTGCCGGGCGTGTGGCGGACCGCGGGCCCACGGCGGGGAACCTCCCCCGCGTCACTCCTCCAGCGTCAGTCCCTTGCGCAGCCTCACGAGGGTGCGGGAGAGCAGCCGGGACACATGCATCTGGGAGATGCCGAGTTCCTCTCCGATCTCCGACTGCGTCATGTTGGCCACGAAAC
Source organism: Streptomyces sp. GC420 (assembly GCF_009916105.1). GTDB lineage: Bacteria > Actinomycetota > Actinomycetes > Streptomycetales > Streptomycetaceae > Streptomyces. The sequence continues at coordinate 2,452 of NZ_JAAAXQ010000624.1, read as the reverse complement.
GGAGCGACAGGATCTGCCGGTCCCTGGGCGCCAGTTGTGCGATCAGCGGCTTCAGGGACTCCACGTACTCGATGCCCTCGATGCCGTCGTCCTCGTAGCCGATGCGGTCGGCGAGCGTGCCCTCGGCGTCGTCCTCCTCGGGCTGGGCGTCCAGTGAGCTCGCGGTGTAGGCGTTGCTGGCCGCCATGCCCTCGACTACCTCTTCGCTGCTGAGCCCGAGCCGTTCGGCCAGCTCCGTGACGGTCGGCGCGCGGTCCAGCTGCTGGGAGAGCTCGTCGCCGGCCTTCGCGAGGTCCAGGCGCAGTTCCTGGAGCCGCCGGGGCACCCGCACCGACCACGACGTGTCGCGGAAGAACCGTTTGATCTCGCCGATGATCGTCGGCATCGCGAAGGTGGGGAACTCGACGCCCCTGCTGAGCTGGAAGCGGTCGATGGCCTTGATCAGACCGATCGTTCCGACCTGGATGATGTCCTCCATGGGTTCGCTGCGGGAGCGGAACCGGGAGGCGGCGAACTTGACAAGCGCCAGGTTGAGTTCGACCAGGGTGTCGCGCACGTAGGAGAACTCGGGGGTGCCCTCGTCGAGGGTTTCGAGCCGGGCGAAGAGGGTCTTGGACAGCGCCCTGGCGTCCAGGGGCTCCACTTCCGCGAACGGGGGGATCTCGGGCAGGTCTTCCAGGCTGTGCCGGCCGTGTTGGTGGTGACCGTCCTGGGGAGGGTCCTCGTACTCGGTCGCGGTCCCGTTCGGCACGGGAGGATCAGAGGGTGCCGGCGGTGCGTGCTGCTCCTGTTCCGGGGTACGCGCTACGTCGAGCCGGGGTGACATGGTCTCCTCCATCGTCGTCGGCACAAGGCTGCCGGTGCCATTGCGTGCACTGCGGTGTGCGGCGCCTCCAAAGCCGGCGGGTCGGATCGTTGCTCTTCTCTGCCTACCCGCTTTCCATTGCATAGTGCAAGTGTGGAATGTTATGGGATGTCCATTATGCGGGTTTCCTTGGGTACCGGTCCACGCCCGGAAGGCGTAGTGTTCAGGGGCGTGATCGAGGGCGAGTGCAGCATGCGAAAAAGTCGTCGGCGAAACTCGTGAAGATACGGTGGATGCACTAAGAGATGGCCGGAAGTGAGACGGGAATGGACCACGGGACGGCCGGCAGCGGCAATCGCGTCCGGCTCCGGGTGGATGTCCGGATCGACGGGCGCGCGGCCGTGGTGGCGCCGGCGGGCGAGCTCGATCACCATACGGCCGACCTCCTCCGGGAACCCCTGGAGAAGGCCGTGGAGAGTGGCAGCCCCCGGCTGATCGTGGACTGCTCGGAGCTGGAGTTCTGCGACTCGACGGGGCTGAACGTGCTTCTCTCCGTTCGCCTCAGGGCGGAGGCCGAGGGTGGCGCGGTCCATCTGGCGGGCATGCAGCCCGTGGTGGCCCGGGTCTTCGAGATCACCGGTGCCGAGGCGGTCTTCTCCGTGCACGACACCCTCGAAGAGGCCCTCGCGGCCCTGAACGCCGACTGACGGCCGTGCCGGCCGGGCCCTCCTCGCGGGACCGTGCCGCCCCGTGCGCGCCCGGCCGCGAACGGGGGGTGTTCTCTTCGTCCCGTCGGGCAGGAGTGACGTGGACCAGTGTGACCTCTCCCTGGTTCCGGCATACGCAGACATCGACCAACGACCTGGTGAATCGGTGAGGTGAAGCGCTGATGAGCACCACCCGGCAGGACTCGCCGGGCGACCGCGGCCCGGGGCCGGACGGCGTCCGCCCCGCTGTGTCCCCGGGCGCGCAGGTGCGCAGCCTGGACCTCCAGGGGGCCAGCGGGATCGTGCCGATGGCCCGTGACTTCACCCGCCAGGCTCTCTACGACTGGGGCTGGCTGCCGGCCGCCGGAGCCGATCGGCGCGCGGCCGCCGAGGACGTCCTGCTGGTGGTGTCCGAGCTGGTCACCAACGCCTGCCTGCATGCCGAGGGACCCGAGTCGCTGCGGATCGTCTGCGAGAACAAGATCCTCCGCCTGGAGGTCACCGACCGCGGCCCCGGCCGGCCCGAACCGCGGACCCCGCACCGCGCGGGCCGCCCCGGCGGACACGGTATGTTCATCGTGCAGCGGCTCAGCATGGACTGGGGCGTCGTACGGCTCCAGGAGGGGGCCGGCAAGACTGTGTGGGCGGAACTCTCCGCCCCCGCGTAGCCGCCTCCGGCGCGGCCTTCCGCGCAGTCCCCTCCGGCGTGTCTTCGCCCTGCGCGGGTTACGGAGGCCGACGGGGTCGAGGTGGGGCTGTCGTGGCGGTCGGGGCCGGGTGCGGTTGCCGTACGGGGCCGCCCGCGGGCCGGGATTGTGCGCGGGCCCGTGCCGCCCGCCAGGCGCCCTCCGGGCGTCGCGTTCCCCGATTGCCGCTTCGCTCCAACCCCTGACCGCCGCCCCGTTCCCGCAGAAGGGCTCTTGTCGGGCGGCCCCGGGGG
>NZ_JAAAXQ010000623.1 GCF_009916105.1 Streptomyces sp. GC420 | reverse complement strand
GCCGCACCCCCCGGCCTGGACGCCCGCCCCGGCGAGGTGGACGCCGGACCGTCCGCACGGCGGCGCGACGCCCGCTCCGGGTGGCCCCGTGCGGGGCCACCCGGAGCGGGGGACCGGCTCAGGCCGCCCGGAGGCGGTCCGCGGCGCGCTCTCCGCGGTGGGCGACGGGGACCACTCCCCCGGCCCTGCCCAGGCCGAACTCCGGCATGTTGATGTACACGGCTTCGTGCGCCCCGGCCGGGACGGCGTACGTCTCGTGCCAGAAGCCCACCTTGCCCTTCCCCTCGCGCATCCGGCGGTTGAACGCCGCCCACGCCGGCCGGTGGGACCCGTCCCGGTCGCCGGCGTAGGCGAGGAGCTGCTCCTTCGAGGCCCAGTACTGGACGACGTAGATCAGCCTCGGCCCGCCGAAGAGCAGCTGGTACCCCATGAATCCGCTCCTCTCGTCCCGCGAGAGCTCTTTGAGCATCCGCGGCATGGCCCGGAAGACGGGCCACCAGGAGCGCGGCGCGAGGAAGTTGTTGATGCGCATCCCGATGAGGAAGACGGTCACGGCGTCGGCGCGCCGCGCGGTCATACGTCCCGGGATCGGCTTGGCGCCCATGCGGTTCTCCCTTGCTGGTTCTCCCTTGCCGAAATATTGGATAGTGGCACTATCCATGCTTGGATAGTGCCACTATCCAAGAAAGGGTGCAAGGACTGTGCGGCTGGCGGAACTGAGCGAGCGGAGCGGGGCGTCCCCGGCGACGATCAAGTACTACCTGCGGGAGGGGCTGCTGCAGCCGGGCCGCCGGGTCAGCGCCACCCAGGCCGAGTACGACGAGGGGCATCTGCGGCGCCTGCGGCTGGTGAGGGCGCTGATCCAGGTCGGCAGGATGCCGGTGGCCACGGCGCGCGAGGTCCTCCGGGCCGTCGAGGACGACTCCCTGGACCACCACATGCGGCTCGGCGCCGCCGTCTGGGCGCTCCCGCACCCGCCCGCCGCCGAGGAGGGGCCGGCCGCCGACGCCGCACGCCGCACGGTGGACGCACTGCTCGACCGCCTCGGCTGGAGCTACGGCCGGCGGACAGGACCCCTCTCCCCCGCCTACGGCATGCTGGTCGGCGCGGTCGCGGCGCTCGGCCGGCTCGGCTATCCCTGCGCGCTGGAGAACCTGCTGCCGTACGCCCGTCAGGCGGGCCAAATCGCCGTTGCCGACCTGGACTTGGTCGAGTCGTACGAGACGCCCGCCGAGCAGGTGGAGGCGGCGGTGGCGCTGACCGTGCTGTACGAGCCGGTGCTGCTGAGCCTGCGCAGGCTCGCCGAGGCCGAGGAGTCCAACCGCCGCTACGGCGAGGGCTGACCGCACGGGACGACGCGAGGGCACGGCAACGCGAAGGCGCCCTCCCCGGGAGGGAAGAGCGCCTTCTTCGCGTACCCCCGACCGGATTCGAACCGGCGCTACCGCCTTGAGAGGGCGGCGTGCTAGGCCGCTACACAACGGGGGCAAGGATCATTTCTGATCCGGCTGGGCTACCAGGACTCGAACCTAAACTAACTGAACCAGAATCAGTCGTGCTGCCAATTACACCATAGCCCACTGGTGGTTTAGACCAGAGAGTACCCCCGACCGGATTCGAACCGGCGCTACCGCCTTGAGAGGGCGGCGTGCTAGGCCGCTACACAACGGGGGCCCTAGCGATCCTGCGTCTCGAGGACACCGGGAGCGACCCAGATGACCTCGCGGGAAGGATCTGTACCCCCGACCGGATTCGAACCGGCGCTACTGCCTTGAGAGGGCAGCGTGCTAGGCCGCTACACAACGGGGGCTTTGCAGATGAGCTCTGCGAGCTGGCCTACCAGGACTCGAACCTAGACTAACTGAACCAGAATCAGTCGTGCTGCCAATTACACCATAGGCCACCAAAACACAACCCCCGGTGATGGGGGTTTGTTCTGTCCGCGTCTCCCGGTCCGGCCTGTCGGCCCTCCCGGGTGGCGCAGGAAGAACATTACCCGAAGGTGGACGGCGCTCCAAAACGGGTATCCGCCCGCAGCACCCCGGGAAGCTCGGCGAGACCCGTGATCCGCCGCAGCCCCGGTGCCGCGGCGGCCCCGCCGCGGTCCAGCCAGACGGAGAAGAGTCCGGCCTCGGCCGCGCCCCGCGCGTCGATCTCCGGGTGGTCGCCGACGTACGCCACCTGGTGCGCGGGCAACTCCAGGGCCTCGCAAGCGGCGTGGAAGGCCGCGGGTTCGGGCTTGGACACCCCGAGGTCCGCCGCGCACAGCACGGCCTCGAAGCGGTCCCGTACCCCCAGGGCGCGCAGCTTCGGCTCCTGGACGTGCAGGCTGGAGTTGGACAGCACGGCGTGCCGGTGGGTGGCGGCGAGGGCGTCCAGGGCCGGCAGCACGTCGGGGAACAGCTCCCAGGCCGCTTCGTAGTGCGTGATGTACCGCCCGAACCAGGCGTCGGCCTCCTCGTCGGTCAGCCCTGTTCCGAGGAAGACCCGCACCCGGTCGCGGCGCTGCCCGAGGAAGTCGGTCTCCCTCGCGGCGAACCTGGCCCACTGGACGTCGGTGATCTCCCGCCAGAGGCGGAGCGCCTCCTCGACGGACTCGAACCGGCCGAGCAGCCCCTCCGCCCGGAGGTGGCGGCGCATGCCCGCGCGGTCGGCCGTGGTGTAGTCGAAGATCGTGTCGTCGATGTCCCAGACCACGGCTCGGATCGTCATGTCCCGACCGTACCGTTCTGGGAATCCGGGCGGGAGTGGGTCCTGTCGCCGGGCCTCGCGGCACATGGGAGCCGGCCCGCGGGCGGGCGGCGCGGATCAGGGTGTCCGGGCCGCCCGGCCGGTCCGGGCGCGCGAGAGGGGCGGCGGCCGGACCGGCCG
>NZ_JAAAXQ010000622.1 GCF_009916105.1 Streptomyces sp. GC420 | reverse complement strand
GTCCCTCACCGGGGAGATCGGCGACCACCAGCTGGGCCGCGTCGACGGTGAGCGCCGCGCGCAGCGCCGCCGGCGCGGCACCGGTGGCGAGCGGCGCGGGGCCACGGAGGCCCGGGGCACCCCGTCCCGCCGTGCCCGCGGCCAGACCGGCACCGGCGAACGCGGCGAAGTTGAGCGACTGCCACGGGCGGCCTGCCGCCCGCTCCGCCGCGGCGAACGCGTCGAGGAAGGCGTTGGCCGCCGCGTAGTCGCCGATCGCGCCGGCCAGCCCGGGAAGGACCGAGGACACCGAGGAGAACGCCACGCACGCCGCCGGGCGGTGGCCGTGCCGACGCAGGGCCCGGGACAGCAGATACGTACCGCGCGTCTTGGCCGCGAGTACCTGCTCGATCTCCTCACCGGTCTTCGTCCGCAGCGTACCGGGGCGCACCACGCCTGCCGCGTGGAAGACCGCGTCGAGGAGTGGCACCCGCCCGGCCAGGGCGTCGGCGTCCGCCTCCACGGACACGTCGGCCCTGACATAGCTCGCCGTCGCTCCCAGCGCGCGCAGTCCGGCGAGCAGAGCCTCCGGTGGCTGCGGGGACCGCCCGGCCAGTACGAGCGTCGGTCTGCCCCGCCCGGCCAGGTCACGGGCGAGTACGGCGCCCACTCCCCCGGCGCCGCCCGTGATCAGGTACGCGCCGTCGGCGGGCAGTACGTTCTCCGGGCAGGGCGCGGGCAGGCCGGGGGACCCGGAGCCGGGCGTCACGGGCTCGGTCGTACGGATCAGCCTCCGGCCCCCGCGCCAGGCGATCGTACGGGCGGGGCCCCCGGCGCGTGGTGCGGCAAGTTCGGCCAGCAGGGCGCCGACGTGGTCCGTCACGGTGTCCAGCGAGGACAGGTCGATGCTGTCGGCCACGAGTCCGGGTGTCTCCTCGGGCAGCGCGAGCGTGAGCCCGGACAGCAACGCCTGTGCGGGGCGGGGCCGTTCGGGAGAGGCGCCTGCGGCATGGACGTCCTCGGTGACCACGAGCACCCGCGCCGCAGGGGTGCCGCCGGGCAGACCAGGCAGGCCGGCCGGATCACGCGGGCCGAGCGGACCCGGCGGACCGAGCAGATCGAGCAGATCGAGCAGTTCACGGAGCCGTGCCAGTGCCGAGTGCACGGCGGCGTCGAGGTCGGCCGTCGTGTCGAGGTCGGTCGCGGGACCGGCCGGCAGCACGATGGTCCGCGGAGCCGGTGCGCCCGCCGCCGGCGGGGCCCCGCCGGGGCGGTGCACAGCGACACCGCGCGCGGTGAGCCGTTCCGCCAGCGTCCTGGACCACTGCGAGTCGGGTCCGGCCAGCAGGACCGCCCGGGGCTCCGGCCCGGAAGGCGCCGGGGAGAGTCGCCAGACGGGGCGGTGCAGCAGGTTCCAGGGGTCCGGCCGGCCGTGTTCCTCGGTGCCCGTCCGGCCGTGTTCCTCGGTGTCCGTCCGGTCCTCGGCATCCGCGTGCCGCTCGGCCCGGCGGTCGCCCCCGGCGGCCGCCGCCGCTTCGGCGCCGTACTGCGGCCCGCCCTCGGCGGTGTCGGTGGGCCAGTAGGTCCGGCGCTGGAACGGATAGGTCGGCAGTACGACGCGCGACCGTCCGGCGTCGAGCGCCGTACGGTCCAGGGGCACCCCGCGCATCCACAGCCGCCCCGCCGTCCGCAGCAGGGCCCCTGTGCCGCCGTCGGCGCCGGGGTCGGCGGGCAGCGCGGCCGAGGCGTGGGCCCGCGCCGCCGGTTCGCGGCGCGCCGCCACCGCGCGGACCGGTCCCGACAGGGCCGCACCGGTGCCCAGTTCGAGGAAGGTGTCGTATCCCTCGTCCAGCAGCCGCTCGACGGCCGCGCCGAATCTGACCGGAAGCAGGGCCTGCTCCCGCAGGTACGGCGGGTCGAGGACGGGCTGCCACCGGGCGGTGACCGTGCTCATCAGCGGCATCCGGGTGGGCCGCGGGGTGAGGGCACCGGCCGCGGCGGCGAGCGGGTCGAGCGCCGGGACCATCAGCGGGGAGTGGAAGGCGTGGGACACGTCGAGGCGGCGGGCGGCGACGCCCTGCTCGGCCAGCTTCTCCAGCGCCGAGGCGATCGCCTCTTCGTCGCCCGCGAGGACCGTCTGGGCGGGGCCGTTCGCCGCGGCGAGGCTGAGCCTCCCGTCGGATGCGGCGAGCAGCGCTTCGACGGTCTCCTCGCCGCCGCGTACGGCGGCCATCGCACCGGGCGCCGCGAGTTCGGCCATGAGGCGGCCCCGTGAGACGGCGAACCGTACGGCGTCGGGGAGGGTGAGCGCACCGGCGACGCACGCGGCCGCCAGTTCGCCGACGCTGTGCCCGGCGACGGCGTCCGGGTGCACGCCCCAGGCCCCCAGCTGCCGGGCGAGCGCGACGCCGAACGCGACGAGCAGCGGCTGCGCGACCTCCGTCGCGCGGAGCTCCCGCGTGCTCACGTCGGTGTCCAGGCACCATTCGGTCAGGCTGCGGCCCCGGACAGGGCCGGCCGACGCGGACGCCTCGTCGAGGGTGTGCCGGAACACCGGTGCCGTCGCGTACAGGGCGCGGCCCTGGCCCGGGCGCTGCGCACCCTGGCCGGGCAGCAGGAACACCACTCTGGGGCGGGAGGTGACCTCGGTGGTGCCGGACACGGCGGCGAGCTGTTCCGCCAGGTCGCCCTCGGCGACGAGGGCGAGGCGGTGCGGGCCGTCGTCGCGTGCCGTGCTCGCGGCGGCGCAGACGTCGGCCTCGTCCAGCTGGGGGTGGTTCCCGAGGTGGGCCGCGAGGGCGGAGGCGGCGGCGCGAAGGGCGGGTGCCGAGCGGGCGGAGAGCGTGAGGAGGTGCGGGCCAGCGGCGCACGGCGCGACCTCGTACAACCGGCCCGTGGACGG
>NZ_JAAAXQ010000621.1 GCF_009916105.1 Streptomyces sp. GC420 | reverse complement strand
GCCCTCCCTCGCACGGTCGTTCACCGCCCGCCTCGACCCGCGCGCACTGCGGGTGGTACGCACCATGGTCGAACGCGGGGTGAACTGCCCGCGGGCCTCCAGCGCGGGCCGCCTCTTCGACGCCGCGGCCAGTGTGCTCGGGCTGGGCGACGAGGTGTCCTACGAGGGCCAGGCCGCCGTCGCCCTCGAAGCGGCAGCGGGCGGGATCCGCGCGGAGGCACTGCCGTGGCGGCTGGTGCGAGCGGGCGGCATGTGGGTCTACGACCCCTCCCCCACCCTCGCCGCGCTGCTGGAGCGGACCGCCGCGGGCGAGCCGGCCGCACGCCCGGCGGCCGCGTTCCACACCACGCTGGCCGAAGTGACCACGGCCTTCGTCGAACGGGCGGTGGCGGACGGCGCGCCGCCGGTCGTCTGCCTGTCCGGAGGCTGCTTCCAGAACCGCCGGCTGCTCACCGCGGTCCGCGACTCGCTGCGGGCGCTGGGCCTGCGCGTCCTCGTCGGCAGCGCGGTCCCGGTCAACGACGGCGGCATCAGCTACGGCCAGGCCGCGGTCGCCGCGGCCCGGCTCGCGAAGGGGTGATGACGATGTGTCTCGGCATACCGGGCCGCGTACTGGAGATCCACGACTCGGGGGGCCTGCGCATGGCGACGGTGGACTTCGGCGGCGTACGGCGCGAGGTGTGCCTGGAGTACACGCCGGAAGCGGAACTCGGCATGTACGTGATCGTCCACGTCGGCTTCGCGATCACCGTCGTGGACGAGGCGGAGGCCGAAAGGACCCTGGGCGTCCTGCGTTCCATGGCCGACGCGGTCACCGGCGAACTCGGCGAGCCGATCCCCCGCCCCGGCTGACCGGCCGCCGCGGTCCGCTGCCGACGCCGGCCTCCGGCCCGGCAGTCGGCCTCCGGCCCGGCCGGGGCGCTTTCCAAAAGAAGTTCTGCAAAAATACTTTTGTAAACTCCTCGGCTCGCTCTACGCTGCCGTCATGGTCAACGACGAGCACAGACGCGTACTCGACCCGGAACAGGACGCGGCAGCCCTCAAGGCACTCACGCACCCTCTGCGCATCCGGCTGCTCGGACTGCTGCGGCAGGACGGCCCGGCCACCGCGAGTGAGCTCGCGGTCAGAACCGGGGAGTCGTCCGCGTCCACCAGCTATCACCTGCGGGTGCTGGCGAAACACTCGTTCGTCACCGAGGCCGAGCACCGTGACGGGCGTGAGCGCCGCTGGCGGGCGGCGCACTCCGTGACCTCCTGGAGCAACAAGGCGATGGCCGCCTCACCGGGCAGCCGCGCCTGGATCAGCCTGTCGCGGAGGGCCCAGATCGAACACCTGGAGGCTTCTCTCGCCCGGCACGAGGCCGACATCGCCGAAGGGCGGCTGGGCCCCGAGTGGGTGGAGCCCTCCGGCATCAGCGACCTGGGGCCCCGCCTGACCCCCGAGTCGCTCACCGAACTCCGGGAGGCCGTCGACCGGAAGCTGGAGGAACTGACCGCCCGCGACGCGGCGGACCCACGCGCCGTGCAGGTCGTACTCCTCACCGCCGGACTGCCCCTGGCACCGCGCGATCCCGCCACCGAGGCGCATCCCTCCTGCCCCGCGGCAACGGACGACACCGAGACCGTGTCGTGACCGGAACGCCGGACTTACACACCGCGCGCCGCCGCTACGTCACGGTCTGCGCTCTGTTCTGGCTGCCCCTGGGACTCAGCATCGCCCCCCTGATCCTGCTCTTCACCGAACGCGGCATGGCCATGGCGGCCATCGCGGGTTTCTTCGCCGCGCACTCCCTCACCGCCGCCGCGCTGGAGCTGCCCACCGGTGGACTGTCCGACGTCGTGGGGCGCCGCGCCGTCCTGGCCGCCGCCGGCCTGCTGAACCTGGCCGCGCTGACCCTCGTGGGCCTGAGCAGTGCTCCGTTGCTCCTCGGACTCGGCATGGCCCTGATGGGCGCGGGCCGCGCCCTGTCCAGCGGACCGGCCGAAGCCTGGTACGTCGACACCGTCCAGGCGCACTCCGGCCCCGGCGCCGAGCTGCGCACCGGCCTGGCCCGCGGTTCCACCGCCACCTCCGCCGCGCTCGCGGCCGGCACCCTGCTCGGCGGCGCCCTGCCCTGGCTGCTCGGACTCGGTCCCGATCCCGGTGCCCGGCTCGGCGAGGCGACCTCCGGGCTGGTGCTCCCCCTCTCCGTCCCGCCGCTGCTCGGCGCGGCGGTCGAGGTCGCCTTCGTGCTGTACGTCCTGACAGCCCTCCCGGAGCCGCCACGGCCCGCGGCCACCCTGCGCGGCGTCCTCCAGGCCATCCCGGCCACCGTCGTGGGAGGACTGCGGCTGGGCCGCTGCGACGCGCTGGTCCGCCGGGTGCTGCTCAGCGCCGGGGCCGCCGGCAGCGCCCTGGCCGCCGTCGAACTGCTCACGCCCGGTCGTGCGGCAGCGCTCACCGGAGCGTCGGAGTCGGGCGCGGTGCTCTTCGCCGCACTCGCCTGCGCCGGGTTCGTCTGCTCCGGTGTCGGCAGCCACCTGGCGCCGCTCATCGCCCGGCTCACGGGCAGCGGCGAGCGTGCGGTCATGGTGAGTCTCGGCACCGGCGCGGGCGGCCTGCTTCTGCTCGGCGCCACCGCGGCGTCCGCGGGAGCGGGCTCCATGTTCCTCGCGGCCACCGGCTACGGCCTGGTCCACCTCGGGCTGGGCGCGGCGGGGCCGAGCGAGAACGACCTGCTGCACCGCCGTGTGGCGAGTTCGGGCCGGGCCACCGCACTGTCCGTCCAGTCCCTCGCCCTGCAGCTGGTGGCGGCTCTCACCGGCTTGATCATCGGCATCCTTCCGCCAGGCTCGCCGCCCTGGCTGCTGGGAGGCACCGCGCTGCTGGCAGGAGCTCTCCTGTGGACGCGCCGCGCCAAGCC
>NZ_JAAAXQ010000620.1 GCF_009916105.1 Streptomyces sp. GC420 | reverse complement strand
GTCCTGGACCGGGCGCCCTTCCCCTGCGCCACCCACCCGCCCGTCCTGCTCGACGGGGGCACCTACGACAACACCGGGTCCGAGGCCGTCGACAGCGAGCGCTACCGCGACGTCTTCCTGATGGTCCTCAACGCCGGCGGCCTGCTGCGCCCCGGCATGTACGGCCGCGTCCCCGTCGTCCGCGACCTGGCCCGCGCCAACTCCCTGCTGTACCGGCAGAGCACCGCCCTGCGGACCAGGGCGATCGTCGAGCGCTTCCAGCGCGGCCGCCCCTGCGGCGAACACGGCGAACTGCCCGCCGGAGCCCGCAGGGGCATCCTGGTCGGGCTGGCCACCGACTTCCCGGCCGACGACTCCAAACCGCTGCGCCGCTGGCGCGAGACGCACCCGGAGCTCCGCGAGTTCGACGGCCGGGACCTCGCGCTCGTGCCGACCGTCTTCGACCGGCTCGACGAGCGGCTGTGCCGTGCCCTGGTGTACCGCGGCTGGTGGCTCGCGGGCGCCGCCCTGGCGGCCTACCACCCCGAGCGCCTGCCGGACGCCACGGAGCTCGTCCCGCCGTGACCCGGCGCCTCCTCCGGACCCGCGAGGACCCCGGGGGGCCGAACGGTCCTGATGGGGGACCTGTGGGCCCTTTCCTAGATCCAATTCGTGCGGGACTCTGGAATCGGGAAAACCTGCCGGACCGGCCCGGGTCCTCACCCTCCAGGAGGTACGCACCATGTCCCGCACCGTCACTGTGGGTCTCGACGGCTCGCGCGAGAGTCTGGCCGCCGCCGAGTGGGCGGCGCGCGAGGCCGTGCTGCGCGACGTGCCGCTGAAGCTGGTCAACATCTGGGAGGCGGACCCCTTCATCCAGGCCCCCCTGCTCGGCAGGGAGACGGAGCAGCACTGGGCCGAGCGGATCCCCCGCGAGACCGCCGACCGGCTCCAGCGGCGCCACCCCGAGGTGGAGGTCGTGATCGAGCAGATCGCCGGCAAGCCGGGCACCGTCCTGCCGGAGCTGAACAAGGACTCCGAGGTGCTGGTGCTGGGCTCGCGCGGACTGAGCGGCGTCGCCGGATTCATGGTCGGCTCGGTCGGCATGGCCACCGTGGCGCACTCCGTACGCCCGGTCGTCCTGGTCAGGGCCGGCACTCAGCCCGAGGACGAGCACGCGCCCGCCTCCGACGGCAAGGCGACCGTCGAGACGCCGTACCGGCCCGTCGTGCTGGGCCTGGACCTGCGCAGCCCCGACGACACCGTGATCGAGTACGCCTTCGACGCGGCCGCACGCCGCAAGGCGCCGCTGGTCGTCCTGCACAGCTGGAACCTCCCGCCGTACTTCGCCTACGGCCTGCCGCCGGACCCCGAGCTGAACGCCCGCCTCGCCACCGGGGAGGCGGAGGAGCTCACCAAGGCCCTGCGCCCCTGGCGGCAGAAGTTCCCCGACGTCGAGGTCGTCGAGCGCTCCGAGCCCGGCAAGGCCGCCGACCAACTGGTGGAGGCCGCGCGGGACGCCTCCCTGGTGGTCGTGGGCCGCCGCCACCGCCGCTCCGGTCTCGGAGCGCACACCGGCCCCGTCACCCACGCCGTTCTCCACCACGCGACCGCGCCCGTCGCCGTAGTCCCCCACGACTAGCCGCCGTGACGACTTCGGGGAGTGAGCCGAAGAGGCGCGCCCGCGCCGGAAGGGAGAACGCGCACAGGCCGCGAGGAACGAGCGGCCGAGCACGATCGTCCGTCGGCACAGGCTTCGGCGCCCCGGAGGCGAACCGAGCCGCGGGAAACAGGTGACTGACCCGGCCGGCCGCGCGGGCCGGCCGCCTGTCGTCCGCCGAGCGGAAGGAAGAAGGTGAGGACAGTGGAGCTGCCCCTGATCGTGGGTGTGGACGGGTCCGAACCGAGCCTGCGCACCGTGGACTGGGCGGCCGACGAGGCCGGCCTGCACGGCGTACCGCTGAGGCTCGTGTACGCCTCGATGTGGGAGCGCTACGAGGGCTCCGCCCTCGCCCCGGCGGTGGGCCGCCCCACGGAGCAGGATCTGGCCGAGAGCATCGTCTCCGTCGCCGCGGAGCGGGCCCGTCGCCGCAACCCGGATCTCAAGATCTCCACGGAGGTCCTTCCGGAGGAGGCGGTGACCGCTCTGCTGAACGAGGGCCGCAACGCCTCCGCCCTGCTCCTGGGCTCCCGGGGCCGCAGCGGCATCGCGGAACTGCTCCTCGGCTCGGTGTGCCTCTCGGTCGCCGCCCGCGCCGACTGCCCGGTGATCGTGATCCGCGGCAACCACGACACCAAGGGCGACGTGCACCACCGGATCGTCCTCGGCATCGACGAACCGCCGGAAGGCCGGGCGGCCGTGCGCTTCGCCTTCGAGGAGGCGCAGGCCCGCGGCGCGGCGCTGCATGCCGTACGGGCCTGGCGCAGCCCGGCGCACGAGGCCATCGACCATCCCCTGCTCACCGGGGAACCCGGCCGCCGCTACGAGTACCGGGCCGTGGAGATCCTCGAGACGGCCCTGGAGGAGGCCGCGGCGGACCACCCCGGCGTCGACCTGCACCGGCGGACCGTCGAGGGCCCGGCCCGCAAGGCGCTGCTGGCCGCATCCGACAACGCCGACCTGCTGGTCGTCGGGGCGCAGCGACGCCCGGGGCACTTCGGGCTTCAGCTCGGCCCGGTGTCCCACGCCGTACTGCACCACTCGTCCTGTCCCGTGGCCGTCGTACCGCAACGGTGATCTGCGACGCTGGGTATACGGAGCACCACCCGCGAACGCGAACCGATCCGGACTGTGAGGTGATGCCGAGTGGAACCGGCGCAGCAGACCACCGCCGTGCCCCGCCCGCTGCGGGGCACGGCGGCTGTCGTCCTCGACACCGACGGAGTGATCACCGACTCCGCGCGGGTGCACGCCGCCGCCTGGAAGGAGGC
>NZ_JAAAXQ010000061.1 GCF_009916105.1 Streptomyces sp. GC420 | reverse complement strand
CGTCGATGCAGAGGGAGAGGCTGACGCGGTACCAGAGGATCTCGTCGGGGTTGTCGGCGTGGAGGACGCGGTGGGCGGCTTCGGGCGAGACGGGTGGTTCGGGGCCGAGTAGGTGGAGGTAGGCGCGCTCGAAGGGGTCGTCGACCACCTCGGCCAGCTGGACCGGGTCAAGTGGAGCGGCCGTGATTGCCGCGCGCTCCCAGGGATCCTCGGCCTCCCGCAGGAGCCGTCCGAGGCGCCGGCCGCGCCAGTTGCGGGCGCGCAGGTCCGTGCCCGCGTCCAGCAGCCTCCGCATGGACCGGGGGCTCCTGCCGCTGAGCATGGCCGGCTCCTCGTCCGCGAACCGCCTGAGTTCCTCGGCGAGATAGAGCCATACCACCGCGCGGTAGCGGTTGAGGTAGACCGCGGCAGGGGTGATGAACCCCGTGCGCGCGAGCCGGGTGAAACGGGAGGCGGTGATGCCCATCAGTTCGGCACCCGCGGCCGTGCCGACGGTTTGGACCCGTTCGCGCAGGCTGTCCGGGAAGCCTTCGGCCACCCGCAGTCCGGCGATCTCCTCCCGTGTCACCCGGCGGGGCCCGCCCGGGAACAGGGTCGTCGTACGCAGGAGGCCGAGCTGCCGGGCCAGGTCGAACTCGCCTCTTCTCAGGGCGAGTTCCTGCGCCGCCCGGCGCAGGCTCACGGAACTGCCCGCCGACCCGGGGGCACGTTCCCCGGTCCGCGTGCTCCCTGCCCCACTCGTCCTGTCTGTCTTCGCTGAGGTCGCTGCCATGACGGTCGTCGTCTCCCCGTGAGGAATGAATACTCTCCGTAACGATCGTAGCTCGCAGTGCCCGCTTCCCGAGCGGCCTGTGGAAAACCGTCCCGCCCGCCCTGTGGAAACGCCGCTACTCGTCCGACGCGAGTCCGCGCCCCGGGCTCCGCGCCTCCACCGTCAGATGTTCCCCGACCCGGTTCACCAGCAGCGCCATCTCGTAGGCGATCTGTCCCATGTCCGCGTTCGGCGTGCTGAGCACGCACAGACAGCTGCCGTCGCCCGCCGCGGTCACGAAGAGCAGCCCTTCGTCGAACTCGATCATCGTCTGGCGTACCTTGCCCACGCCGAAGTACCGTCCTGAACCCTTGGCCAGGCTGTGCAGTCCGGAGGAGACCGCCGCGAGGTGCTCGGCGTCCTCCCGTCCGAGCTGTTCGCTCGACGCCGTGACCAGCCCGTCGTTGGAGAGCACGAGTGCGTGCCGCACATACTCCACCCGCTGGGTCAGGTCTTCGAGCAGCCAGTCAAGGCCCTTGCCCAGTGCCATGTGTAACGGTCCTCCCCGTTGCTGCGGTTCCTTTGTCCCCATCCGCTGTCAGCCACCCTTCACCACCCGCGCGCCCCGGGCAACCCGCGGCACGATCCGGCGCAGGATGGGGACATGGCACGGAACATGTCTCAGGAGGAATGGCGGGCCTTCGTCTCGGAGGGCACCCGCACCGGAAAACTGTCGACGGTTCGCGCCGACGGCAGTCCGCACATCGCGCCGATCTGGTTCCTGCTCGGCGAGGACGGGGAGGAGTTCTTCTTCAACACGGGCAAGGGCACGGTCAAGGGCCGCAATCTGGCCCGGGACGGCCGGGTCGCGCTGTGCGTGGACGACGACCGGCCGCCGTACGCCTACGTCGTGCTTCAGGGGCGCGCCGAAATGAGTGAGGATCCGGGCGAGTTGCGCGCCTGGGCGACCCGGATCGCCGCCCGGTACATGGGTGAGGAGCGCGCCGCGGAGTTCGGGGCGCGCAATGGCGTGCCGGGAGAACTGCTCGTCCGCGTTCGCATCGAGAAGGTGCTGGCGGAGGCGGGGGTCGCGGACTGACGGCAGGTGAGGCGAGCGGGTCGGCCATGTGCAACGGCCCCACGGCTGCGTCTGACGAGCGGGCCGGCCATGTGTGACGGGCGGGCCGGCGGTCAGCCGGTCAGCCGGTCAGCCGACCGATTCGAGCAGCCGGGCGGTGTGCATCCGCCCGGCGTGCTCGACCAGCCGGATCAGCACCTCCTTGCCCGACTCCCGGTCGCGCGCGTCGCACGGCACGACGGGGGTGCCGGGGTCGAGGTCCAGGGCGTGCGCGACCTCGTACGGGGCTCGGGCGCGGGCGCCCTCGAAGCAGTTGACGCCCACCACGAAGGGGATCCCGCGGTGCTCGAAGTAGTCGACCGCCGGGAAGCAGTCCTCCAGGCGCCGGGGGTCGGCGAGCACCACGGCGCCCAGTGCTCCTTGGGCGACCTCGTCCCACAGGAACCAGAAGCGGTCCTGGTCGGGGGCGCCGAAGAGGTAGAGCGACAGCCCCGGCCCGAGGGTGGTGCGCCCGAAGTCCATGGCGACGGTCGTGGTCGCCTTGTGTCGTGCTCCGGACGTGTCGTCAGCCCTCTTCCCAGGGCGGGTGAGTTCTTCCTCGGTACGCAGTGGGCGTATCTCGCTCACCGCGCCCACGAGGGTGCTCTTGCCGACGCCGAAACCGCCGGCGACGAGGAGTTTCAGCGCCATGGGCGGGGTGGCGTGCGTGTCTTCGGGGGGCTGCGACGGGGTGCTCCCGGGGTGCGCGAAGTCCATCGGGGCATCATGGGCCAGGCCGTGCGCCGCCCTGGGCCGGTGGATCGAATTCCCGGTCTTCCGACCGTTCCTGCGCCCTTCTGTCCTTTCCCGCCCGGTCCCTTACGGCCGTACCAGGAGCTGGAACTCGAACGCGTAGCGCGAGGCGCGGTAGATGTGTGTGCCGAACTCGACCGGGCGGCCGGTGTCGTCGTAGGCGGTGCGCTGCATGGTCAGCAGGGCGGCGCCGTCCGCCTCGCCCAGCCGCTCGGCCTCCCGTGCGCCGGCGGAGCGGGCACCGACCGACTGGCGAGCGCTGTGCAGGGTGATTCCCGCGGCGCGCAGCATCCGGTAGAGACCGGTCTCCTCCAGCTTGCCGTCGTCCAGGGCGAGCAGGCTGGCGGGCAGGAAGTTGCACATGTACGCCACCGGCTGCCCGTGGGTCATGCGCAGCCGTTCCAGCGCGACGACCTCACTGCCCTCGGCAACCTGGAGGGCGGCGGCGACCTCGGGCGTGGCGGGCCGGGTCTCGTTGCACAGCACACGGGTGGTGGGGCTCTGCCCGGAGGTCTCCAGGTCGTCGTAGAGGCTGCTGAGCTCCAGCGGCCGCCTGACCTGGCTGTGCACGACCTGGGTGCCGACGCCGCGCCGCCGCACCAGGAGCCCCTTGTCGACCAGCGACTGGATCGCCTGGCGGACGGTGGGGCGGGAGAGACCAAGGCGTCCCGCGAGTTCGATCTCGTTGCCCAGCAGGCTGCCCGGCGCCAGTGCGCCGTGCTCGATGGCCGCTTCCAGCTGCTGCGCCAGCTGGTAGTAGAGCGGCACCGGGCTGTTGCGGTCCAGGGCGAATTCGAGGGATGCGGGTGGGGAAGTGGTCACCTTCGGAGAATAGCCACCCCCCTTCGCGACAGGAACCCCTGTCATCAGATTGTCCGGACAATAAAGGGTGAGTACTTGACGCCGGGGCGCGAAGCCGGCCTCCGGGAAGCCGTTCGCCGGGGCGCCGGAGTCCGTCGGCGGTGATGCCGGAGCGGCGGCGGCCCCGGCGGACGCGCCGAGCGGGGCGTCGGTACCGCACCCTCGTCGGCGCGCACATGCTGACACCCCGCCCGTCGGGCCGTTGTTCACGACGCCTTCCTCCTTGCCGGGATTGCTAAACGGAACAGTGTTCCGTATTGTCGAAGTCGAACAGCGTTCCGCTTACGCGAGCAGCTCGCGCCGAAGCGGCCGTCAGCCCGCACAGGAGGAGAAACGTGAAGTACCGCACGCTGGGCCGGACCGGTATCAAGGTCAGCCCGTACTGCCTCGGCGCGATGATGTTCGGCGCCATCGGCAACCCCGACCACGACGATTCCGTCCGCATCATCCACAAGGCGCTCGACGCGGGCATCAACTTCGTCGACACCGCCGACGCCTACTCACGCGGCGAGTCCGAGGAGATCGTCGGCAAGGCCCTGAAAGGCCGCCGCGACAACGTCGTCCTGGCCACGAAGGCGCATCTGCCGATGGGCGACGACCCCAACCAACAGGGCAACTCGCGGCGTTGGCTCACTCGCGCGCTGGAGGACTCGCTGCGCCGACTGCAGACCGACCACGTCGACGTGTTCCAGGTCCACCGGCCCGCGCCCGACACCGACGTCGAGGAAACCCTCTCCGCCCTCACCGACCTGGTACGCGCGGGCAAGGTCCGGGCCATCGGCACCTCCACCTTCCCGGCCTCGGACATCGTGGAGGCGCAGTGGACCGCCGAACGTCGCGGCCTCGTACGGTTCCGCACCGAGCAGCCGCCTTACTCGATCATCAACCGGAGCATCGAGCGCGAGGTTCTGCCCGTCTGCGAGCGGTACGGCATGGGGACCATGGTCTGGAGCCCGCTCGCGGGCGGCCTGCTCACCGGCCGCTACCGCAAGGCCCGGCAGGCCGACACCCATCGGGCCGCCTTCGGCTTCCAGCACCTGCGCGACGAGCGCCGGCTCGACGCCGTGGAACAGCTCCTTCTCGTCGCCGAAAAGGCGGGGCTTCCGCCGACGCACCTCGCGATGGCTTTCGCGATCGCCCACCCGGGCGTCACCTCCGCGATCATCGGGCCGCGCACCATGGATCACCTCGACGACATCCTCGCCGGCGCCGAGACCACGCTGACCGACGACGTCCTCGACGAGATCGACGCCATCGTGCCGCCCGGCACCGACGTCGGGACGCTCGACATGGCTTACAGCCCGCCCGCCATCCAGCACACCCCGCTGCGCCGCCGCCCGGCCGACCAGCGCTCCGCCGCCTGACCCGTCCCCGCCGAACGGCCCGCGGGAGGGAGATCCTGAATCCCCGCCGACGACCGCGGCTCCCTACGGTGCTGCGGCATGATGCCCGGGGCGGTGAGTGCCGCGTGATCTTCACCGACATTTCCCGCCACCACCTCCTTCATCGACGAATCCGTCGAGGTGAAGCTCCGTCGCCGGTCCGACAACGGCGGCGCCGCCACCCGGGCGCTCGTCTTCACGAAGGAGGCCGGGCTGGTGCCGGACGTCTCGAAGAAGGTCTCGGCGGCCCGGCTCCAACAGGTCAGGGCCCGCGCGCCACCGCGGCGCCCGGACCCTCCGCCTCCTCCTGATCCCCGTGAGCTCCTCCGTCGCCTCCTGATTCCCGAGATCCGCACGCCCGGCCCCTTCGCCGCGAAGGGGCCGGGCATCACCGTTCGTCCGCGCCCGGTCAGCGCTCAGAGGTGGCGGCGGCGGCCGGGCGTGTGCCGGTCGTACGTCTCGCGGGCCCGGATCGCCGCCTCACGGGAGGCCACCTCGGCGACGGGGACGTCCCACCACGCCTCGGCTCCGGGGGCCGTGGGCGTAGTGGCCTCGGTCTCGACGTACACGCAGGTCGGGCGCTCGGAGGCACGGGCGGCGGCCAGTGCCTGGCGCAGTTCGCGCACGGTCTTGGCGCGGATCACGTCCATGCCGAGGCTCGCGGCATTGGCGGCGAGGTCCACCGGCAGGGGATCGCCGGTGAAGCTGCCGTCGGCCGCGCGGTAGCGGTAGGCGGTACCGAAGCGCTCCCCGCCGGTCTCCTCGGACAGGCCCCCGATGGAGGCGTATCCGTGGTTCTGCAGGAGGACCAGGTTGACGGGCAGGCCCTCCTGGACCGCGGTGACGATCTCGGTGGGCATCATCAGGTACGTCCCGTCGCCGACCAGCGACCACACGGGGGTGCCGGGCGCCGCGAGCTGGACGCCGATGGCGCCGGGGATCTCGTAGCCCATGCAGGAGTAGCCGTACTCCAGGTGGTACTGGCGCGGCGAACGGGCGCGCCACAGCCTGTGAAGGTCGCCGGGGAGCGATCCGGCCGCGTTGATCACCACGTCCTCGTCGCCGACGACCGCGTCGAGGGCGCCGAGCACCTGGGTCTGGGTGGGGGCGGCGTTCTCGTCCTCCGCACGGTAGGCGGCGTCCACGACGCGCTCCCAGCGTTCCTTGCCGGCCGCGTACTCGGCCTCGTACGCCGCGTCCACGCGGTGGCCCTCCAGGGCCCCGATGAGGGCGTGGAGTCCGGCGCGGGCGTCGGCGACCAGGGCGGTGGCGGCCATCTTGTACGCGTCGAAGGAGGTGATGTTGAGGTTGAGGAAGCGGACGCCCGGTTCGGCGAAGAGGGTCGAGGAGGCGGTGGTGAAGTCGGTGTAGCGGGTGCCGATACCGATGACCAGGTCGGCGGTGCGGGCGATCTCGTCGCTCACCGCGGTGCCGGTGTGACCGATGCCGCCGAGGTCGGCGGGGTGGTCGTGGCGCAGCGAGCCCTTGCCCGCCTGGGTGGAGGCGACGGGGATGCCGGTGGCGTCCACGAACTCCTTGAGGGCCTCCTCCGCCTCGCTGTGGTGGATTCCGCCCCCCGCGACGATCAGGGGGCGCCGTGCGGCCCGTACGGCCTGGGCCGCGGCGTGGCACTCGGCGGGTTCCGGGGAGGGGCGGCGTACGTGCCAGACGCGCTCGGCGAAGAACCCCTCCGGCCAGTCCCATGCCTCCGCCTGGACGTCCTGGGGCAGGGCGAGGGTGACGGCGCCGGTCTCGGCGGGGTCCGCGAGGACGCGCATGGCGTTCAGGGCGGAGGGGATCAGGGCCTCGGGCCGGTTGATCCGGTCGAAGTAGCGCGAGACGGGCCGCAGCGCGTCGTTGACGGAGACGTCGGCGCAGACGGCGTGTTCGAGCTGCTGCAGCAGGGGGTCGGCGGTGCGGGTGGCGAAGTAGTCGCCGGGCAGCAGCAGGACGGGCAGCCGGTTGACGGTGGCGAGG
This sequence comes from Streptomyces sp. GC420, assembly GCF_009916105.1. Taxonomy (GTDB): domain Bacteria; phylum Actinomycetota; class Actinomycetes; order Streptomycetales; family Streptomycetaceae; genus Streptomyces. The sequence continues at coordinate 20,500 of NZ_JAAAXQ010000061.1, read as the reverse complement.
GCGGCACCGGTGACCAGGTTGGTGGCGCCGGGGCCGATGGATGTGGTGACGGCCTGGGCGGAGAGCCGGTTCAGCTGGCGGGCGTAGCCGACGGCGGCGTGCACCATGGCCTGCTCGTTGCGGCCCTGGTGGAAGGGCATGGCGTCTTCGCCCGCCTCCAGCAGGGCCTGGCCGATCCCGGCGACGTTGCCGTGGCCGAAGATGCCCCAGGTGCCGGCGATCAGCCGGCGCCGCACGCCGTCGCGCTCGGTGTACTGGGCGGACAGGAACCGCACCAGCGCCTGGGCGACGGTCAGACGACGGGTGGACTGGCTCATCGGGACCTCACTGGCTCGGTGGGAGGAAATGAGAGGAAAGGGGACGGTCGGTGGGGTCCGGAGGCTCGGGAGGGCCCGAGGGGGCCCCGGACCCGGAAGGGGCCGCGGCGGTTCGAGAGCCCTCGGCGGCCCGGGGCGCGGTGCAGAGCGGCAGCCGGGGGTCGACGGGCACGCCGGACCAGTTCCCGCGGATCCACGCGTGGTCGGGGTGGTCCCGGATCAGCCACTCGCGCGCGGCGCCGGGGCCCGCCATGACGTTGAGGTAGTACATGTGGTGGCCGGGGGCGGCCATGGAGGGGCCGTGCCAGCCGTCCGGGACGAGGACGACGTCCCCGCCGCGCACCTCGGCCAGCACGTCCGTGCCGTGGCCGTGGCCGGACGGGGAGACTCGCTGGTAGCCGAGGCCGGGCGTGCCGTCGTGGCCGGCGATCTCGAAGTAGTAGATCTCCTCGAGTTCCGACTCCTCCCCCGGCCTGTGCTCGTCGTGCTTGTGCGGCGGGTACGAGGACCAGTTGCCGCCCGGGGTCAGCACCTCGACGGCGATGAGCTTGTCGCACTCGAAGACGCCGGCGGCGCCGAAGTTGTTGACCTGGCGGCTGCAGTTGCCGCTGCCGCGCAGTTCGACGGGGACGCCGGAGGCGGGGCCGTAGCGCGCGGGCAGCCGGCGGGAGCAGCGGGCGCCGGCCAGGGCGAAGCGGCCGCCGGCGCCGGAGGCGATGGTCGCGTGGGTGTCCCGGGGGACGTACGCGAAGTCGGTGACGGCGGTGAAGACGCTGTCCCGGCCGTACAGGTCGAAGGTCTCGCCGTCGGTGACGACGGTGCAGCCGCCGTTCAGCGGCAGCACGATCCACTCGCTGTCGCCGGTGGCGAAGGTGTGCGAGCCGCCGGGAGGCAGTTCGAGCACCCGCAGGCTCGAGTGGCCCCAGCCGGCCGACCCGGGGGTGACGTCGACGGCGTACGGCCCGGCGGCGGCCCTGCCCGACGGCAGGTGGTACTGCTGGCGCTGCGTGCTGGTCATCGCTTCACGTCCTCCTGGGACTGTGCTGGGCCCGTCGTACGGGCACGCGGCGTGCGGGGTACGGCGGGCGGCCGCCGTGGGGGAGAGCGCGGAGGCGGGCCCGGATCAGGCCCGGAACAGACTCAGAGCAGGCTCACGGCGGTGTCGACCGCTGTCTCCACACTCCCCTGGGCCGGGTAGAGAAGCGAGCGGCCGACGACCAGTCCCTGGACGGTGGGCAGCCGCAGCGCCTTGCGCCACTTCTCGTAGGCGGCGTCCTGCTCCCTCGCGGAGCTTCCGGGATCGCCGCCGAGAAGCACGGCCGGCAGTGTGGAGGTCTCCATCACCCGGGCCATGTCGTCCGCGTCCTCGGTGACGGGGAGCTTGAGCCAGGTGTAGGCGGAGGTGCCGGCCAGGCCGGAGGCTATGGCGATGGAACGGGTGACGGCGTCGGCACTCAGATCGTTCTTCACGGTGCCGCCCACGCGGCGGGACACGAACGGCTCGACGAAGACCGGCAGCCGCAGCGCCGCCATCTCGTCGATGGCGCGGGCGGTGGACACCATCGTGGACAGTGAGCCGGCGTCCTCGTAGTCGATGCGCATCAACAGTTTGCCCGCGTCGAAGCGGAGCCCGGCGATGTCCCGGGCGCGGTGGCCGGTGAAGCGGTCGTCGAGCTCGAAGGAGGCGCCGGCGAGGCCGCCCCGGTTCATGGAGCCCATGGCCACCTTGTGGTCGAGGGCTCCGAGCAGCAGCAGGTCCTCCAGGATGTCGGCGGTGGCCAGCACTCCGTCCACGCCGGGCCTCGACAGTGCCAGGCAGAGCCGTTCCAGCAGGTCGGCCCGGTTGGCCATGGCGAGGCGGCGGTCACCCACGGCGAGCGCCCCGCGGGCGGGGTGGTCGGCGGCGACGATCATCAGCCGCCCGCTGTCTCCGACGAGCGGGCGGCGGGGGCGGCGGGCGGCCGCCTCCGCGATGGCCTCCGGATGCCGGGCGCGCACGGTGGCGAGTTCGGAGATGCTGACGCTCAAGGGTGGCTCCCTTTCGAGGGTGTGTGCGGGGTCAGCCGCGTTCGAGGAGGTCTTCGACCTCGGACTCGGTGGGCATCGCGGAGGAGCAGGCGAGGCGGGAGGCGACCAGGGCGCCGGCCGCGTTGGCGTGCCGCATGGTCTTCTCCAGGTCCCAGCCTGCGAGCAGGCCGTGGCAGAGCGAGCCTCCGAAGGCGTCGCCCGCTCCGAGTCCGTTGACGACCTCCACGGGGACGGGCGGCACCTGGGCGACGGTGCCGTCCCGGTGCACGGCCAGTACACCCTCGGGGCCCTGTTTCACGACGGCCAGTTCCACTCCCGCGTCGAGCAGGGCCCGGGCGCAGGCGTGCGGTTCGCGTACGCCGGTGGCCACCTCGCACTCGTCGAGGTTGCCGACGGCCACGGTGGTGTGGCGCAGCGCCTCCGCGTAGTGCGCGCGGGCCTGGGCGGTGTCCTTCCAGAACATCGGCCGCCAGTCGAGGTCGAAGACGGTGATGCCGGCCCTGGCGCGCCCTTCGAGGGCGGCGAGGGTGGCGGCGCGGCTGGGTTCCTCGCTGAGTCCGGTGCCGGTGACCCAGAAGACGCGGGCGGCCCTTACGGCGTCGAGGTCGAGTTCCTCGGGCCGGATCTCCAGGTCGGGGGCCTTGGGGCGGCGGTAGAAGTAGAGCGGGAAGTCGTCCGGCGGGAAGATCTCGCAGAAGGTCACGGGGGTCGGGTACTCGCCGACCGGGGTGACCCAGCGGTCGTCGACGCCGAATTCCCTGAGTGCCTGGTGGAGGTAGGTCCCGAAGGGATCGTCGCCGGTGCGGGTGATGACCGCGGCGGAGCGGCCCAGACGCGCCGCGGCCACCGCGACGTTGGCCGCGGAGCCGCCGAGGAACTTTCCGAACGTTTCGACCCGCGACAGTGGCACGCCGGTCTGCAGGGGGTAGATATCGACCCCGATACGGCCCATGGTGATCAGGTCGAAAGACTCGGTCATGGTGCTCCTCAGGCAGGGACGGGGGTTCGGGAGGTGAGATCCGGCGCCTTCAGGTGTAGACCGCCCTCCGAACGCCTGTCAATAGTTTGTTCTGACATATGGACCTGCTTGTGAAATGATGTCCTAACAAAGTATTGACAGTGGGGTGCATCACGGGTTTGGATCCCGTCCCAACGAAACGGCCGTGTTACCGGCGCACGACTCGGGCCCGCCCCGGGCCCGCCGCCCTTTCCCTCTGTCGCTCAGTGAGGTGCTGGAAAGATGGACCGCACGTCTCGCCCCCGTTCCCGCAGATTCGCCCCCGCAGTGGCGGCGGCCGCCGCGACGGTGCTCTTCGCCGCAGGCTGCTCCAGCAGCTCCGGCGGCAAGAAGGCCGAAGAGGACGGAGGCGGCGCCTCGGCCGGCAAGGCCGACACCGAGCGCATCAAGGTCGCCATGATCACCCACGCGGCTCCCGGGGACACGTTCTGGGACCTCATCCGCAAGGGCGCCGAGGCCGCCGCGGCCAAGGACAACATCGAACTGGTCTACTCCAACGACCCCAACGCGGGCAACCAGGCCAACCTGGTGCAGAACGCCATCGACCAGAAGGTCGACGGCATAGCCGTCACCCTGTCCAAGCCGGACGCCATGGCCGACGCCGTCAAGAAGGCCGTGGACGCCGGCATACCCGTCGTGGCCTTCAACGGCGGCCTGGACAACTGGAAGGACATGGACATCCTGTCCTTCTTCGGCCAGGACGAGGCCGTGGCCGGTGAGGCACTCGGGGAGAAGCTCAACGACCTCGGCGCCAAGAACACCCTCTGCGTCATCCATGAGCAGGGCCACGTGGGCCTGGAGGCGCGCTGCGCCGGTGTGAAGAAGACGTTCAAGGGAAAGACGACCAACCTGTACGTCAACGGCACGGACATGCCGTCCGTGAAGTCGACGATCACCGCCAAGCTCAAGCAGGACTCCGCGGTCGACCACGTCGTCACCCTCGGCGCCCCCTTCGCGCTGACCGCCGTCCAGTCGGCCGCCGACGCGGGAGGCAAGGCGAAGATCGCGACCTTCGACCTCAACAAGGACCTGGTCGGCGCCGTCAAGAGCGGCGACGTCCAGTTCGCCGTCGACCAGCAGCCCTACCTCCAGGGCTACCTCGCGGTCGACTCCCTGTGGCTCTACAAGTTCAACGGCAACTTCAGCGGCGGCGGCGTCGAACCGGTCCTCACCGGCCCGGCCTTCGTCGACAAGGACAACGTCGGCCAGATCGCCAGGTTCGCCGAGAAGGGCACGCGGTGACCCCCATGTCCCACGCAACGGCACCGGCGGCGAGCTCCTCGCCGCCGGCCTCGCCGGCCACCCCGAAGGACGGCCGCACCGCCGAGCGCTCCCTCGCCCGGCGGATGCTGGCCCGCCCCGAGACCGGCGCGCTCATAGCCGCCATAGGGGTGTACCTCTTCTTCTTCGCGGTGGCCCCCTCCTTCCGCGAGGCGAGCTCGCTCGCCACCGTGCTGTACCAGGCGTCGGTCATGGGCATCATGGCGCTGCCCGTGGCCCTGCTGATGATCGGCGGTGAGTTCGACCTGTCGGCCGGTGTGGCCGTCACGTCCTCCGCGCTCACCGCCAGCATCCTGAGCTTCCAGCTCAGTCTGAACGTGTGGACCGGCGTGCTCGTCGCCCTGGTGGTCTCACTCGCGGTCGGCGCCTTCAACGGGTACATGCTGATCAAGACGGGACTGCCGAGCTTCCTGATCACCCTCGGCACCTTCCTGATGCTCCAGGGCGCCAACCTCGCCGTCACCAAGATCTTCACCGAGAACGTCGCCACCGACTCGATCAGCGACATGGACGGCTTCGACCAGGCCAAGTCGGTCTTCGCCTCGGAGATCGGCATCGGCGGGGTGAATGTGAAGATCACGGTCTTCTACTGGCTGGCCTTCGCCGCCATCGCCACCTGGCTGCTGCTGCGCACCAGATTCGGCAACTGGATCTTCGCGATAGGCGGCAGCAAGGACAGCGCCCGCGCCGTCGGCGTGCCGGTCGACTTCGCCAAGATCGCGCTGTTCATGGGCGTCGGCGCCGGTGCCTGGTTCGTCGGGATGCACCTGCTGTTCTCGTTCAACACGGTGCAGTCCGGCGAAGGTGTCGGCAACGAGTTCCTGTACATCATCGCGGCCGTGATCGGCGGCTGCCTGCTCACCGGCGGCTACGGCTCCGCGGTCGGCCCGGTCATCGGCGCCTTCATCTTCGGCATGGTCTCGCAGGGCATCGTCTACGCCAACTGGAACCCGGACTGGTTCAAGTTCTTCCTCGGCCTGATGCTCCTCGTCGCCACACTCGTCAATCTGTGGGTCCGCCGCCAGGCGACCCGGAGGTGAACCCCATGACCAGCAACGGAAAGACACCCACGGGCGGGGCCCCCGGGACCTCCGCGGACACCGCGGACGCCACGCCCCTCGTCGAACTGCGGGGCGCCGGGAAGTCGTACGGCAACGTCCGTGCCCTGCACGGGGTCGACCTGACCGTCAGGCCGGGCCGGGTGACCTGTGTCCTCGGTGACAACGGCGCCGGCAAGTCCACCCTCATCAAGATCGTATCCGGGCTCCACCAGCACACCGAGGGTGAGTTCCTCATCGACGGGGAGGCGGTGCGGCTCACCAGTCCGCGCGAGGCCCTGGACCGCGGAATCGCCACCGTCTACCAGGACCTCGCCACCGTGCCGCTGATGCCGGTGTGGCGGAACTTCTTCCTCGGTTCCGAGATGACCAAGGGCCCCTGGCCGGTGCGCCGGCTGGACATCGCCCGCATGAAGAAGACCGCGGACGACGAACTGCGGGCCATGGGCATCGTCCTGGACGACCTGGAGCAGCCCATAGGCACCCTGTCCGGCGGCCAGCGCCAGTCGGTGGCCATCGCCCGCGCCGTGTACTTCGGTGCCCGCGTGCTGATCCTGGACGAGCCGACAGCCGCCCTGGGCGTCAAACAGTCCGGGGTGGTGCTGAAGTACATCGCGGCGGCCCGCGACCGGGGTCTCGGCGTCATCTTCATCACGCACAACCCTCACCACGCCTACATGGTGGGCGACCACTTCTCCGTACTGCGGCTCGGCACCCTGGAACTGAGCGCCGCGCGCAGCGAGGTCAGCCTCGAGGAGCTCACCAACCACATGGCCGGCGGCGCCGAACTGGCGGCCCTCAAGCACGAGCTGGCCCAGGTCCGCGGCGTCGACGTCCACGAACTCCCGGAGGAGTCCGACCTCAGGGCTCCCGCCCCGGCCGGAACGTCCGACAAGTCGCTCTAGCCGGCCCACGCCCTTCGTCTCCTCTCGTCTCCTCTCGTCTCCTCTCGTCTCCTCTCGTCTCCTCCTTCCCGCTCCTGCCGTTCCGTTCCTTCTCGTTCCTCCCTCTGCCTCCTCCCCCGCCCGCCGCCTCCTGAGCGGCCACTCCCGAGCCTCCCGGGAGCCCGATGGGTGAAAGGACTGCCCCGATGACTGCCGACAGCTCCGCCCGTCCCGTCCTGGACAGGATCCGGGTCGGGTCCGCCCCGGACTCGTGGGGTGTGTGGTTCCCCGACGACCCCCAACAGGTGCCCTGGGAGAGGTTCCTCGACGAGGTCCACGAAGCCGGCTACGGATGGATCGAGCTGGGCCCCTACGGCTACCTGCCGACCGACCCCGCCCGTCTCACCGACGAGGTGCAGCGGCGCGGCCTGAAGGTCTCGGCCGGCACCGTCTTCACCGCCCTGCACCGGGGCCCGTCGGTGTGGGACTCCACGTGGGAGCACGTCGCCCAGGTCGCCGAGCTCACCCGGGCCATGGGGGCCGGGCACCTGGTGGTCATCCCCTCCTTCTGGCGGGACGACAGGACGGCCGAGATCATCGAGCCGCCGGAGCTGACCGGTGAGCAGTGGGCGCACCTGACCAAGGGCATGGAGCGGCTCGGCCACGAGGTGCGGGAGCGTTTCGGACTGGACATCGTCGTCCACCCGCACGCCGACACCCACATCGACACCGAGGAGCACGTCGAGCACTTCCTCGACTCGACCGACTCCGACCTGGTCAACCTGTGCCTGGACACCGGGCACTACGCCTACTGCGGCGGGGACAGCGTCAAGCTCATCGAGGACTTCGGCGAGCGCATCGGCTACCTCCATCTCAAGCAGGTCGACCCGGAGATCCTCGCCGACGTCGTCAGGAACGAGATCCCCTTCGGGCCCGCCGTGCGGCGCGGGGTGATGTGCGAGCCGCCGGCCGGGGTGCCCGAGCTGGAGCCGGTGCTGGCCGCCGCGCAGCGCCTCGGCGTGGACCTCTTCGCCATCGTCGAGCAGGACATGTACCCGTGCCCGCCCGACAAGCCACTGCCCATCGCCGTACGCACCCGCAAGTTCCTCCGCTCCTGCGGTGCCTGACCCTCCGAAGGGACGAACACGATCATGACTGAGCGCGGGACGCTCGGCGTCGCCGTCATCGGCACCGGCCGGATGGGCGCCGACCACGTGCGCCGCATCAACGACGTCATCAGCGGGGCACGAGTGGCCGCCGTCGTGGACATCGACGCGGACCGGGTCAAGGCGATCGCGGACGGTGTCGACGCCTGCACCCCGTACACCGACCCGGCCGCCGCGATGGCCGCCGCGGACGTCGGCGCCGTACTCATCGCCTCCCCGGGGCCGGCCCATGAGGCTGCACTGCTCACCGCCTTCGAGCGCGGGCTGCCGGTGCTGTGCGAGAAGCCGCTCACGCCTGACGCGGCGTCCGCGCTGCGGGTGCTGCGGGCCGAGGAGAAGCTGGGGCGCCGGCTGGTGCAGGTCGGGTTCATGCGGCGGTACGACGCGGAGTACCTGAAACTCAAGGCGCTGCTTGACGACGGGCGGCTGGGCCGGACTCTGATGCTCCACAACCGGCACCGCAACGCGAGTGTTCCGCCGTACTTCACCAACGCCAATCTCATCAACGACTCGGTCGTGCACGAGATGGACGTGACCCGCTGGCTGCTGGACCAGGAGATCACCGCGGTCACGGTGCTGCGCCCGGCCCGGTCCTCCAACGCCCCCGAGGGCCTGGACGACCCGCAGTTCGTGATCTTCGAGACGGACGGCGGCGCGCTCGTCGACGTGGAGATCAACGTCACCTGCGGCTTCGGCTACCAGGTGCAGGCCGAGGCGGTGTGCGAGAACGGCACCGCGCGGATCGGTGAGGCACACGGCATGCTCGTCAACTCCGCCGGGCACTGGGGCGGTTCGATCGCCCCGGACTTCGTGGAGCGCTTCGAGGACGCCTACGACCGCGAGGTGCAGGCCTGGGTGGACGCCACCCGGCGCGGCGAGGTCACCGGACCGAGCTGCTGGGACGGCTACGCCGCGGCGGCGGTCTGCGAGGCGGGCGTCCTGGCACAGGCCGAGGGCGGCCGGCGCGTCGAGGTCCGGCTCGTCGAGCGCCCGGCGCTGTACCGCTGATGCACGGACCGACGGCCGGGCGGCGCTCCCGGATGAGGCGGTCTCCCGGGTGAGGCGGTCTCCCGGCCTTCGGCGACGCAGTAGAAGAACCCGGCCCGGCACCGCCCGGAAAGCCCCCGTGACGGCCCGCTGCGGGGGATGCGGCGATGTCGCGGGCCGGCCCCTGGCAGTGCTCCCTCCCCTCGTCCCGCCCGGCTCTCACACGCCCCGCCACGGCCGCCGCACACCCTGTCTGAGCTGTCCTTTCACCCTGTACGGCCCTACGATTTCCCGGTAGGGAAGGGGGCCGGATGGACCGGGACATACGCACGGTGGACGATGTACTCAGGCTCATGGACGGGCTGTTCGCGCCGGAGGCCGACCGGTGGACGGCCGACGGGGCCGACTGGTGGGACGGTTTCTACGCGGACCGGTCCAGGCAGGTGCCGTTCTTCGTGGCGAAGCCGGACGAGAATCTGGTGTCCTGCACCGAGCGCGGCCTGCTCACCGCGGGCCGTGCCCTCGAACTGGGCTGCGGCCCGGGACGCAACGCGCTCCATCTGGCCCGGCTGGGCTTCGAGGTGGACGCGGTCGACCTGTCCGCGACCGCTCTCGCCTGGGCCGGGGAACGCGCCCGGGAGGCCGGGGCAGAGGGCCGGATCAGGTTCCACCACGAGGACATCTTCGCCCTCTCGGTCGCCGCGCTGGGCGGCCCCTACGACCTGGTCTACGACTCGGGCTGCTTCCACCATCTGCCGCCGCACCGCCGCGTCAGCTATCTCGCTCTCCTCGAATCGGCCCTTGTCCCCGGCGGCCACTTCGCCCTGACCTGCTTCGCGGCTGGCCAAATGGGCTCCGAACTGTCCGACGCGGACTTCTACCGGGACTCCCGGCTCCACGGGGGCCTCGCCTACACCGCCGAGTCCCTGCGCTGGATCTTCTCCGACCTCGCGCCGGTGGAACTGCGCCGGATGCGCGACGAGCCGCCCGAGTCCCCCTGCTTCGGCGAATCCTTCCTCTGGGCGGGGCTGTTCCGGCGCGAGGCCAGGGCGTAGCCGCTCCCGGCCCTGTCCCTGTTTCACCGTTCGTCGTTGCTCGCTCCGGCTCCGCTCGGCACGGTGACCCATTCCCCGGTCTCCGCCGAGCGGGACATGGCGTCCAGGGCGCACGCGCTGCGCACCGCGTCGTCGACCGTGGCCCCGTGGGGAACGCCCTCGGCGATGGAGCGCAGGAAGCGGTACGCCTCGACGACCTTGAGGTCGTCGTAGCTCATGCCGTTCGCGGCGCCCGGCTGGAAGGCACCGTACTCGCCGTCACCGGGGCCGGCGTGGAGCCTGCTGACCGGCTGGTCCTGGTAGGCGGTGCCGCGGCTGACGCCGAGTTCGTTCATCCGGCGGAAGTCCCAGAACACGGCGCCCTTGGTGCCGTGGATCTCGAAGCCGTAGTTGTTCTGCTCGCCGACCGAGACCCGACACGCCTCCAGGACGCCGCGCGCGCCGGAGGAGAACCGCAGCAGGCAGGAGACGTAGTCCTCGTTCTCCACGATGCCCGCTTCGTCGCCGGCCGAGCGCGTGTGGCCGACGGTGGCGCCGGTGGGGCGGGCACGCTCGGGCACGAAGACAGCCGTGTCGGCGACCAGGGACACGATGTCGCCGAGAAGGAAGCGGGCCAGGTCCGCGCCGTGCGAGGCAAGGTCGCCCAGCACGCCGCTGCCGCCGCGTTCGCGTTCGTAGCGCCAGGTGAGGGCGCCCTCGGGGTGGGCGGCGTAGTCGCTGAAGAGGCGGACGCGCGCATGGGTGACGGTGCCGATGCCGCCGGAGGCGATCAGTTCGCGGGCTGTCTCCACCGCCGGGACATTGCGGTAGTTGAAGCCGACCGCGCTGCGCACGCCGGCCCCGGCGACCGCCGCGGCGACGGCCCGGGCGTCCGCAGCGGTGAGACCGACGGGCTTTTCGATCCAGATGTGCTTGCCCGCCTCGGCCATCGCGACGCCGATCTCGCGGTGCAGGAAGTTGGGGGCGGTGACGCTGACGGCGTGCACCCGCGGGTCGGCGGCGATCTCGCGCCAGTCGGCCGCCGTCGCGGCGAATCCGTAGCGATCGGCGGCCTCCTCGGCGCGACCCGGCACCTCCTCGGCGACCGCGACGAGCTCGGGACGGACCGGCAATCGCGGGAAGTGGTGCAGAACGCGGGCGTAGGCCTGGGTATGGACCCTGCCCATCCAGCCGAAGCCGACGACCGCCACCCCGAGCGGGCGGCGCTCGCCGACAGCGGCCCGCGTGCTCTGTTCGACACTCATGGCTTCCAGCCCTTCTTTGGACCGGTCCAGAACTCCTTCAGTATCCACCAGTTGCGGCACCTGGCTGAGGACACGTCGACAACGGGAGCCACGAGGTGGGACGGCGGGCCGCCCGGTGCCTGCTGGAACGGTTCACCGATCCGGGGCGGCCGGGCGGCACCCATCTCACCGTTCCGACCCTGAAGATCCGCGGCACGACGGCACGCCCGCGAGGGGACGGCCCGCGGGGACACGGCGTGCGGGGGGACGGCCCGAAGGGATACGGGCAGGGCGGACGGAGCGGCAGGTCCTGACGCCCGGGCGCGGGCCGGCAGTACGGGCCGGGCGGAACGAACGGGGTGGGGCTGTGACAGCATGCGTCCGCGCCGCACGGGGGTGTGCGGCCACGAAGGACCGGCGGGTCGGGCGCCGGACATCCGGCGGAGCGCTCAGAGCGCGCGCAGCCCCGCGATCACCTGCCGGAGGAGCTGTTCGTCCGGCAGTTGGGCGGGCGGCACCGGCCCGCTGATCCTGACCCAGCCGCGCTCCAGCAGATCCCCCAGCAGGACACGCACGACACCGACCGGCAGATCGGCGTGCGCCGCGAACTCGGCGACGGACCGGGTTCCGGCTCGGCACAGCCCGAGCAGGGCCCGGTGCTCCGGGCCGAGAGTGACTTCCTCGGCGGGGTCCGGCCCGTTGCCGTCGACGGAGACCAGGGTGATGAGGTCGAAGCGCACTCCGCTCGGGCCGGGCCTGGTGCGTCCGCCGGTCATGGCGTACGGGCGTACGAGCGGCCCCGCCTCGGCGTCGTGCGCGCGTCCGCCGTGCCGGTCGCGGCGGTGCCGGTCGCGGGCGGGCCGGTCCCGACCGGGCCTTCGTGCCGCAACGGCCCTGCCGCTCATGTCGGTCGTGTCGCTCATCCCGCCCATCCTGCTGATCCCGGGCGCCCGGGTCATCCGCCGTTCGGGGGGTGTCCGGGTGTTCCATGACCCAGGTGCGCCGGCCGCGCCGGGGGCGCACGCCGATCGGTTTCGCAAGCTGCCGGGACACGGCGGAGAAGCGTCCGCCCGCGATCGCCGCGATCGGCCGTCTTTTGCTCGGTACCCGGTTCACCCGCCGTCGGCGGAACCGGGCACGCGGGACGGGCCGGTGTCGCGGGATCATGGACGTATGACGGACGATCACACGCAGGTACAGGCGTTCTTCGGCTCGCGCGCGGCGGACTGGGACCGGCGCTTCCCCGACGACGGACCGGTGTACGCGGCCGCCGTGGCCGAACTGGGACTGCGGGCCGGTGACACCGTGCTGGACGCCGGCTGCGGGACCGGACGCGCACTGCCCGCCCTGCGCGAGGCGGTGGGTCCCGGCGGGACGGTGCTGGGGATCGACCTCACCCCCGAGATGCTCCAGGCGGCGGTAGGGGCGGGCCGGGACCGGTACGGGCGGCTGATCGAGGGCGATGTGACCGCGCTGCCGCTGCGCGACGCCTCGGTCGATCTCGTCTTCGGCGCCGGGCTGATCTCGCACCTGCCTCACCCGGAGGCGGACCTGCGGGAACTGGCGCGGGTGGTACGGCCGGGCGGACGGCTGGCGCTGTTCCACCCGGTGGGCAGGGCCGCCCTGGCCGCGCGCCAGGGCCGGCACATCTCGCCGGAGGACCTGAGGGCCGAGCCCAACCTCCGCCGGATCCTCGATGGTTCGGGCTGGCGGCTGGACTCGTACGTCGACGAGGACGCCCGCTACCTGGCGCTCGCGACCCGCCGGGGCTGAGCGGCGCCCTTCCGGGCGTGCCCGGCTGCCCGCGGGCTCCGCGCGACATCGGCGGCACGGAGTCCCCCGCCACCCGGCGGCGGGACTGCGGCCCACTGCCCGCGTGACCGGGGGATACGCCGGAGACACGCCGAGCCGTCCCTTCACGGGATTTCCGAGGACGCCCAGCACCGTTCGGAGCGCCCGGCTGAGCACGAATCCCGGCAACAGGACTCATTCCCACTCAGTCTCTAGGAACGGTCCTCTCGACGCACGGGTTACTCACTGGTTAGGGTGCGCCGACGAGCGATGAGGCAGGAATGGAGGGTGTGCGGTGGCCGGGACCGACGACGCCGACAGCGGCGACGCGCTGTTCGTACTGACCGCGGTGCTGCTGACGCCCGCGCAGTTCCCCAGCGTGCTGGGCGACGACTACCCCGAGGCCTGCGCCTCGCTGGGTCTGGAACCGTATGCCGAGGGCTACGGTCTCGTCTTCGGCCAGGACTCGGACGGCGCCCGCTGGACCGTGGCCGTCGACGACGTGTCCCTGGTCGCGGTCGCCATCGCCTCCTGGGACTGCGGCATGGAGTACGACCTGTCGCCCGACGAGCGTTCCGTGGTCGCCGCGCTGCCCGGCTGGCCGCTCGCCCTCGCGGTGTCCGCGCCCGGGGTGCCCGCCCCGCACGATCCTGATCCTGAGCCCGACGCCGAGGGCGTGGCTGCCGTGGCACTGAAACCGCCGGACGCCGGGGAGTGGGGACCGGCGCAGCGCCGTCTGGGTGCCGACGAGATCGCCCTGCAGTGGGCCGCCTGGCGGCAGCAGGTCGACGAGGAGATCATCTTCGAGGACGCCGGTGCGAGCACCGCCGGGGGCCCGGACGGCCCGGACGGAGCGGCAGCCGCCGACGGCGGTTCGGGCACCGGCTCCGGCACGGCCACGGCCACCGGCACGGGTTCCGAGGGGGGCGGCGGGCACCCCGGGTTGCGCCGCGTCCTCGCGGAGGCACGCGCCTATGTGGAGACCCCGCCGCCCGCCGGCCGGGTCCGCTCCTCCTTCGCGCCCGGCGACGCCCGTACGATCAGGGCCGACGGCCCCGGCTGGAGCCTGGTGGCCAGGACCGACGACATCGCTTTCGTGCTGCTGGACGAGGAACCGGGTGAAGTGCTGACCGTGGGCAGGGGCCCGGAGCTCCCGGGCCTCCTCGAAGCGCTGGAGAAGATGGCGGTACGGCCCTCCTAGCCGGGCCGCGCGACGGCGCGGGGCTCTTTCCGCGCTCGGGTCCGTCGGCTCGCCGTGCCTCAGACGCGTTCGAGCGGCTTGTGCGGTTCTTCGGGCAGGACGACCCGCACGGTGTCGCCGGGCCGGACGGCCCCGCCCTCGCGCACGATGCCCATGATCCCGGCCTTGCGCACCAGGGTGCCGTCCTCGGTGCGGAAGACGACCTGCTTCAGCAGCCCGTCCTGGAAGCGGTCGATCTGCGCGCAGGGGTTGCGCAACCCGGTCACCTCGACGACTGCCTCGTCCCCCAGGTGCAGCAGGGTGCCGGTCGGCAGGCCCAGCAGGTCGACTCCGGCCGTGGTGACGTTCTCGCCGAGTTGGCCGGGCCTCACCGTGAAACCCTCCTCGGCGACTTCCGTGAACAGTTCCTCGTGCATGAGGTGGACCTGGCGCAGATTGGGCTGCGTGGGGTCCTGTGCCACGCGCGAGCGGTGCTTGACCGTCACCCCGGCGTGCGCGTCCCCCTCCACGCCGAGCCCGGCGAGCAGCGTGATGCTGTCCCGGTTGGGCTTGGTGAAGGAGTACTCACCATTGCTGCTGACCGCCGTCACCCTGCCGCCCATACCCCGAATCCCCCTCCGCAGTACCGGTGTTCGATCACTGCCGACTCTACCCGGGGGCGCGGAAGGAGATCCCGGTCAGCGCCCTATCTCCCTGCGGTTGATCCGGCGCAGCCTGCGCCGCTGGGAAGGGTCCAGGAGCAGATAGGCGCCCACCGGCACCCCTACGAGGACGAGGAGTGCCGCCCAGAAGGGCAGGATCCACATGAGGACGATCCCTGCCGCCACTCCCCCGACGGCGATCTTCGCGTTCTTCGACATCTGTCGCCTCCTTGGCGGCCGCGCCGGGCAGCCGCTTCTGTCCTGACAACGGATGCGCGGCCGCTCCGGTTCCAGTGTGCGTCCGCGTCCTCCGGCCGGCTCGCGCCGCGCACGCGGGGCCCCGCACCGCACCCGGGAATCCTGTATCCTCGACGGCCTGGCACTAGTCAAACTTGAACAGTCTCCCGGCAATACCGGAGCGGAGTCCGCGGACCCTCGTCCGACGGCCCCGAGGAACCCGAGGAAGAGGACCACGCCATCGCTGTGCACCGGCTCCCCGTGCCCACGCCCGCCGAGATCCGGGAACTCGCCCACTGCTCCGCGGCCTTCCTGCCCGCGGACCCCGCCCGCAGCGGCCGGGTCGCCTTCTGGCGTCCGGACGGGCAGGAGCCCCCGGCCGCGCCGGGCTCGGTGGAGGAACTGACCGTCACGGCCCCGGACGGCCCGCGCGTCGTGCGCACGGCCGTCCGAGCCCTGCTGCTGCCCGTACGGGACGCGCTGCCCGTCCTCACCCGGTGCCGTACCACCCCGGGCGCCGATCCGTCGGCCGTCTTCTGGGGCGCGGCGGCCGTGCTGGCACTCCAGCTCGCGGCCCGAGGACGGCTGCTGCCCGGCCTCTCCGCCGGCGGTCACGACGCCTGGCGCGTCGGCCCGCTGACCACCGAGGACCTGGAGCGAGTGCGGGAGCTGGCCGCGGCGATGCCGCCGGCCGCGCACTGCGTGCCGCTCGACGGAATCGTCGGGGCCGGCCCGGGCCGCACCGGCCCAGGAGACGAGGCGGGCGGGGCCGGCGGGGCTTGGGAGACACGGGGGGTGAACGAGACCGGCGTGGCGCGGCGGGCCGCTGGAGCGGGAGCATCCGGCGCGCAGGCGGTGCTCCTGCCCGTCCCCGAACGGCAGCTGCGGGCGTTCCTCGACGCCGTCGCCGACGGTCTGCCGCGCACGTCGGCCGCCGCCGTCGCCGCCGGCGGCCCCGCCTTCGCGGCCCGCCCGCCCCGGAAGGCACCGGAGCTGCGGGCGTGGGCGGACGGCGTCGCCGCCGGCCAGGACGCGGGGGTACGGATCTCCCTGCGCGTGGAGCTGCCCGGCCTGCTCACGGCGGACGCGGAGCCCGTCTTCCGGGCCGTTCCGCAACTGCACAGCGTCAGCGACCCCGCGCGGGTCGCCGACGCGGCCGCGGTGTGGGCGGGCACCGCGCCCGGGTTCGGGCCCCGCGCCCGGGCGGACGCGCTGCTGGCGCTGCGCCGGGCCGCGCACGCCTGGACGCCTCTGGCCCCCCTGCTGTCCGCGTCCGTCCCGGACGCGGTCGAGCTCGCCGACGAGGAGGTCACCGAACTGCTCGGGCCCGCGGCGCGTGCGCTGGCCGCCACCGGCGTGCAGGTGCACTGGCCGAGGGAGCTGGCCCGCGGCCTCACTGCGCGGGCCGTGGTCGGTCCGCCGGACGACGCCGGGGACGCCGGGAGCGCGGGCCGGGAGTCCGGTCTGCCCGCCTTCATGTCCGCCGACGCGCTGTTCGCCTTCAACTGGTCGTTCGCACTGGGCGACCGCAGGCTGAGCCGCGCGGAACTGGACCGGCTCGCCGAGGCCTCCAGACCGGTCGTGCGGCTGCGCGACCAGTGGGTGCTGATCGACCCCGAGGAGGCGCGCCGCGCCCGGCAGCGCCAGGACCGCAAGCTCACCCCGGTCGACGCGCTGCGCGCGGTCCTGACCGGCTCCACGGAGGTCGACGGCGAGCGTGTCGAGGTGGCGGCGGGCGGCGCGCTGGAGCGGCTGCGCGAGCGGCTCGCCGAGCCGGAGGGCGGATCCCAGGAGGTGGCGCGGCCCGCCGCGCTGGCCGCGACGCTGCGCGACTACCAGCTGCGCGGTCTGAACTGGCTGCACCGCATGACCTCGCTGGGCCTGGGCTGCGTCCTCGCCGACGACATGGGCCTCGGCAAGACCGTCACGCTCATCGCCCTGCACCTCCACCGGCAGGCGGACCCGTCTGCGGCGGGACCGACGCTGGTCGTGTGCCCGACCTCCCTCATGGGCAACTGGCAGCGGGAGATCGAACGGTTCGCGCCCGGCACGCCCGTACGCCGCTTCCACGGCACCGCGCGGGATCTCACCCGCCTGGCCGACGGGGAGTTCGTCCTGACGACGTACGGGACGATGCGGCTGGACGCGGAGCGGCTCGCGGACGCCGGCTGGGGTCTGGTCGTCGCGGACGAGGCGCAGCACGTCAAGAACCCGTACTCGGCGACCGCCAGGCAGCTGCGCACGATCGTGGCCAGGGCGCGTGTGGCCCTGACCGGCACGCCGGTGGAGAACAACCTCTCCGAACTGTGGGCGATCCTCGACTGGGCGACGCCGGGGCTGCTCGGCAGGCTCGGCACCTTCCGCAGCCGCTACGCGCGGGCCGTCGAAGGCGGCCATGACCCGGCCGCCGCCGAGCGGCTGGCCCGGCTCGTACGGCCGTTCCTGCTGCGCCGCCGCAAGTCCGACCCCGGTATCGCGCCCGAACTCCCGCCGAAGACGGAGACGGACCGGGCGGTCCCGCTCACGCCGGAGCAGGCCGGTCTGTACGAGGCGGTGGTGCGCGAGACGCTGGCCGCGATCTCCGGCGCCGACGGCTTCGAGCGGCGCGGCCTGGTCGTCGGCCTGCTGACCTCGCTCAAGCAGATCTGCAATCACCCGGCCCAGTACCTGAAGGAGGACCGGCCGCGCATCGCGGGCCGCTCGGGGAAGCTGGAGCTGCTGGACGAACTCCTCGACACCATCCTCGCGGAGGAGGCGAGCGTGCTGGTCTTCACGCAGTACGTGCGGATGGCACGGCTCGTCGAGCGGCATCTCGCGGCGCGCGGGGTGCCCACGCAGTTCCTGCACGGCGGCACCCCGGTGGCGGACCGGGAAACGATGGTGCGCCGCTTCCAGGACGGTGAGGTCCCGGTGTTCCTGCTGTCGCTGAAAGCGGCCGGCACCGGGCTCAACCTCACCCGCGCCGGGCATGTCGTCCACTACGACCGCTGGTGGAACCCGGCCGTCGAGGCACAGGCCACCGATCGCGCGTACCGCATCGGCCAGACCCAGCCGGTGCAGGTCCACCGGCTGATCACCGAGGGCACGATCGAGGACCGGATCGCCGGGATGCTCGCCCGGAAGCAGGAGCTGGCCGACGCGGTGCTCGGCTCCGGCGCGGGCCCGGGCGAGGCGGCACTGACCGAACTGACCGACGCCGAGCTGGCGGATCTGGTGGAGCTGCGAGGGGGCGCGCGATGAGCGGCACGGCACACGGGGACGAGCGGACCTTCGCGGCACTGCCCCCGGTCCGGGGGCGGGGCTTCGCCGCCACCTGGTGGGGCAGGGCATGGCTGAAGGCCCTGGAGGACACCGCCCTCGACGGCGAACAGCTCAGGCTGGGAAGGCGGCTGGCGCGCGGCGGCGCCGTGGGGGCGGTGTCCGTGCGGCCGGGGCGGATCACCGCGGTGGTACGGGACCGGGACGGCACCGCGCACCGCGGCGACGTGCTGCTGCGGGAACTCGACGCCGGGGAGTGGGACCGGCTGCTGGGGACCGTCGCGGACCGCGCCGGGCACATCGCGGCGCTGCTCGACCGGGACATGCCCCCGCACCTGGTGGAGGACGCCGCCGCTGCGGGGGTGGAGCTCCTCCCGGGCATCGGTGATCTGGAGCCGGAGTGCGACTGCGGCGGGTGGGACCACTGCGGTCACACGGCGGCGCTCTGTTACCAGTTGGCCCAGCTGCTCGACCAGGATCCCTTCGTGCTGCTGCTCCTGCGCGGCCGTCAGGAGCGCGAGCTGCTCGACGAGCTCCAGGCACGCAGCGCCGCCGGGGCCGCGGCGGCGCGGAGGCTCGCGGCCGCGCCGGGTGATGCGGAGGCACGGGGTGATGCGGAGGCAGCGGCAGGGGTGCCGGCCGCCGAGGTCTTCGCGGCCGGGGACGTGCTGCCGCTGCCCCCTCCCCCGCCGCTGCCCGGACAGCCCGGCACTCCGCCGCTGTTCGCCTCGGACGCGGAACCGCCCGCGGGACTGGACGTCGCCGCGCTGGAGTTCCTGGCCGCCGACACCGCCGTGCGCGCTTACCGGATGCTGGCGGAGGCGCTGACCGACGGGCACGAACTGCAGGGGATGCCAGAGGATTTGACGGTGCATCAGGATGCGGCCAGGCTCGCGGCCGCCGGTCCGCAACCGCGGATCACGGCCCGTCTCGCCACGGGCACGGACCGCTCGGGCCCGGAACTGGCGCTCGCGGCCCGCGCCTGGGAGTGCGGCGGCCCGGCGTCCCTGGCCGTGCTGGAGGAGGAGTGGACCCCGGCGTCCGGCGCGCTGGCCCGCGCGCGTGCGGCGCTGGCCGCGGCCTGGGACGAGGAGAACCGGCCCCGGCTCCGGGCGAGGGCCAACCGGTGGACCGTGACGGACGGTCCGGCTCAGCTGCGTCTGGGCTGTGACGGCCGCTGGTGGCCCTACCGCAGGGAGCGGGGGCACTGGGTACCGGCAGGACCCCCGGGAGCGGATCCGGCCTCGGTGCTCGGGCCGCTGCTGGGCGGGGACTGGGCCGGCGTGGAGTGAACGGCGGCGCGACACCGCGGAGCGGCCGGCGGAACGCGCCGGCCGGCCGGCGGCCGGGGCCGGGCCGCCGCGGTCAGGCCGCCGGGGCCCCGCCTTCGAGGAGGAGCAGCCGCCGCTTGCGCTCCAGCCCGCCGGCGTACCCGGTCAGTGAACCGTCCGCGCCGATGACCCGGTGGCAGGGGCGGACGACCAGCAGCGGGTTGGCGCCGATGGCGGTGCCGACGGCACGGACGGCGGCTCGCGGGGCCCCGATCCGGGTCGCGAGCTCGCCGTAGCTGACGGTCTTGCCGTACGGGATGTCGTCCAGGGCCCCCCAGACCCGGCGCCGGAACTCGGTGCCGACGGTGACGTGTTCGATGTCGAAGCGGGTGAGATCACCCGCGAAGTAGGCGGCGAGCTGCGCCGCGACGGCGGTGAACGCCTCCGGGTCCCTGACCCAGCCGTCACCGACGGTGGCGCCGTGCTTCTGGCCGGGCACGGAGAGGGAGGCGAGGGCGGTACCGCCGGGTGCGGTGTCCGACCTCTCGCCGGCCAGCAGCAGTTCGCCCAGCGGGCTGTCGAGCGTGGTGTAGACCGTCATTGTCCCGGCCCTTTCTGGCTTTCTTGCTTCCATCGTCCCGGTTCGCCCGTCCAGTGTGCGGTTCTCCGGCGGCGGCTTCCGGCGGGATTCGGACACCGTGCTGGGTGTTCGCCGGTCTCGGGGTGCCGCCCGGGGGCCGGGCACGGATGGATCAGCGGTCGGCCCCGAGGTCGCCGGCGATGTCGCTGGGCAGGAGATCACTGGGGAGGTCGCTGGGCAGGAGATCGCTCGGCAGTTCGGTGGGGAGGTCACTGGGCAGCCGCGACGGTACCTCGCTCGGCAGTTCCGTCGGCAGGAGCGAGGAGATCTCGCCGGGCACGCTCGGCGAGGATGCGGGGGCGGACGGCTTCCCGTCCCCCGGCCCGTCGCCCTCGTCCGAGCCCATGAGCAGCACGACGGCGGCGAGCGCGCCGATGCCGATGACCTCGGCGAGCAGGAGCAGGAGCCGGTTGCGGCCCCCGGCGCCGGGCGGCTCCCCCTGCG
>NZ_JAAAXQ010000619.1 GCF_009916105.1 Streptomyces sp. GC420 | reverse complement strand
GACTGCGGGAGGAGGTATTGCTTCCTACCCTCGACGCGAATACGGGTATTCCAAGGCCTGTTTCGCGGGCATCAGGAGACCGCGTCAGCCAGCCGTTGCCGACCTCGGGAGGGGCACGTGCTCAGTACCGTGCACCGTGCGGACGTCGTGATCGTGGGGGCGGGGCTCGCGGGCCTGTCCGCGGCCCACCAGCTCATCAGTGCCGGAGTCGAGGTGGCCGTGCTGGAGGCGGCTCCCGTGGTGGGCGGCCGGATGGCCACCGACCGGATCGACGGGTTCCGCCTGGACCGCATCGGCCAGGTCCTCAGCACCTCCTACCCGGGACTGCGCCGTGCACCGGGCCTCGGAGAACTGGTGCTGCGGCACTTCGCGCCCGGGGTTCTGGTGCACAGCCGGGGGCGGCACCAGCGGCTGGGCGAGCCGGGGAGCGCGAGGGGCGCACTCACGGCGGCGCGCGCCCTGGCGAGCTCCACGTCCCCGTGGCCCGCCGCCCTGGACCAGGCACGGCTCGCGGCGATGCTGGGCAGGACCGCGAGCATGCCGCTGCGGCGGCTGATGGCCCGGCCCGAGGTTCCGGCCGCGGAGGCGCTGCACCGCCGCGGCCTGCCGGCCCGTACGGTCGACGGTTTCCTGCGCCCCCTGCTGTCGGCGCTGCTGTGCGACCCGGAGCTGGCCACCTCCAGCCGGTGCGCCGACCTGGCCCTGCGCGGCTTCGCCCGGGGCCGGCTGTGCGTTCCCGCGGGCGGTGCCGACGCGCTGCCCCGGCTGCTGGCCGCTGCGCTGCCGCCCGGCACCGTGCGCACCGGTGTGCGCGTCGTCTCCGCGTCCACGACCTCGGTGACGACCGAGGAGCACGGCAGCTTCGGCTGCCGGTCGCTGCTGCTCGCGACCGGCGCACGTGCCGCGGCGGAGCTGCTGCCGGGGCTGCGGGTGCCGGACTTCCACCCGGTGACGGTGCTGCACCACACCGCGCCGGTCGCGCCGGTCGCACGGACCGCCGGGTCCTCGCTGGTGCTGGACGGGGACCGGAGCGGCCCCGTCTCTCACACCGCCGTCCTCAGCGAGGTCGACCCCTCACGGGCCCCCGCGGGACGGGCACTGATCTCCTCGACGGTGCTGGGCACCCCGCCCGACGAGCTGGACCGGGTGGTACGGGCCCACCTGGCCCGGCTGTACGGGACCTCGGCCTCGGGCGCCGCCGGCTGGGAACTGCTGGCCGTGCACCACGACCCGGAGGCGGTCCCGGCGATGCCCGCGCCGCACGATCTGCGCCGGTCGGTGCGGCTGCTGGCCGGTCTCTACGTCTGCGGGGACCACCGCGACACCAGCACCGTGCAGGGCGCCCTGCACTCGGGCCGCCGCGCGGCCCGCGCCCTGCTGACCGACCTGGGCCTGCCCCAGCGGGTCGACCTGCGGGAGGAGTCCGTGTCCGCGGCAGCCGCCTGACCGCGGCGCCCCGTCACCACCGGCCGCGCCGCGGCCCCGCACGCGCCGCGGTGGGTCCGCCGCGTCGCGCGGCGGGCGCGACGCGGCGGACCGCCGCCGTGCGGTGCTCCGCGCCGGTGTGGCGGCGGCCCCTCGCCGGAGCGGAGACCCGCCCCGCGCGGGGGCGGGCACTCGCTCCCCCGGCCGCCGCGCATCCGCCTCCGGTCTGCCGTCCGGCACCGTGCGCACCGGCTGCGCGGTGCCCGCTGTCCGACGCCCGCCGGAAGGCACAGCCGGTCCGGGCGAACCACGCCGCGCGGCACGGACACCGCCCGGGCATGTCGGTGCCAGCTCGCTGCGCGGGACCGGCCGCAGCCCGGCACCATGCGCACCGGGATGTGCGTCGTCCGACGCCCGCCGGAACGCAAACGTCCACGCCGCGCGGCAAGGACACCGCCCGGGCCGGGCAGCCGCCGCGCCGTTCGGCGGCATGCTGCGGCGGACTGCCCGCGGACGCTCAGAGCAGTGCGGCGACCCGGTCGCGGTAGGTCCGCACTGCCGCCGCGTCCCGGTACGGCTCCAGGCGCCGCTCGAAATCGCGGATGTACTCCAGCGCCCGCACGGACCGCATCTCGGTGGCCTGCTGCGCGGCCTCGGCGCCGAGCCTGCAGGCCTCCTCGACGTCCCCGAGCCCGAGCCTGGCGCAGGCCAGCACCACCCGGCAGAACAGCCGGCTGCGGACGAACCCGTTGCCGCGCAGCTGGAGGGAGCGCTCGGCGTGCTGGGCCGCCATGCGGTGCTGCTGGAGGTCGCGGTGGCAGTGGCCGAACTCGTCGGCGAGCTGGGCCTCGTCGAAGAACCGCGCCCAGTGGGGTACCTCGTCGCCCGACCGGGCCGACTCCAGGGCGCGCTCGGCGCGGGCGAGCGCCGTCGAGCAGGCCCGTCCCTCGCCGAGCACCCCGTGGCCGCGTGCCTCGGCGGCGTGCAGCAGGGACTGCACGACCGGCGGCGCGGAGGAGCCGACGCCCTGCTGGGCGACGCGGGCGAGCTGCACCGCCTCGCGCCCGTGGCCGAGGTAGACGGCCTGCCGGCTCATCGTCACCAGCACATAGCTGCCGTACGCGCGGTCCCCGGCGGCCTGGGCGAGCCGCAGCGCCTGCACGAAGTACCGCTGTGCGAGGCCGTGCGCCGCGATGTCGTACGAGGTCCAGCCGGCCAGTCTGGTCAGGTCGGCGGCGGCCGCGAAGAGCTTGCGCCCGGTGGCCTCCCCGTAGGTGCCGCGCAGTATCGGCTCGACCTCGTGCTCCAGGTAGCGGACCAGGGCCTGCCGGGCGTGCCCGCCGCCGTAGGCGTTGTCGAGGGTGCGGAAGAGTTCGCCGACGGAGCGCAGCGCGGCGATGTCCCCGGCGGTGACCCTGGCCGGGCCGCCCTCGCCGTTCAGGGTCCAGGGCTGCCGCTGCCGGGGCATGACGCCGCGGCCCTGCCCGGGAACGCGGGGGGTC
>NZ_JAAAXQ010000618.1 GCF_009916105.1 Streptomyces sp. GC420 | reverse complement strand
ACCGGCGCCCTCTCAAGCGCGGTGCCGCGCCCGGTGCCCGCCGGCCCGCCATGCTCCTTGTCCCGCGCCCCGGACGGTCCGGCGCCTCCCGCACCGGGGCGGGGGGTGCCCGGGTCCGTGGCCGTCCCGTCGCACGCCGACCGGCCCCGCGCGGTGTCCGGTGCCCCGGACGGTCCGGCGCCTCCCGCACCGGGGCGGGGGGTGCCCGGGTCCGTGGCCGTCCCGTCGCACGCCGACCGGCCCCGCGCGGTGTCCGGTGCCCCGAGCGGTCCGGCGCCTCCCGCACCGACGTGCACCGCGTCCCGCCCCACGGCCGTCCCGTCGCACGCCGACCGGCCGTGCGCCTTGCCCGGCGACCCGGACGGCACGTCCCGCGCCCCGGCACGCGCGGCGCCCGCCGTCCGGGCGGGCGTGCCGCCCCGTGCCGTGCGCGGTGTGCCGACTGCCGCGCGGGCGCCGTCCTGTGTCCGGGAGGGGGCGGGCATGCTCACCGCCCCTGCCATTTCGGGGGCCGCTTCTCGGTGAAGGCGGCGTGGAATTCGGCGTAGTCCTCGCCGTTCATCAGCAGCGCCTGGGTGGCCGCGTCCAGTTCGACGGCGGCGGCCAGCGGCATGTCGAGTTCCGCGGTGAGGAGTGCCTTGGTCTGGGCGTGGGCGAGGGCGGGCCCGTCGGCGAGGCGGCGGGCCAGTTCCGCGGCGCGGGTGCCGGCCGTGCCTTCCTCGACGAGTTCGCTGATGAGTCCGATCCGCTCGGCCTCGGGCGCGCGGACCTGTTCGCCGAGCATCAGCAGTCGGGTGGCGTGGCCGAGGCCCACGACGCGCGGCAGCAGATAGGCGGCGCCCATGTCGCCCCCGGAGAGCCCCACCCTGGTGAAGAGGAAGGCGAAACGCGCGGTGGGGTCGGCGATCCGGAAGTCGGCGGCCAGCGCCAGCACGGCCCCCGCGCCCGCGGCCACGCCGTGCAGGGCCGCGACCACCGGGAAGGGGCACTCTCGGACGGCCCGCACGACCTGGCCGGTCATCCGGTTGAAGTCGATCAGCTGGGCGGTGTCCATCCCGAGTGTGGCGCCGATGATCTCGTCGACGTCCCCGCCGGAGCAGAAACCGCGCCCCTCGCCGCCGAGCACCAGCGCGCGCGCCGCCCGTTCCCTGGAGAGCTCGGCAAGCAGGTCTCGCAGATCCGCGTACGCGCCGAAGGTCAGCGCGTTGAGTTTCTCGGGGCGGGCGAGGGTGACGGTGGCGACGCCGTCAGTGATGTCCAGCCGCAGATGGCGCCAGTCCTCGGTACGGGTAGCGGAGCCGCGGAACGGGCTCATGGAGTTCTCCTCCTTCGGCTGTCCCTCCGGCCGAGCGGTGCCCCCTGCCGTGTCCGTGCTCACGTGGTCACCGCCGGTCGCCTCGGCCCAAGTTATCACCCTCCTGTGACTGTCGTCACGAGAGCGATATAACCCTGTCGCCGTTCGGTATCGCCGTTTGTACGGATACCTGGGCGCTGTCAAGTTTGTGACGCACGTCCCATCCGTCACAGGTGCACGACTCTCGGGTTCTTCGTCGGCAGTTCGTATGGTTGAGCCCACCCAGCCACCGCCACTGTCACCGCCGAGCCACCACCACCCCCGACAAGCGCACGTTCGAACGGACCTCCCCCTTGCTCACGCCCCCCGACCCCGCCTCGTGGCGGATAGCGCTGCCTCACACGACGGCCGCCGTACCGCTCGCCCGCGCACTGATACGTACGGCGCTGGCGGACCTCCGGGCGTCGGCGGACAGCGATACGGCGGAGCTGCTCACGGCGGAACTCGTGGCCAACGCGGTGGAGCACACCAAGGGGAACGATCCGATCGAGCTGGTGGTGGAGCTGCGGCCGAGCGGCTGCCAGGTCGAGGTCCACGACTGCGATCCCGCGCCGCCCGGCAATCTCGCCGGCCCGTGCCCCGCGATGCCGGACCCCTGGCAGGAGCACGGCCGCGGCCTGCTGCTGATCCGCGCGCTGAGCACGGCGTACGGCCACCGCCCGACGGACGCGGGCAAGGCGGTCTGGTTCCGGCTCTCCGCGCGCGGCGCCTGAGAGCGGCGGAGGCCCGCACCCGCGGGGCACCTCGCCCGCACCCGCCGGGCGCCCGCTTCGGCCCGCATTCACGGACACACCATGGAGCTGCCGGACGGCGGCCGGAATATACTACGGACATGTCCGTGGAAAATAATGGCCCGCTTCCCGGCGGTGGACCGGACGGCCCGCCGCTCTCCCGGCAGCGCCGCGCGGTCCTCCAGTACCTGCGCGGGCAGGCCGGGCCCGTCACCGCCACCGCGCTCGCGCAGGTGTGCGCGCTTCACGTGAACACCGTGCGCGAGCACCTCGACGCGCTGGTGGACGCCGGCCTCGCCGTGCGCGAGCGGGCCGCCGCATCCGGACGCGGGCGCCCGGCGTGGCGCTACCGGGCCCGCCCGCCGCAGCAGTCACCGGTGCGCGAGTACGCCGGGCTCGCCGCCGTCCTGGCCGGTCAGATCGCCCGCTCCAGTGCCGATCCGCACGCGGACGCGGTCGCCGCGGGCGAGGAATGGGGCCGCGCCCTGACGGCCGGGCAGGAGCAGGCACACAGTCCGCAGGAGGCCAGAGCGCGGGTGGTGGAACTGCTGGCCGAGATCGGCTTCGCGCCGGAGACGGACGACGGGGCCCATGACGTGCGGTTGCCGCGCTGCCCCTTCGTCGAGGCCGCCCGCGAGTATCCCGGAGTCATCTGCGGCGTCCACGAAGGGCTGGTCAGGGCGGGTCTTTCCGCCCTGGGCGGCGGCCCGCAGCCGGTGGCGCTGCACCCCTTCGCCGAACCCGACGCCTGCCGGCTGCGCCTGGGCACCGGCCCGGAGGAGCCGTACGAGCAGCCGCCGACGGAGACGGCCGGAGGGCGGACGAGCCCGGGGGACGCGAACCCCGTGAAGG
>NZ_JAAAXQ010000617.1 GCF_009916105.1 Streptomyces sp. GC420 | reverse complement strand
GTCCCCGTCCCCGTGCCGGTGCCGGCGGCGCCACCGGCACCGGCACGGGGACGGGGACGGGGACGGGGACAGCGCTCGGCCGGCGCCGCACCCGCCTGGTCCTGCTCGCGCTGATGACCGCCCTGCTGCTCGCCGCGCTCGAGCAGATGATCGTGGCAACCGCCCTGCCGAAGATCGTCGGTGAGCTCCAGGGCCTGGACCGGATGTCGTGGGCCGTCACCGCCTACCTGCTGACCGCCACCATCGGCCTGCCCGTCTACGGCAAGCTCGGCGACCTCCTCGGCCGCAAGGGCGTCTTCGAGTTCGCGATCGTCGTCTTCGTCATCGGCTCCGCGCTGGCCGGCTGGTCGCGCACCATGGACCAGCTCATCGCCTTCCGCGCCGTCCAGGGCGTCGGCGCCGGCGGCCTCATGATCGGCGTACAGGCGATCATCGCGGACATCGTGCCGCCGCGCGAACGCGGCCGCTACATGGGGCTGGTCGGGGCCGCCTTCGGGCTCGCCTCCGTCGCCGGGCCCCTGCTCGGCGGCTACTTCACCGACCACCTTTCCTGGCGCTGGTGCTTCTACTTCAACGTGCCGTTCGGGCTGGTCACCCTCGTCATCGTCGCGGCCGTGCTGAAGCTGCCCAGACCCCTCGGCCGGGCCCGGTTCGACGTGGTCGGCGCGCTGCTGCTCGCCGCCGCCTCCACCTGCCTGGTGCTGCTGACCAGTTGGGGCGGCACGGAGTACGCGTGGGACTCGGGCGTCGTCCTGGGACTGGCCGCGGGTGCCGCCGGAACGGCTCTCCTGTTCCTCCTCGTCGAGCGTCATGCCCCCGAACCCCTCATCCCGCCGAGGCTGTTCCGCGACTCCGTCTTCACCATCACCAGCCTGGTCGGCGCAGTCAGCGGCATCGCGCTCTTCGGCGCCGCCAGTTACCTGCCCACCTTCCTCCAGATGGCCGACGGCGCCGGGGCCACCGAGTCCGGTCTGCTGATGCTCCCGATGATGGGCGGCATCGTGCTGGCCTCCGTCGTCACCGGCCACCTCGTCAGCCGCACGGGCCGCTACCGCGTCTACCCCGTGGCCGGCGGCGCCGTCTCCGCCCTGGGCATGTGGCTGCTGTCCCGCCTCGAGACCGACACCGGCCGCCTCCAGTACAGCGTCTGGATGGCCGTCCTCGGCCTCGGGGTCGGAATGGTCCTGCCCGTGCTGATCCTCGCCGTGCAGAACGCGGTGCCGCCGGCCGACCTCGGCGCCGCCACCAGCGCCCACAACTACTTCCGGCAGATCGGCGGCAGTGTCGGCGCCGCCGTCTTCGGCACCCTCTTCGCCCAGCGGCTCGACCACGCCATCGCCGAACGCCTTCCCGAAGGCGCCACGGGGGGCGCGGGCCTGCCCGACCCCGAGTCCATCACCCCGCAACTGGTGTACGAGCTGCCGCCGGTCCTGCGTGACGGCTACATCCAGGCGTACGCCGACGCGATGCCGCGCATCTTCCTCTACCTGGTGCCGGTCCTCCTCCTCGGACTCCTCTTCGCCCTCTTCCTCAAGGAGATCCCGCTGTCCAGCTCCATGACCTCCAGTGTTCCCGCCCCGGCGCAGGCGCCCGCCAACGAGAGCACCGCGCGCGGCGGAGCGCCGTACACCTGCACCGCCGGCGTTCCCGTGTGCGGCTACGTCCGGCACCACGACGGGTCGACCGTGCCGAGAGCCGCCCTCACCCTCATCGACATCGGCGGGCAGCAGATCGGACGCGGCGCGAGCGGGGAGGACGGGCGGTACGCGCTGAGCGTCCCGGGCAGCGGCTCGTACGTGCTGATCGCGGCCGCCGGAGGACACCAGCCGCAGGCCGTCAGCGTCACCGTGGGCGAGCGGCCCGTGGAACTCGACGTGGTCCTCGGCGGCGCGGGCCGGCTCGCGGGCAGTGTGCTGACGGCCGACGGCAGCCCCGTCCGCGAAGCGGCGGTCACCCTCACCGACGTACGCGGAGAGGTCGTCGCGACGACGCGCAGCGGACGTGAGGGCGGCTATGTCATGACGGAACTGGTCGCGGGCGAGTACACCCTCGCGGCCAGCGCCCCCGCCTTCCGCCCGGCCGCGCTGCCCGTCAGCGTGCAGGCCTCCCGGGAGACCCGGCAGGACATCGAACTCGCCGGCGGCGCCGTGCTGCGCGGCACCGTCCGCGCGGGCGGCGGGCGGCCCGTCGAGGACGCCAGGGTCACTCTGCTGGACGCCGCGGGCAATGTGGTGGACACGCTCACCACGGGGGCCGACGGGACCTTCCGCTTCGTGGACCTGTCCTCGGGGGAGTACACGGTGATCGCCGCGGGTTACCCGCCGGTCGCAACCGTGCTCCAGGTCGCCGGAGGCGGGCGCACCGAACGGGACCTGCAACTCGGCCACGAGGACTGACGTCAAGTCAGCGGGCGTGCGTGGGCGGGAGAGCGCGGCGCACTCCTCTTGCGCCGTTGACCGGCTCGACGTCACCCGGCGGTCGTACCGTGGACCGGTGGTGCGCGGATCACCGTGACGCCACGGGAAGGAGCCCCTCACCATGGACCGTGGGACGTCGCGGGGCGACGGAATGGTGGACCGCGTACCGGGACAGCCCGACCCGCGGGGCGTCGCGGCCGGGCGCGTGCCGCTCGCCGTGGTCGTCGTCGACGGGGACGGGCTGGTCTCGCACTGGAGCACGGGCGCGAGGCGGCTGTTCGGCAGGCCGAAAGAGGAGGCGGTGGGCCGGCCCGCCGACGATCTGATGCCCATCGGCGGCGCGCTGTCGGAACCACCGGGGCAAGACCCGCGCGGTGACCACGGCATGCACGGCATGCACGGCATGCACGGCCTGTACGAGACGCCGGGGCCCGCGTTCGACACCGCGCTCCACGGCCGGAGTTCGTATCCGGCGTCCGGCCGGGCCAGGCTCTCCGCCCCCGCGCATGGCCCCGCCCTGTCTC
>NZ_JAAAXQ010000616.1 GCF_009916105.1 Streptomyces sp. GC420 | reverse complement strand
GTCCGGTTGAACGGGGCGGCCTCGTCGGACATGCCCGGGTCACCGGGGACGAACACGGGCCCGGCGAAGCCGGACTTCAGCCGGTCCAGGTCGCCGGTTCGGGCGAGATGGGGCGCTCTCCTCTTCGGGCGGTCGATCACCTGTCCGAACTGCCCGAATTGTTACTCACTAAATCGTGATCTTTCCCTAAAGCCCGAGTTGATCGCTGCCGAAGGACTTGGTGACCCGTCCCCGCGCCACTCCCCCAGGAGGCCTGGTGTCCGTTCTTCTCGAGCAGCCCGCAAGCCTGGTCGCCTACCGCCCGAACAAACCGACCGCGATGGTCGTCGTCGCCGATCCCCGCGTCCGTTCCACCGTGACCCGCCATCTGTGGGCCCTCGGAGTCCGTGACGTGATCGAGGCCTCGTCCATCGCCGAGGCGCGTCCCCGCATCGGCAACCCCCGCGACATCTGTGTCGCCGACGTCCACCTTCCCGACGGCTCCGGCCTGACTCTCCTCTCCGAGACCCGCGCGGCCGGCTGGCCCAACGGTCTCGCCCTGTCCGCCGCCGACGACATCGGCGCCGTGCGCAACGCCCTCGCGGGCGGTGTGAAGGGATATGTCGTCACCGGCACGCGCACCAACATCGGGCTCCCCACCCGACCGGGCGCCGCCCCCATCGGTGCCGCCGCCGCGCGCCTGCACCGCCGCCCCCCGGGTGCCCCGAGCCACCCGGGTGGCTACCGCGAACTGTCCGGACGTGAGGTGGAGGTGCTGCGACTGGTCGCGGAGGGCCAGTCGAACAAGGCGATCGGCGTCTCCATGGGCCTGTCGGCCCTCACCGTCAAGAGCCACCTCGCCAGGATCGCCCGCAAGCTGGGCACCGGTGACCGGGCCGGAATGGTCGCCGTGGCCCTACGTACAGGCATCATTCACTGAACGAACACTGACCGGTTTACATCCTTCACGGGCCCGTCGACGGAACGTTACGTCGGCGGGCCCGGTCCATACACGGATACCCTTGACAGGTGACCGACGCCCAAGACACCGCAGCGATGAGTCCACTGCGAACCACCGGGGGCGCTCCCCCGGACGACGTCACCTCTGATGCAGGGGCGCCGATCCCATTGCTGGAACCGCGCGAGGGCATTCCTCCCGTGGTCACGACCGCCGGGGAGCTCGCCCAGGTCGTCGCGGCCTTCGCCGCGGGCACCGGCCCGGTGGCAGTCGACGCCGAGCGCGCCTCCGGCTACCGCTACGGGCAGCGCGCCTACCTCGTCCAGCTGCGCCGCGAGGGCGCCGGCTCCGCACTCGTCGACCCCGTCGCCTGCCCGGACCTGTCCGCGCTCGGCGAGGCGATCGACGGTGCCGAGTGGGTGCTGCACGCCGCCACGCAGGACCTGCCCTGCCTCCGCGAAATAGGCATGGTGCCGCGGCGGCTCTTCGACACGGAGCTCGCCGGGCGGCTCGCCGGCTTCCCGCGGGTGGGTCTGGGCGCGATGGTCGAGGGCGTGCTCGGCTACACGCTGGAGAAGGGCCACTCCGCGGTCGACTGGTCCACGCGTCCCCTGCCCGAGCCCTGGCTGCGCTACGCCGCGCTCGACGTGGAGCTCCTCGTCGACCTGCGGGACGCGCTGGAGAAGGAGCTCGACCGGCAGGGCAAGCTGGAGTGGGCCCTCCAGGAGTTCGACGCCATCGCCTCCGCCGAGCCCGCCCCGCCGCGCAAGGACCCCTGGCGGCGCACGTCGGGGATGCACAAGGTGCGGCGGCGCCGGCAGATGGCGGTCGTACGGGAGCTGTGGCTCACCCGGGACCAGGTCGCGCAGCGGCGCGACATCTCCCCCGGCAAGGTGCTCGGCGACGCGGCGATCGTCGAGGCCGCCCTCGCCCTGCCGCCCAACACGCACGCCCTCGCGGCGCTCCCGGGGTTCGGGCACCGGATGGGGCGGCGCCAGCTCGAACAGTGGCAGACCGCGATCGACCGCGCCAAGGCTCTGCCCGACTCCGAACTGCCGCAGCCGGGAGCGGCGGCGGCCGGCCCGCCGCCGCCGCGGTCCTGGGCCGACAAGGACCCCGCCGCCGCGGCCCGGCTCTCGGCGGCCCGTGCGGCGGTCTCCGCACTGGCGGAGCGCCTGAGCCTGCCGCAGGAGAACCTGGTCTCGCCCGACACGGTCCGCCGCCTGTGCTGGGAGCCGCCGGTCCCGCCGACCCCGGACGCCGTCTCCGCCACGCTGAGCGCCCTGGGCGCCCGCCCGTGGCAGATCGAGCTGGTCACCCCCGCCCTGACGCGCGCCCTGTCGGCCACCGGGGCCTAGTGCCGCGTCAGCCAGGGTTCGCCCCGTCGCGACGCCCTGCACGGCACTCCCCCGCAGCCCTCCGGGTGCGGGAGGTACCCCCACGCTGCGTTGGCCGAAAGTCCGAGCAGGCCCACTACGAGGGCTTCCGGCCGCCTTGCGATGCTCCCCCTGCCTCCGGGGCGGGAGGTGCCCCCGGCACCGGACGCCGCTCCTCAGCGGGCAAACCCCGACCGACGCGGCACTAGGGCTGTCCCGTAATCCCCGTTGGATCGGCGCGCGGCGTCAGATGCGGTGCACCGCAAGGCGGAGGGGCATCCTCATACTGGGCGTATTCGGGCGATCCGACAACGCGGCGTGGGGGTCCCTCCCACGCCGGGGTCGGCCGAAAGCCCGAGCAGGCCCACTACGAGGGCTTCCGGCCGCCTTGCGATGCTCCCCCTGCCTCCGGGGCGGGAGGTGCCCCCGGCACCGGACGCCGCTCCTCAGCGGGCAAACCCCGACCGACGCGGCACTCGTCATGCCGCCGGGGCGGCTCGACCGGCCTCCAGCGCCCGGGGCACCGCGTGCGGGCCCGGTCGCCCGCTCGGCTCCACGGCGGCCCGGGGCCCGCACCCCGGCCTCCGCCTCCTCCGCCGCGCCCGCCACCGAGCACTCGGAGGCCGGGCCGGCC
>NZ_JAAAXQ010000615.1 GCF_009916105.1 Streptomyces sp. GC420 | reverse complement strand
GAGCAGGTACAGCGCGGCCTGGAGGATGAGCGCGACGCGGTGCTTGGGCGGAGTGTCGACCAAGCCGTGGCAGACGTCGTTGCGCAGGTTCATGCCGCGGTCGGGGTCGACGAGGAGCAGCTCCAGGGCGCGGCTCCAGTCCCGGGGATACCCGGCGGCCGGCATGCTGCGGAGGAGTCCGCCCATCGGGTCGACGGTCCCCAGGGTCTGGCCCTTGGCCACGGACACGATCGGGACTCGGGGGCGCAGGAGTTGTCTGAGGATCTGCTCGACCTGGGGCAGCGCGATGCACGCCGCCGCGTCGAGTTCCCCCAGCCAGAAGTACCGGAAGGCGTAGGCCAGGGTTCGGGCGCGTGCCGGCGGCAGGACGGCTTCGTGGGACAGGGTGCCGATCAGCTCGGCCTCGTCCGGTTCGAAACGCTCGTGGATGCGGTCGAGTTGCTCGGCGGCGAGGTGCCCGACGAAGTCCATCGCGAGGACCTGCAGTCCGACGACGTGGTCGTCGTCGGCGTCGACGGGCGGGGCGACCTGGACGGGGCCGGCGGTGTTGATGCGCGTGCGCGGGATCCGGAGCAGACCGTCCAGTGCGCGCGCGTCGTCGGTGTGCTCGCGCATCGCCGGATGGACGTCCTGCGTGGTTCGCCACAGCGCGTCGCGCAGGTCGACGGCGGCGTCGATGTGTGCTCGGGCACCGGCGAACAGTCCCGGCGGGGGGATGAGTGGGCGACCAAGTCGGGTCCAGCCCAGGGAGTGCGGATCGGTCTGTTGCAAGGCCATCTCGGCACGCACTCTCAGCTCGGACAGACCCCGGTCGCGGGCTTCGGTCGCGGCCCGGGTCAGCAGGTTGTGGCGACGGAACCCGGTGTCGGCGTCGGCGGCGTCGAGGAGGGCGTTGACGATCGCGGTGTCGATGCCGGTTCGGCGGTCCTCGGGCGCCTCCTCCCGCAGCAGCTTGAGGAAGTCGATGTGAGTGTGCACATCGCCGACGTAGCGACGTGCGGCGCGTTCCGCGAGGTCCGTGATGTCGTAGCGCTGGACGCGCAGTCCGTCCAGAAGGCCGGCCACAATCCCCGGATCGTCCTCGGGCGCGGCCAGGACGCGTTCGGCCAGGGCAGCCGTATCGTCGGTGACACGCTTGCACAGGTCGGTCTGGTTGAAGGTCCGGGCGAGGTCTCCGGCCCAGCGCAAGCACTCCGTCGCGCCCACCAGGCCAGCGAAGCGTCGGGGGGTGGCGAGCAGCAGCGGTGCCGCGTCCAGGTATCCGGTGGCCGCGCCCCGGATGCGATCGGGCTTGCGGCCGTGTCCCGCGGCCAGAAGAAGGTGATGGAGGCGGCCCCGGACGAAAGGGTTGCTGACGGCCTCGGCGTATGCGCTCCAGATCTCCAACTGGTCGGCGGTGGCCTCGGACAGGCTCGCCAGCCACCCCCTGAGCGGGTGGACGGGGAGCGGCGCAGCGAAGTCCTGGGCCTTGCCCGTCCCGGATAGCCGAAGTCGCAGCGCGGCGAGCAGCGCATCGCGCTGCTGTGCGGCGGCCGCGTTCGTGTCGAGGTCGGCGGCCGCGAGCACGACGGCGACGGCCTCGTAGGAAGCGGCGTCCTGCGCCGCTTCCATGAGAGCGTCGAGAACACTCGGTTCGACCTGCGGCACGGGAGCCTCACTTCCTTCGTCGCCAGTATCGGCACGACTCGGGACCGGGCCCACCGCTTTTCCCTGGTTCGGCTCTGCTGGGGGGCGTCTGTTCACCGGCGTTGCCGGCCGCGCCCGTGGCGTCTCGCTGCCAGGACCCCCACCGCGGGGCGATGGGACCGGTCCAGCGTGAAGTACTCCAAGGTCCAGCCGCCTTGGCGCCGGAAGGCGATCACGTACCGTGGCGCGGACCGATGCGTCGGCCCGCGACCGCGCGGCCGCCGCCGGACAGGCGGAGCCTGGCCGAGCGGGCTGTGGACGTACAGGGGGAGGAAGCGGTGACGGAGTCCAAGAAGCCCGCGGGCAGCACGGCACGCCCGGTCCTCGACCCGGATGCGGAGCTCTCGGACGCTACCCGGAAGGTCCTGCTGCAGGCCCTGGAGGACCCTCGCCGCTACGTGGGCCGCCCGGCCAACCCGCTGTGGGCGGCCGTCCCGCTTCTGGCGCGCGGCGGAGCGGGAGTCGCGGCGGCCGCCGTGCTGTCGTGGTGGACCGGTGGCCTCGAGATCGCGGATCCCGCCGCCGACTCCTCCACCCTCGTCGGCGCGCAGGACCAGCTGCTGCAGAAGGCCGTCGACCTGGCGCACACGCTGCTGTCCCTGTGGCCGCTGGCCGCCGGCGTCGTGGCCGTGCTCTGCGCCGGTCTGATCGCCGACCGGGCGCTCTACAACGGGCAGCTGCGCCGGCTCGCCGCCGCCCAGAAGCACCTCGTGCATCCGAAGGACCTGACCGCCGACGCCCAGGAACTCCTGGCCCGGGCTCGGCGGGCGATGACGGCCGTGCTCGACTCCAAAGTGCACCGCGAGAAGTGGCTCGACGCCCAGCGCAACGAGGCAGCCTTCCCCCGGCAGGAGTGGGCGATCGCCCAAGACCTGCGGAACTACAGCCGCGTGGCCCGCAAGGATCAACGGGCACCGCAGGAGACGGACAACGCCACGCTGGCCGAGCTGCTCGCCTCTCGCCAACGTGTGCTCGCGACGAGCCTGCAAGGCATCGAGCGGCGGGTGGCGGCGCTGGAGGCCTACGCCTCACAGGTCGCCGAGGCCGACGCCCGCTACGCCGAGGTACGGGAGATCGAGCGGCTGGCCGCGGGCAGCGACGAACTCCTCGACCTCCTTGCCCGCACCACGGTCGACGACCTGGCGGTCGCCGAGATAGACGCGCTGACCGACGAGGCCGCCGTCGTCGCCTCGACGTTCACCAAGGCGCTGGAGTCCGCCAAGCAGGCCGCCGCGGCGGCCCTCCCCCTCCAGGACGCGGCATAGCCC
>NZ_JAAAXQ010000614.1 GCF_009916105.1 Streptomyces sp. GC420 | reverse complement strand
GCCCGGCGCACGGCTCCCCCGCCGCCGGGGCCCACCGGCGGCGAAGCCTTCCGGCCGCCTCGCGGCCGCGGGCGGCCGACCGTGCCCCGGCCCGGGCGCGGACATGCCGCCGACCGGACCGGCACCCCATCCGATGCCGCGCGGGACCAGCCGCTCGGGCCGGACGCCCGCCCCTGCAACGGCCCGCCCCTGCAACGGCCCGCCCGGCACCGGATGCCGGACCACAAGGCGTGGAGACTGTCGGTAGCCGATCCGCCGGCGCCGCCTTGCCGCGGGCGACCTCAGCCGCCCGGCGAGGACCACGGCCTTCCGGGCACGCCCGTGACCGGACGCCGGGCACCGAACCCGCTGGTCAAGGCTGGCGGCAGCAGTGGCCATGCCACTGGCCCCCGGCCGTGGGCCACGGCCCCCGGGCTCGAACCGCAAAGGCGCCAGAGCCGCCGGGCGCCGGGCCATCGTCACCAGGGTGAAGGCTCTCGGCGGTCCAGCCGGTGGAGTCGACCGGGTCGCGGGCGGCCCCGTAGGCCGCGCAGGACGCGCTGCGGCACCCGGTCGCTCAGCGCGGTAGCCGACCGGGTGGTCGACACGGTCCCGGGGCGCGCCCGGTCCGGGGACGACCGCGCAGGGCCCACTCCGGCCGGGGACGACTTCGCAGGGCCCACCCCGGCCGGGGACGACTTCGCGACGCGCGCCCGGTCCAGGGACCTCGGGCCCGCAGGGCTAAGGCGCGGCGGGGGCCGATGAGCCGCGGTTGTCGTCCGGCGGGGACTGGGAGTCGTCACCGGAGACGGCCGCCCAGGTGCCGAGGCCGATGGCGGCGGCCAGCACGACGGCGGCCACGCCGAGCACCGTGCGGCGGCGCCGGACCGTCTCGGCCGAGGCGCGGTTGCGGGCGGAGCCCGGCCGCCGCTGGCCGGCGGAGCGGGGTGCGCGCGCGGTGCCGCGCGGGCCGCCGGCGAGCTCGTCCGGGCCCGGCACCCGCATGCTGGTGTGCGTGTCCCGGTTGGAGTCCGGCGAGGAGCCCGGCACCAGCGGGACTGCCCCGCTGCGGCGCGGGGCCGGGTTCTGCGGCGGGAAGGGCAGTGGCTCGTACGAGACGGGGGGTGCCTCCGGCTGCCCGCTCTCCTCCGGCTCGTCGACGTCGAGCGGCGGCATCCCGGCCAGCAGCGGGAGCTGCGCACGCAGGCCGGCCGCGAGTTCCCGCGCCCGGAGCCGCGACGCCGGGGCCTTGGCGAGGCACTGCACGATGATCTGCCACAGCTCCTCGGGGATGCCGGGCAGCGGTACGACGGTCTCGGTGACGTGGCGGCGCAGTACGGCGCCGGGGTGGCCGCCGCCGAACGGGGTGAACCCGGCGAGCAGCTCGTACAGGACGGTGGCCAGCGCGTAGATGTCGACGGCGGCCCGGGGCGGCAGTCCCTCGACGATCTCGGGGGCGAGGTAGTCCGGGGTGCCGATGATCTTCGTGACCTTGGCGTGCCGCGGCGAGTCGATCAGCTTGGCGATGCCGAAGTCGGTGAGCAGCGCGGGGTGGGAGTTGCCGGGCCCGAGCGGGCCCTGCATGTCGAGCAGGATGTTCTCCGGCTTGACGTCCCGGTGGACGACCCCGGCGGCATGGGCCGCGGCCAGCGCGTCCGCGACGTCGGCGACGATCGCGACGGCCGCCTCGGGGGCGAGCCGCCGCTCCCGGTCGAGCCGGGTCCGCAGGTCCGTGCCGCGCACCAGGTCCATGACGAGCGCCACGTCGTCGCCGTCCACGACCAGCTCCCGGACGCCGACCACCCGCGGGTGCTCCAGGCCGAGGAGTGCCGTGCGCTCCTGCACGAAGCGCTCCACGAGTTCCTCGTCGGCCGACAGGTCGTCGCGCAGCAGCTTGATGGCGACGGGCCCGTCGGGGCCCTCACCGAGCCACACCGTCCCGGCGCTGCCCCGCCCCAGGATCTGGTGCGCTGTGTACCGACTGCCGATTTTCCGTGCCAAGACTGCTCCGACGTGTCGTTACCTCTGCTGCGGGCCCGACAAAAATACGCGGATACGGAGGTGTTCCGTACACGTAATCGCGGCAGGCCGCACCTTTGCGGGGGAAATCAGCCGCTGGAAGTCGACAAATCCCCAGAGTCGCGCGGATTCACCGGGTCGTGGGCACCCGGGGCCGTGGGCACCCGGGACGCTGCCACCGGGCCCGGTGTCACCGCGCGGAACTCATGGCTGCGGGCCCCTCACTGCTGCCCGGTGGGGGCGTCGGAGCTGCCCAGTTCCGAAACCCAGTCGGAGACTTTGCCGACCCAGTCCGTCATCTGGTCCCAGAAACTCTTCGTCGTGCCGATCCAGTCCTGCAGCGGGGTCAGCTCCCAGATCATCCAGGCCACCACCACCATGATCAGGACCGAGAAGAGGCAGCCCTTGAGGCAGCCGAGCCCGGGGATCCGCATCGGGTTGGCGCCGCGGCGGCGCGGCTCGCGCGGCGGGCGCGGTGCCTGCCGCGGCGGCGGCTGCGGGGGCGCGTACCGCTGCTGGGGCTGCGGCTGGGGCACGGGCGCCGGCGCCGGTGCGTACCGCTGCTGCGGCTGGGGCTGCGGCTGCCGCCGCTGTGGCCTGTGCGGCTGCTGCTGGGGGGCGTACGGCTGCGGGTTCTGCGGCTGCGGGGCGTACTGCTGCGGCTGCTGCGCCTGGCGCTGCGGGCGACGGCGCAGCGGGTCCTCGCTCGGATCGAGGTACTGGATCTGCGTCTGCTCGTTGCGGTCCCTGGCCGCACGCAACTGGGTCTGCCACGGATGCGGCTGCTCGCCCTGCTGCGGCAGGACGGCCGTCGGGTCGGCGGCGGGGGTGCCCGGCGCCCCCGCCGCGCCGGACATGGGCATGACGGTCGTCGCGCCGTTCGGGTCGAAGGCGGGCGGCTGGGCCGGGGTGCCGGTCGGCAGCACCTGGGTGGCGTCGGCGGCTCCCGGCACCGCGTCGGGCATGGGCGGCAC
>NZ_JAAAXQ010000613.1 GCF_009916105.1 Streptomyces sp. GC420 | reverse complement strand
CCCTGGAGGAGCCCGCGGACCCCATCCCGTACGACGACAGCCCTTTCGCGCGGGAACGCCATGTCTGGCTGGGGCTGCACGCCGCATCGACGCGGAGCCTGGGCCAGGGCTCGATGATCATCTTCAGCTAGGGCCTGTCTGTCAGACAGGCCCTGGGCGCGAGGCCGGGCGGTGCCGAGCATGCCCCGAAGGGGAGCGCGGGGCGCGGCTCAGCGCGGGGACTCCGGCGGCCGCTGGCGCGGCATGTTCGGCCTCGCCCCCGGCAGCAGCGTGATCCGCCCGCCGCCGCCCGGCTGCCCGCCCTCCTGGGGAGTCCGCGCCGCCCACGGCACCTGCGACTGCGTGACCAGCGGCTGCGGCCCCGAGCGGAACTCCACCATCCAGTCCGCGGTCTCCGCCCGGACCAGCTCGGCCACATCCTCCGAGAAGCGCCGCAGCACGCCCAGGCACCGCTCCGCGGCCTCCGCCGCCGTACCCTCCGTCGGCCCCAGCACCTCGCGCACGCTCTCCGACGCCCAGTCGAACTGAAGCGCCTCCAGGCGCCGCTGCACCGCCTGGGCCGTCGCCACGTCCCTTATCCAGCCCGAGGTCAGCCCGAAGTACCGGTCGGCGAGCACACAGCCCGCCGCCACCAGCAGGCCGAGATACCCCCAGCCCGTGCCCCCGTCCAGCGCCCCGGTCAGGTCGAGGAGCGGCAGCCCCGCGCCGGCCACCGCCGAGACCGCCGCGCCGCCGCGCAGCAGCCGGGCCCCGCGGCGCTTCCACACGCGGTCCTTCAGATACCAGTCGGCGGTGCGCAGTGCGCCCTCCTCGACCCAGCGGTAGAGCTCGTCGAGGCGCTCGGCGGGCTCCCCCCAGTCACCGAGCGGAAACGGCCGGCCGGTGAGGTCGGGGCTCGCCGCCCGGCTCTCTTCCCGCTTTTCCCGGGCCGGCCCCTCGGGCTGCATCTCCGGCTGGCTCACCCGTGCACTCCCTAGGACGGAACGATTACACCTCACGGACAACACCTGACGCGCAGACCCCTTCCTACCCCCAAAAGGAGGGGCGCGATCGCGACATCACAGTATTTCCGCCGGGAAGAGGGGCGTGATCAGGTATAGAGCGCCACCCCGCTCACCCGAAAGAGTGCCCGATCCCCCGTGTGACCCTCATCCGAGGGGGTGTCCGGCTCCTCCGTACGGCGTAGGGCGCCCCTCCCCCCGAGCACGTAGGCTCGACCTTGACGGAAAACGTTGACGTAAAACATCCCAAAACGGACGACGAGAGCGGAGTGAATCGTGATCCCCGGTGGTGGCCAGCCCAATATGCAGCAGCTGCTCCAGCAGGCACAGAAGATGCAGCAGGACCTCGCCAGGGCCCAGGAGGAACTCGCGAACACCGAGGTGGACGGCCAGGCCGGCGGCGGCCTCGTGAAGGCCACCGTGACCGGTGGCGGCGAGCTGCGCGCCCTGGTCATCGACCCGAAGGCGGTGGACCCGGAGGACACCGAGACCCTCGCCGACCTCGTCGTCGCGGCGGTCCAGGCGGCGAACGAGAACGCGCAGGCGCTCCAGCAGCAGAAGCTGGGCCCGCTGGCCCAGGGCCTCGGCGGCATGCCCGGTCTCCCCTTCTGAACCGTACGGAAAATACGTGTGAGGTTCGACGCGACCTTCTGTCGTCCTTACGCACCCATCAACTAGGTTGAGCCGAGCAGGAACCAAAGGAGTTCGATCCGTGTACGAGGGCGTGGTCCAGGACCTCATCGACGAGTTGGGCAGGCTGCCCGGCGTCGGTCCCAAGAGCGCGCAGCGGATCGCCTTCCACATCCTGCAGGCGGAACCGACCGACGTGCGCCGCCTCGCCGCGGCCCTGCTCGAAGTGAAGGACAAGGTCCGCTTCTGCGCGGTCTGCGGCAACGTCGCCCAGGCCGAACAGTGCCGGATCTGCGCGGACCCGCGCCGCGACCCGTCCGTCATCTGCGTCGTCGAGGAACCCAAGGACGTCGTGGCGATCGAGCGGACCCGCGAGTTCCGCGGCCGCTACCACGTCCTGGGCGGAGCCATCAGCCCCATCGAGGGCGTCGGCCCCGACGACCTGCGGATCAGGGAACTGCTGGCCCGGCTGGCCGACGGCACGATCGGCGAGCTCATCCTGGCCACCGACCCCAACCTCGAGGGCGAGGCCACGGCCACCTATCTGGCGCGCATGATCAAGCCGATGGGCCTGAGGGTCACCCGACTCGCCAGCGGACTCCCCGTTGGCGGCGACCTGGAATACGCCGACGAGGTCACGCTGGGGCGTGCCTTTGAGGGGAGAAGACTGCTCGATGTCTGACGCCACGCTGAACTCGGTCACGCAGGAACCGGACGACTTCGCCGTCCAGATCGCGGACCAGGTCGAGAGCTTCATCGTCGCCGTCACCGAAGTGGCCAAGGGTGACGAACCGGACAGCGCGATCCCCTTCCTGCTCCTGGAGGTCTCCCAGCTGCTGCTGGCGGGCGGCCGTCTCGGCGCCCACGAGGACTTCGTGCCCGACGAGCGCTACGAACCCGACCTCGGCGCCGAGCCCGACGGCGAGGAACTGCGCGAACGCCTCGCGGTCCTCCTCGAACCGGTCGACGTCTACTCCGAGGTCTTCGACCCGTACGAGCCGCGCACGGCGCCCGTCGCCTGCCGCATCTCCGACGACCTCGCCGACGTCGTCACCGACCTCGGCCACGGCCTCGCCCACTACCGCGCCGGACGCTACACCGAGGCCCTGTGGTGGTGGCAGTTCTCCTACTTCTCGAACTGGGGCTCCACCGCCTCCGCCGTGCTGCGCGCCCTGCAGTCCCTCGTCGTACACGTCCGGCTCGACCAGCCCCTCCAGGAGCTGGACGGCCTCGACACGGACACCGGGACGGACGAGGAAGCCCTCGCGGAGGAGGCCGGCCGCGTCATGGCCGAGGAGCTCGGCGGCTCCCTGGGCCTGAGCCCGTCCCCCGCCCCTGTCTCTT
>NZ_JAAAXQ010000612.1 GCF_009916105.1 Streptomyces sp. GC420 | reverse complement strand
CCGTTGCCCCTGCCACCCCGCCTCCCTGATCGTTCAGCGGGCGGCGGCCGAACGGGGCGTCGCGGCGGCCGAACGGGGCGCCGGGGCCGGCCGGCGTTCCCCGGGCGGGACGACCGGCGGGAGCGCCGCGTCCGCCTCGCCGAGGAAGACCCGGCGCACCACCCGCTCCGCGGCCCGGCCGTCGTCGAAGGCGCAGAACCGCTCGCGGAAGGCGGCCCGCAGGGCACTCGCCTCCGCGCTGTCCCACGTCCCGTCGCGGAAGACCGCCGCCAGTTCCTCCTCGGTCCGCGCGACGGCGCCCGGCGTGTCGCCAGGGCGGCCCGACAACAGGTCGAAGTACACCCCCCGGGACTGCCGGTAGACCTCCCAGTCCGGGGCGTACGTCACGATCGGGCGGTCCAGATTGGCGTAGTCGAACATGATCGACGAGTAGTCGGTCACCAGGACGTCGGCGGCCAGGCACAGTTCCTCGACCGACGGGTGGCGCGACACGTCGATCAGCAGACCGTGCCGCTCCAGGTCCCGCAGCCCGGGGGCCTCCTGGTAGAGGTAGTGCGCCCGGACCAGGAGGACGAAGTCGGGGCCCAGCGCGCGGACCAGCCGCTCCGGATCCAGGAGCGGGGTGAAGCCCCTGCGGTAGTCGCGGACCGTCGGCGCGTACAGGACCGCCGTCTTGCCGGCGGGCAGGCCCAGGCGGGACCGGCAGCCGAGAACTTCCTCGGCGCCCGCCCTGTAGAAGACGTCGTTGCGCGGATAGCCGGACTCCAGCGTGGTGAACCCGACCGGGTAGACGCGCTCCCACACCTCCGTGGAGTGCCCGTTCGAGGAGATGCTGTAGTCCCAGCGGTCGCAGCGCCGCAGCAGCTTGGCGAAGCTCATGCCGCGCGCCGCCGCCGGGTACGCGCGCTGGTCGATGCCCATCTTCTTCAGCGGTGTGCCGTGATGGGTCTGGACATGGACCTGTCCCGGCCGTTTCACCACGCCGTCCGGGAAGTTGACGTTGTTGACCAGGTACCCGGCGCGCGCCATCACCTGCCAGTAGCGGCGGGTGCTGACCACGACGTGGTCGATGCCGGGCGGAAGTTCCGCGG
This sequence comes from Streptomyces sp. GC420, assembly GCF_009916105.1. GTDB lineage: Bacteria > Actinomycetota > Actinomycetes > Streptomycetales > Streptomycetaceae > Streptomyces. The sequence continues at coordinate 1,886 of NZ_JAAAXQ010000612.1, read as the reverse complement.
CGGCGGCCGCGGAGACCGCCCACACACCCCGCACCCGCGGTGCGAGGGCCTTCGCCGCTTCGTACACCGCGAGGGGGTTGCACTGCGCGCCCCGGTTCCAGTAGGCCGCGTACACCGCCAGGTCGTCCTTGAGGGGGAGGCACAACTGGAGCCGGTACCAGAGCCGGAAGAGGCTCCTGGCCAGCGCGTTCCGCCTGCGGCGCAGCCGCTTGCGCGCCCCCGCGAGCCGCGCCGTGGCCGCCTCCAGCACGGTGTACGCGAGGAACAGCCGGTGCCGCATCAGGCGGTGCCGCAGGCCCTGTGGCCGGTGCCCGACGGGCCGGAAACGGCGCAGGTCGCGGGCGGCGCGGCGGAAGAACTCGCGGCGGGCGCGCGGCGGTACGCGGTCGCGGCGGCCCAGGATGAACAGGTAGTGGTCGGCCATGTGCCGGTAGAGGAAGCCCTGCCACCTGGCCAGGCCGGGGTGATCGGCGAGGAAGCGGAACAGCCGCTCGTACTGCTCGAAGACGGCGAAGTGCCTGCGGTCCGGGCTGCGCAGCGCGTTGCCCGTGCGCCGCTGCCGGTAGTGCACGCACACCCGGTCGAGGAGCGCGATGCGCCGCGCGGTGAACATCGACTCGTACGCGACCACCATGTCCTCGTAGTAGCCGGGCGGGAAGGTGAAGCCGTGCTCGAGGAAGAAGTCACGGCGGTACGCCTTGTTCCACACCACCGTGAACATGTCGAGCAGTTCGGGATGCTCGTCGACGGTGAAGACCTCGGGTCCCGGACGTGACAGCACCTCCGCGTCCCGGTTGCGGGCGACCTTGCCCCACCAGTAGGTGCGCGCGTAGTCGTAGACGACGATGTCGGGTCCGCCGGTCGCGGAGATCCGCTCGACGAGCGCCTGGAAGGTGCCGGGCAGCAGTGTGTCGTCGCCGTCGAGGAAGACCAGGTACTCGCCGCGCGCCAGGCGTACCCCGGTGTTCCTGGCGTGCCCCACCCCGCCGTTCTGCTCCAGGTGCACGGCGCGCACCCGCGGGTCCCTCGCGGCGAACTCGTCGAGGATGCGGCCGGTGGCGTCGGGGGAGCAGTCGTCCACGGCGATGACCTCGAAGTCCCCGAAGGACTGGGACAGGACCGATTCGAGGCACTCCCGCAGGTACCCCTGCACCTTGTGGCAGGGGACCACCAGGCTCAGGCGCGGAGCCCCGGTGGCCTCACCGGACAGCAGACGGGGGGACGGCAGCGGTGCGGACATGGCGGGGCGGCTCCAGGACGGCGGGAACGGACGTCAGACGAGGGCGACCGGGTCGCAGGCGTACGGCTGCCCGGACTTGGGCTCGGGCTCGGACGTGCGCCCGGGGATGCGGGCGGCGGGCACCGGCTGCCGGTCCGCAGGCGGGACGACGGGCGGCAGCTCGGCCTCCCGCAGGCCGAGGAACACCCGGCGGACCACGCGCTCCGCGGCCCGCCCGTCGTCGTACGCGCAGAAGCGGGCCCGGAAGGCGGTGCGCAGCCGGGCGGAGCGGGCGCCGCTGAAGTGGCCGCCGGTGAAGACGGCCAGCAACTCGTCCTCCGTCCGGGCGACCTCGCCGGGCGGGAAGGCGCGTACGTCGAAGTAGGTGCCGCGCGCCGCCTCGAAGGCCTCCCAGTCGTCGGCGTACACGACGATCGGCCGGTCCAGCAGGGCGTAGTCGAACATCAGGGACGAGTAGTCGGTTACGAGGACGTCGGCGGCCAGCATCAAGGACTCCACCGAGGGGTGGCCGGAGACCTCGATCAGCCGGGGGAGCGGCTCGGTGGTCAGCGGTCCGCCGTCCGCCGGGTGGGCCCGGGTCAGCAGGACGAAGCCGGGGCCGAGACGGCGCAGCAGCCGCTCCAGGTCGAGGGGCCGGTGCGGGCGG
>NZ_JAAAXQ010000611.1 GCF_009916105.1 Streptomyces sp. GC420 | reverse complement strand
CGCCCGGCCCTCAGCCGTCCCCGGATGGGCGCCCTGTGACCAGCGAGATCGACACCGCCATGCCGCACGACCAGGAGGCCGAGCAGGCGACGCTCGGCGCCATGCTGCTCGCTGGTCCCTGCTATGACCTGGTGCCGGAGATCACGGCCGTGGTCGGTCCGGAGGACTACTACCGGCCCGCGCACGCCACCATCCACGCCACGATCACGGACATGCACGCGACCGGCCTGCCCGTGGACGCCATCACCGTCGCCGCCCGCCTGCGCGAGACGGGCGACCTTCGGCGGGTGGGTGACGTGAGCTACCTGCACACCCTCGTCCAGGCAACACCCACGGCAGCGAACGGCCCCTACTACGCCGAGATCGTCGCCGGCCTCGCCAAGGCACGCCGCCGCATCGAGATCGGGACCCGGCTGCTCGCCCATGGCGGTCCGGACGCCGCCGACACCGAGCGGATCGCCGCCCAGGCCGCCGCCGAGCTGGCCACCCTCGGTACCGGCGACCGCTGGCCGGACCCGATCCCCCTCGGGACCCACGCGGGCCTGCCCGTGTTCCCCGTCGCGGCGCTCACGCCGTGGATCGGAGAACAAGTCGCTGCCGTGGCGGAGTTCACCCAGACCCCGCCCGACCTATCGGCCACCATGGCGCTCGCGGCGCTGTCGACGGCCGCCGGCGGCCGAGTCCATGTCGAGATCCGTCCCGGGTGGCGCGAGCAGTCCAATCTCTATCTCGTGTGCGCCATGCCCCCGGCATCCCGGAAGTCCGACGTCTTCGCCTCGATGACCGAGCCGATCTATGACGTCGAACGGCAACTCCAGGAGGAGTCCCGCGCCCGGATCATCGAGGCGGAGACAGCTCGTGAGGCCGCTCTCGCCGAGGCGGAAGGGCTGATGCCGAAGGCCCGCAAGCCCGGCGACGGCATCGACCGGACGGCGCTGGTCGCCGAGGCCGCCGCCGCGAAGCTGCTCGCCGCGGAGATCCACGTACCGCCGAAACCGCGGCTGACCGTCTCCGGCGACATCACTCCGGAACCCCTCGCCCAGCAGCTCGCGATTCACCGGTGCCTCGCCGCGCTCTCCCCCGAGGGCGATCTGTTCGACATCATCGCGGGCCGGTACAGCGCCAAGCCGAACCTCGGCGTCTTCCTCCAGGCGCACAAGGGGGAGCGGCTACAGACCGACCGCATCACCCGCGAGCAGCCGAGCGTCGACAAGCCCGCGCTGACCATCGGGATCACCCCGCAGCCGGCGGTTCTGCAGGACCTCGCCGGAGCACCGGGCGCCCGGGACCGTGGCCTGCTCGCCCGGTTCCTCTACGCTCTGCCGCCGTCGAACCTGGGCTACCGCAAGACCCGTACCGCCCCGGTGCCGGAGCCGGTCGTCCAGCGGTACCGCGATCTCCTGTCCCGGCTGCTGCGGACGCTGTACGCCCTGCCGGAGTCGGTGACCGTACCGCTCACGCCGCGGGCGGACCGGGCCGTCGAAGGCTTACAGGACAAGCTCGAAGCTTCCCTGCGGCCGGAGCAGCCGCTCTCCCACCTCCTCGACTGGGCAGGCAAGCTCGTCGGCCACACGGCCCGCATCGCGCTGCTGCTCCACCTCGCCGACCGCATCCAGGGAGAGACCTGGGGACAGCCGGTCGACGAGGCGGTGATCACTCGGGCGGCGGAGATCGCGGACTACTACACCCAGCACGCGCTGGTCGTCTTCGACCTGATCTCCTCCGACCCGGCCACCGAGGCCGCACAGACCATCCTCGACTGGCTCCGACGGCCCAGGACCGACGGCACGTGGCGTACGGCGATCAAGCGGCGCGACGCCGTCGCCGCCTCCCGCCGCTTCCGCACCGTCTCCCAGGTGGAGCCGGCACTCGCCCTCCTCGAAGCGCACGGCTACCTCCGCGCGGACGAGCCGACCCGGACAGGCCGCGCCGGACACCCCGGCACGGCGACGTACCGCGTCCACCCCTCGCTTCGAGGGGAGGGCAGCACCGATGCCCGCTGATCGTCAGCACCGTCAGCACAATCCACTGACCTGCCAGAACACCCGACGACACCCGGTCAGCACCCGTCAGCGCCGTCAGCGGATCCCGCAGCGCGTGCTGACGCTGCTGACCTCCGCTGACCCCCGTCAGCACAGCGAAGCCGCAGGCAGGCGGATTCCGCTGACAGCGCTGACGTTCCACGGAGCCGAAGGGGAGTGATCACCGTGCGCCGAGAACCGCACCTGAAGCTTGCCGACGTCCTCACCGAACTCGACATGTCCCGCGCGGCCTTCTACCGCATGCGCGCCCGCGGACAGGCCCCGCGGTGCATCCGGCTCCCCAACGGACAGCTCCGCTTCCGCCGGACCGATCTCGACCAGTGGCTGAACGACCACGAGGAGGCGCCCGCGTGCTGACCTACGACGTCGAGATCTGGAACATCCGCACGCGCAAGGGCCGGGCCAAGCCGCACATGCTCCGCTGGCGGGTCGGGACGCGGGAGCACTCGAAGAGCTACGCCACCAAGGGGCAGGCCGAGGGCCGACAGACCCAGTTCCGCGCCGCTCTCCGCAAGCGCGAGCAGTTCGACACGGAGACCGGGCTCCCCGAATCCGAACTGCGCGCGCTCAACGCACCCACGTGGTACGAGCACGCCCGGGACTACGTCGCCATGAAGTGGCCGCGGGTGGCGGCCAAGCACCGGGCGAGCATCGCCGAGTCGCTGGCCGTCGTCACGGCCGTCCTGGTCTCCGAGTCGAGGGGGACGACCCCGGCTCCGTCCCTCTTGCGCCGCGCTCTGCTGATGTGGGCATTCCGGCTGGTCAAGAACAGTGACGGCGCCCTGGTCTCCCGGCTGGACTCCGAGCCGCCTCCGGCGGATGTCGCATCCGCCCTGGCATGGGTGGCGAAGCACTCCCTGAAGATCGAGGAGGCGGCCCACCCGATCCACCTCCGCCGCGCCCTCGATGCACTGGCCTGGCGGCTGGACGGCAAGCC
>NZ_JAAAXQ010000610.1 GCF_009916105.1 Streptomyces sp. GC420 | reverse complement strand
CGCGTTGTCGACGACGACGATCTCGAAGTCCGGGTGGTCCTGGGCGAGGAGGGAGTCCAGCGCGCGGGCGAGCTGTCCGGCGCGCTCGCGGGTGGCCACGATCACGCTTGTGCGCGGCGGGCGCGGCCCGCGCTCCCCGTGCCGCGGCCACCGCGCCCGCCGGGCTCCAGCCGGTCCCCACCCGCGCTCCGGGGGCAGTCGAGACAGCCCGGTGACGATCGGGACCGTCAGTCTCGGCCACGGCCGAGAAGACTCCCGGAGGGGGCCGATCCCGTGAAGAAGCTTGCCTCGTCGGCCGCGCTGTCGGAGCGCGCCGATCGCATCGCCCGACGTGCCCGCGCCGACAACTGGAAGAAGCCTCCCCGGCGCATCGAGACGTCCGAGTGCATCACCTGCGACAGCTGCCTGCGCGGCTGCCCCGCTCAGTTCGGCGCCGTCTTCGACCGGGGCCTGGACGTGATGATCGTCCCCGAGCTGTGCTCGGGCTGCCCCGCCTGCGTGCTCGAATGCCCGGTCGACTGCATCTACGTGGACGAGGACTGGACCCCGACCGACGACGCGATGTGGAACCACATCGAGCTCACCGCCGAAGGTGCCGCATGAAAGACCCCGCAGGGCGTCACGAGCCCCGCCGCGCCGTCAACGCGAGAAAGCGGATGAGCCGCCGCCCCAGCCGGCTGGGCACCCCCGCCGGAAGCACGGCCAAACCGGACCGCGTCCGCGAACCCGACGCCGGGTTCCCCGGACTGCTCAAGCGGGTCTGGCGGCGCGCGGCCGAGGCCGCGGACCTGCCCTCGAGCCTCGACGTGCTGCTCACCCTCGACGGGCACGTCCCGGGCGACGTACAGCTGCGGGCCCTGGACTGCGCGCAGCAGGCCGCCCTGACCGCCCTGTGCGGCCTGACCTGGCACGACCCGGACCCCGCCGACGGCCCCGCCGCCGAAGCCGCCGCAACCCGGGCAGAGGAACCCGCGGACCGCGCCCCCGGCCCCTCCGGCGCACCCGCCTTCCTCGGCGAGATCGGCCTGGCCGCCAACGGCCGCATCGCCGTGCGCATCCCCGGCGGCCGCCCCCTCGACCCGCGCGACCTGATCGGCGGCGTACGCCGCGTGCCGTGGACCCCCACCGCCCTCGCCGCCTACCGGCAAGAACTCGCCCGCACCGCCGAACGGCTCGCCCGGTCCGCCGCCGACTGCCGCGCCTGGCTCGCCGCACAGGGCCCCGGCGGCCGCGACGCGCTGCTCGCCCAGGCAGGCGAAGCGGCCCTGCGCACCGCACCGTTCGTCCTCTACCAGGAGGACAAGCAGTACACGAACTTCCGGGACCACAACACACTCACCGGCAAGACCCTCTGGCCAGGCCACCCCGACTGCGCCCTCAACGCACTGCGCCAACTCCCCCTCGACCTGTGGTCCGACCACGACACCCAGCTGGTCGTCTGCCTCACCCTGCTCATCCGCTCGGGCGGATTCGGCCGGATCGAGGAGGCCAACGGCACCCAGCTGACCGTCGACCACGTCGCCCACACCCTGGAGCGGGTGCGCCGCGGCTACAACGCCGTACCCGGCGGCGAGCCGGTGCCCGCCGCCGCCTCCCGCCGCGTCGCCGACCTCCACGACCTCGCCACCGCGCTGCACGAGCGCCGCCGGGCGGTGGGCCGCAGCACCCAGCTGTACCGCGAGATCCACGGGGCGCTGATGCACAAGGCGGAGCGCGTGGCCGCCGCCCCCGGCGCCGCCGCCCGCGCCCGCCAGGACGCCGTCGTCGAACGGCTGCGCACCAAGCTCCCGCCCGCCGGCGCCACGCTCGCCGAACTCGGCCGCGCCGTGGCCGCCGCGCCCGGCTGGCTCGCCGAACCGCACGGCGCGTTCGGCACCGGCCTGGAGTCCCTGGTGCACGAGACGGTCGCCGCGACCGCCGAGGCGTTCGACGCCGACTTCGCGATGAGCCGCGGCATGCGCTCGCTGCCCGCCCTCGTCCGGGCCCTGCGCGCCCGCGACTGGGCGGAGATCTGCGACTGGGACATCACGCACTTCTTCTGCTGCGTGGTGCCGCTGCCCCGGGCCGCCGACCACTTCGGCGGCTCCCCGGCCGCCCTCGCCGACGCCGCCTGGGCGATGTCCTCGCGCATGCAGTACAACTCCTGGCACTTCGTCGCCGGGAACCTGCCGCCGGTGCCCGAGGTGGCGGCCCGCGACCACTTCGTGCCGCCCACCGTCCCGGACATCGCCTTCCACTCCGACCAGCACCACCACGGGCACGTCCACAACAACGTGCGGTTCTCCATCCGCTCCCCGCAGCCCGTCCAGGTCGGCGGGCGCCGCTTCGACGGCTTCATGGACCTGCGGCTGCTGCGCTGCGCCGGCGACCCGTTCGGCGAACAGGACCTGCTCGCCGCGCAGCAGGTGTCGGCGTTCATCGCCCGCGCCACCGAACTCGCCGCCCAACTCGTCACCGCCGGCAAGGAACTGGAAGTCACCGCGTTCGACTCCGGCTGGCACTGGGAGAGCATCACGGGCGGGCGGACCGCGGCGTCCGGCCCGTCCCCCGACCACGCCCGCCGCGCGTCCTGAAAGGACAGACCGATGACCGCCCGCGGCATCAGCCACACCAGGGAACTCCTGCGGCGCCGAGAACTCTCCGCCGTCGAGCACACCGCCGCCGTCCTGACCGCCATCCGCGAACGGGACACCCTCGACGCGTACGTCGCCGTCGCGGGCGAGGAGGCGCTGCGCGCGGCGGAGCGCGCCGACGCCCGGATCAGGGAGTTCGGCGCCGACGCCTGGCGCAACATGCCGCTGCTCGGTGTCACCGTCTCCGTGAAGGACCTGCTGCAGACCCACGACCTGCCCACCGCCCGCGGCTCGCTGCTGCCCAACGAACGCCCCCGCCAGGACGCCCCCGCCGTGGCCCGGCTGCGCGCCGCCGGGGCCGTCGTCGTCGGCAAGACCACCACCTCCGAGTACGGCTGGAGCGCCTCGACGGTCAGCCG
>NZ_JAAAXQ010000060.1 GCF_009916105.1 Streptomyces sp. GC420 | reverse complement strand
GCCGCACCCTGCGGGGCCTGGGGGGCCGCCTGCTGGGGCTGCTCGTCCGCGACCTCGCCGCCGAAGTTCTTCAGCAGCGCCTCGAGCCCGCCGTCGAAGCCCTGGCCGACGGCAGCGAAACGCCAGACGTCCTTGAGGTAGAAGTCGCCCAGCATGACGGCGCGTTCGGTGGTGAACTCCGAGCCGTTGAAGGCGTACCTGGCGACCTCTTCGCCGCCCGCGACGATCCGGACGTAGCCGGGACCGACCTGCGACATCTGCCCCGCGCCGTCGATCGTCGCGGTGAAGGACAGCTTGTGGATGTGCGCCGGGACGCGGTCCAGGGTGACCCGGAACGACTCGGTGTCGCCCGACTGGGCGCCGAGCAGCTGAATGGACTCCTCGGGCGACTTCGGCTGGTTGAAGAAGATGAAGTACCTGTCGTCCGACAGGCGTTCGTCGGCATCGAGTCCGAAGCAGCTGATGTCGAAGGTCAGTCCCGGACCAGCGATATGCACACCTACGTACAGATCCGTCCCGGCTGTGAGATCACTGATCTTGGCCTTGTGGCCGCGTTGGAATTCCCTGGCCATGCGTAACGACCGTCCCCCATCCGACGAGCAGAATGCGTATGCGTTGCGTCAGGCTAACGGCTGAACGGGCGAATGACCGGTACCGGTACGAAGCCGGTACAGAGTCACTCTGGGTCACCGCGCCGGGCCGCCACCACGCCTTCCAGGAAGCCGCGGGCCCGCTCGGTACGCGGATAGACCTCCAGCAGCTTCCAGAAGTCCGGACCGTGTCCCGGCACGAGCAGGTGCGCGAGTTCGTGCAGGAGCACGTAGTCCACGACGTACTCGGGCATGCCCTGGAGCCGGTGCGAGAGGCGAATGCTGCCCTCGGCGGGCGTACAGGAGCCCCAGCGGGTGTTCTGGTTGGTGACCCAGCGCACCGAGGCGGGCCTCGCCCGCCCTTCGAAGTACTGGGCGGAGAGCCGCTCGGCGCGGGCCGCCAGCTCGGTGTCGCCGAGGACCCGTCTGCTCTCCTGGGCCGCGAGCTTGTCCAGCATCACGCGGACCCAGCGCTGCTCCTCCGCCTCCGACATCCGGGCCGGGAGCAGCACGATGGTGCGGTCGCCCTCCCGGTAGGCGGAGACCGTTCTGCGCCTGCGCGCGCTGCGGCGGACCTCGACCGGGCCCGGCCCGGAGGCGCGCGGCGACTGGGCCGTCGGGCCGCCCTGCGGGTTCCTGGCACTGTGCAGTGGGTCGGCGGACACGCCTCGACGTTACCCGCTGTCAGTGGCCGAAGTCCGCCCCTGAGCCGGTTCGGAATCGATCGGGCTCCCGGGGACCGCGCCGGTACGACGAATGCGGCGGCCTGTGGACAACCTCCGGCGGCGTCCCGGCGGCGGCGCGCATTCTGGGTCCACGCGGAGACCGGTCCGCGAGGACGCCGCCGGACGGGCGGCGTCCGCGAGGAGCGAGGAACACGGGGTGGATCATGCATCCGATGCTCAAGCCCGCGCTGCGGCGCAGCTGGCGGGACAGGGGAACGGTGCAGTTCGGAGCTGCTCCCGCGCACGCGGTGGTGGTCGGGCCGGTGGACACGGCGAGCGGGAGCTTTCTGGACCTGCTGGACGGGACGCGGGCGCTCCCACTGCTGCGGCGGGAGGCCGGCGCCTACGGACTGTCCCCCGACCAGGTGGACACGCTGGTGGAACGGCTCGTCGCGGCCGGTCTGGTCGACGATCCGACGGCCGGCGGCCCGGAGGCGGCGGCGTTGCGGAGCAGGACGGCCGCCCTGGAGCGGCTGCGGCCCGACCTGGCCTCGCTGTCGGTGGTGCACCCGGAGCCGGGGGCGGCCATGGAGCGGCTCGCCGCCAGGCGCGCGCTGCGGGTGCAGGTGCGCGGCGCCGGACGGGTGGGGGCGACCGTGGCCTCGGTCCTGTCGGCGGCCGGGGTGGGCACGGTCGATGTGCTGGACGGCGGGCGTGCCGAGCCCTGGGACCTGGCACCGGGCGGGCTGGACGCGGCGTGCCTGGGCGAGCGCAGGGACGTGGCGGCGCGCCGCGCGGTGCGCCACGCGGCGCCGGACCGCCCGGTGCGGGCCTCGGGGACGGCGCCGGGCGGCGGTCCGCCCCTGTCCCTGGTGGTGTGTGCGCCCAGGGACGGGCTCGGGGCCTACGCTCCGGACCCCGCCGTCGCCGAGGACTGGCTGGCCTCGGGGACCCCTCACCTGTACGCGGGGGTGATCGAGGGCACGGGAGTGGTCGGTCCGCTGGTGCTGCCGGGCGTCACCGCCTGCGCGGGGTGCCTGGCCCTGGGCCGGCAGGAGCGGGAGCCTGCCTGGCCGAGGATGCTGGCGCAGTGGCGGTCGGGCCGCGCCGCCTCGGCTGTGGCCCCCTGTGACGTGGCGCTGGGCACGGCGGTGGCCGGGCTGGCAGCGGGGCATGCCCTCGCCCTCCTCGACGGTGATCCGCCGGTAAGCGCCGGCACTCGTCTGGAGTGCGTGCTGCCCTCCATGACCTGGCATTCGGTACCGATCACGGCCCGCGGTGACTGCGGCTGCGGCGCGGCAGGGAACTATGAAGGCGAGCGCGTCGCCGCGGCGCGGGGGCCACAGGTCACAATGACTGGGTAATCCGCCGTTCGCGGCGCGGCAGTCTGGGAACTGGAGGCGCGCATGTCTGATCTTCCCCGGAAGGCGGTAACCCGTACCGCCAAGCTGGCCGCGCTGCCGCTTGGGTTCGCGGGACGGGCGACCTGGGGACTGGGCAAGCGGATCGGAGGGATGTCCGCCGACCTGGTCGGACGTGAGCTTCAGCAGCGGACCGCGGAGCAGCTGTTCAAGGTCCTGGGCGAGCTGAAGGGCGGGGCCATGAAGTTCGGACAGGCACTGTCCGTCTTCGAGTCCGCGCTGCCCGAGGAGGTCGCCGGGCCCTACCGTGCGGCGCTGACCAGGCTCCAGGAGGCCGCGCCGCCGATGCCGACCCGCACGGTGCACGCGGTGCTGAAGGAGCGGCTGGGTGAAAACTGGCGCGAGCTGTTCGTCGAGTTCGAGGACAAGCCGGCGGCCGCGGCGTCGATCGGGCAGGTGCACCGGGCGGTGTGGCACGACGGGCGCACGGTCGCGGTGAAGGTGCAGTACCCGGGCGCGGGCGAGGCCCTGCTGTCCGACCTGAACCAGCTCAGCCGATTCGCCCGGCTGCTGGGCCCGCTGGTCCCCGGCATGGACATCAAGCCGCTGATCCAGGAGCTGCGCGACCGGGTCTCCGAGGAACTGGACTACGGCCTGGAGGCGTCGGCCCAGCAGGCCCACGCCGAGGAGTTCGCGGGCGACCCTGACGTGGCGGTACCGAGGGTCGTGCACCAGAGCGAGCAGGTGCTGGTGACCGAGTGGATGGGCGGCAAGCCGCTGGCGGAGGTGATCGCGAGCGGCTCGCAGGACGAGCGGGACCGCGCGGGCCAGTTGCTTGCGCGTTTCCTCTTCTCGGGCCCGGCACGCACGGGCCTGCTGCACGCCGACCCGCACCCGGGCAACTTCCGGCTGCTCAAGGGCGCGGAGGACGGCGAGGGCGCCGACGGGGAGGACCCTGACGCATGGCGGCTCGGGGTGCTGGACTTCGGCACGGTGGACCGGCTGCCCGACGGACTGCCCGGCAATATCGGCACCGCCCTGCGGATGACGCTGGAGGGCGAGGCCGAGGCCGTGTACGAGATGCTGTGCGAGGAGGGCTTCGTCAAGGAGTCCGTCGAGCTGGACCCGGACGCGGTGCTGGACTATCTGTTGCCGATCATCGAGCCCGCCCAGGTCGAGGAGTTCGTCTTCTCCCGGGGCTGGATCCGCAACCAGGCGGCACGGATAGCGGATGTCCGCTCCCCGGCCTACCAGCTGGGCAAGCAGCTGAATCTGCCGCCCGCCTATCTGCTGATCCACCGTGTGACGCTGAGCACCATCGGTGTGCTCTGCCAGCTCGGTGCGGCGGTGCGGCTGCGGGACGAGCTGGAGGACTGGCTGCCCGGTTTCCTCGAGGGCACGGAGGAGGACGGGCCGTACGACGAGTACGACGCGGCCGGGGAGGCACCGGCCTGAGCGGAACGACGCACTGCGGGGGCCGGTCCGTTCGGACCGGCCCCCGGGTGACTGCTCCCGCCGCGGCCGCTACTGCATGACCGCCATGGCCAGCGCGCGGCGGGCCTTCCGGGAGGCCCGCTCGGCGCGGCGCTGCATCCGCCGGGCGGCGGCGAGGCGCTGGGCCGGGCGTTCCATCTCGGCCTCACGCATCAGCTCGTCCATATGCGCACGAGCCAGGGCTTCTGGGATGAGTTGCATCTCACGGGTCCTGTTCTGACGCGAGGTGGCCGCGCCGGTTGTGGTGACGTCTGGTGTCGCGGAGCCGACGGGCTCGCTTGCGGACGGGCTCATAGAGGCCTGCTTCTTGGGGTCGTGCGTGCGAGGGAGATCGATCGTGCCGGGGCGCTTCGGCGGCTTGGTGCCCGCCTCCCGATGCGGCGCTGTCATGCCACAACCGGGTTCTTGCGCGGGCGGCCACGGGGCCGCTTGCGGGCAACGACCACACCCTGGACGAAGAGCTCGCCGCCCCAGACGCCCCAGGGCTCGCGGCGCTCCTTGGCGCCCGCGAGGCAGGCCTCGACGAGCGGGCAGGTGCGGCAGAGCGACTTGGCGTACTCGACGTCGGCCGGCGACTCGGCGAAGAAGACCTCCGGGTCGTAGCTGCGGCAGGGGACGGGTACGCCGAGGTTCTCGATGGCGTCGTCGAGCGCGGTGAGCGCGGTCAGCGGGGTCAAGGCGGAGTCCTCCGGGAGGCCGGGCGGGGGGATCGTTTCGGTGTGCCGTACTGACGGGGCGTGCGTTTCGAGATGCACGGTGACGGTTTCCTCGTCTGTCTCGGTCCGGCCTGTTGGCCGGGGGTTCGGTCGCTACCGGTTGTGCTGGTCCCGAGGCCCCTTCGCCCTGTCCTCCCCGGTTCGGGGAAAACAGAAGGGCCGCGGATCCCGGATGGGGTTCCGCGGCCCTGAAGGCGCCGGCCTGATGGAGGATCAGGCTGGATGACTCCAGGGTTCAGGCCCGCGGAAGGCCCACATCGTGTGGTGCTGGATCTGCTTGGCTTCGGCACCATTGGCCGCAAAGGCATAGGCCTTGGCCTGTGCCGCTGCTGCTACCGCAAGTGCCTCGGTCGGTCGCTCACTCCGCTCACGGACCGGCAGGTCCGAGAGAGGCAGGCAGACCGGGCGCACGGAGGCGGAGCCGGGCAGTCCCTTGACGGCGGGGCCGTCGAAGGACACACCGGTGCCACGCAGCGAGGCGCCGAGCGAGCAGGCGGCAACGACCGAGCGATCGGTCATTTTCTGGAGCTGAATGAAGCTGGTCACTGGTCTCGCCTCCTCTCGGCGTCTCGGGGGACTGGGGTGAGCCAGTCCTGCGTATTCGGATAAGTACTGCCAAGTACAGCACGGATGGAGGCTTCAGAGAAGCCGCCGTTCCCGCGTAGAAGAACCTATGGGGATTCCCGGGGCGGGCGCAAACTATTTTTTCGACGAGTTCGTATCAGTCCTCGCCATCCTCCTCGGCAAGCTCCTGACCAGCGCAGAGAGCCAGAACATCGGCTCCGAAACGGTCCAGCTTGCGGGCTCCGACCCCTGGGATGACGGCCAGTTCACCATCCGTGGACGGCTCGGCCTCGGCGATGGCCATCAGCGTCTTGTCCGTGAAGACGCAGTAGGCGGGCTGCCCCAGCTGCTTCGCCTGGTCCGAGCGCCACTCCCGCAGCCGCTCGTAGAGCGCCTCGTCCATGTCCGACGGACAGTCCTCACACCGCATCAGCTTCATCTCGCCCGCCTCGGTGAGGGTCTTGCCGCACACCCGGCACTGGACGGGTCCGCGCCGCTTGCGCCGGGCGCCGGAGCCGCGCTCGATGCCCCCGGCCCCGCCCGCCGAGCGGGCGCCGGGCGCCGCGGAGCCGGGCCGCAGGCCGCTGAGGAACCGGGAGGGCCGGCGGGAGGCACGGCCGCCGGGAGAGCGGGACAGCGCCCAGGAAAGGGACAGATGGACCCTGGCGCGGGTCACGCCGACGTAGAGCAGCCGGCGTTCCTCCTCGACCTGCTCGTCGGTCTTGGCGTAGGTGATCGGCATCATGCCCTCGGTCAGCCCGACCAGGAACACCGCGTCCCACTCAAGGCCCTTGGCGGCGTGCAGCGAGGCCAGGGTGACGCCCTCGACGGTCGGGGCGTGCTGGGCGTTGGCCCGTTCGTCCAGCTCGGCCACCAGGTCGGCGAGCGTGGCCCCCTCCTTGGCCCGGGCGAAGTCCTCCGCGAGCCGGACGAGGGCAGCCAGGGACTCCCAGCGGTCGCGGACGGCGCCCGAGCCGGCCGGGGGCTCGGTGGTCCAGCCCTTCGTCGACAGCACGGCCCGCACCTGCGAGGGGAGGTCCACGACGTCGTCGAGCAGTGCGTCGTTGCCTCCGAAGCGGGCGGCGCCGCGCAGCGCGGCGCCCGCCTCGCGCACCTCGGTCCTCTCGAAGAACCGCTCGGCGCCCCGGAGTTGGTAGGGCACCCCGGCGTCCGCGAGGGCCTGCTCGTAGATCTCCGACTGGGCGTTGATGCGGAACAGCACCGCGATCTCGCTCGCCGGGACACCGGAAGCGATCAGGTCACGGATACGCCGGGCGACACCCTCGGCCTCGGTGGGCTCGTCGGCGTACTCCGTGTACGCGGGGTCGGGGCCCGGGTCTCGCTGCGAGACCAGCTCCAGACGGTGTTCCGCGGCCCTGCCGCGGGCCTGCGCGAGCAGTCCGTTGGCCAGGTGCACCACCTGGGGGGTGGAGCGGTAGTCCCTGACGAGCTTGACGACGGTGGCGTTCGGGTGCCGGGTGCGGAAGTTCAGCAGGTGGTCGGGGGTGGCACCGGTGAAGGAGTAGATCGTCTGGCTGGCGTCACCGACCACGCAGAGGCTGTCCCGGTCGCCGAGCCACAGGTCGAGCAGCCGCTGCTGGAGGGGGCTGACGTCCTGGTACTCGTCGACCACGAAGTGCACGTACTGGCGGCGGACCTGGTCGGCGATGTCCGGGCGGTCCTGGAGGATGCCGACCGTCAGCAGCAGCACGTCCTCGAAGTCGATCACGCCTCGGTCGCGCTTGAGCTGTTCGTACATGGCGTAGATCTGGGAGATCTCCGCGGCGTCCCGCGGGACCTCGCGCAGTGACTTCGCGGCGGCCGCCGGATAGTCGGCGGGCACCGTCTGGGTGACCTTCGACCACTCGATCTCACCGGTCACGTCGCGCAGCTCGTTGCGGTCCAGGCGGACCCGGCAGCGCGCCGCGGCCTCCGCCACCAGCTGGATCTTGCGTTCCAGCAGCCGCGGAAGCTCGCCGCCGACCGCCTTCGGCCAGAAGTACTGGAGCTGCCGCAGCGCCGCGGAGTGGAACGTGCGCGCCTGCACGCCGCCCGCGCCCAGCTGGCGCAGCCGCCCCCGCATCTCCCCCGCCGCCCGGTTGGTGAACGTGACGGCCAGCACGCTGGCGGGCTGGAGTATCCCCGCGCGCACGCCGTAGGCGATCCGGTGGGTGATCGCGCGCGTCTTGCCCGTGCCGGCACCTGCCAGCACGCACACCGGACCGTGCAGCGCCGTGGCGACCTCGCGCTGCTCGGGGTCGAGCCCGCCCAGCACGGCGTCCGCCGACTCGGGCATCTGCGGGAAGAGAGAGGAGTGCGTTGCTGCTGTCACCCCGCCATGCTGCCAGGTCCCGGGAGGCGCACGGGAAAGTTGTCCACAGGCGTGCGGCATTGTTCACATGAATCCGCGCGGGCCCTGTGCGGGAATGGCGGACCGGGGTCGTGCGTTCCTCTGAGAACTGGCGAGTGCGACAGGCACTCGCCAGTACCCACGATCCCTCGAAGGAGCGCAGACGACATGCCGGGCACTGTGACGATGTACAGCACGACGTGGTGCGGATACTGCAGGCGGCTCAAGAGCCAGATGGACCGCGAGGGCATCACGTACAACGAGATCAACATCGAGCAGGACCCGGAGTCGGCGGCCTTCGTCGAGAAGGCGAACGGTGGCAACCAGACCGTTCCGACCGTCCTCTTCTCTGACGGTTCGACCCTGACGAACCCTTCGCTGGCGCAGGTCAAGCAGAAGATCAGCGTCTGAGTCCCGGTCGGCAGGACCGTCTCGGCGGGGCCGCCGCGCGTGCTAGAAGGAGGCCCTCGTCGGGAGTCGTTCGCCGTACCAGATCTCAATCAGCCGGGCCGCGATCGAGATGCCGTAGGGAGGCAGCACCTCCCCGGTCTCGAACGCGGCCCGGAGCTCGTCGCGGGAGAACCAGCGCGCCTCGTGCAGTTCCTCCCCGTCCACCTGGATCTCCGCGCTGGTGGCCCGGGCCATGAAGCCCAGCATCAGGCTGGACGGGAACGGCCAGGGCTGGCTGGCGACGTAGCGCACCTCGCCGACCTTCACCCCGGCCTCCTCGAAGACCTCGCGGACCACGGCCTGCTCGATCGACTCGCCCGGCTCCACGAAGCCCGCGAGGGTCGAGAACCGCCCCTCGGGCCAGTGCACCTGGCGGCCCAGCAGAATGCGGTCCTTCTCGTCCGTGACGGCCATGATCACGGCCGGGTCGGTGCGGGGGTAGTGCTCGGCCCCGCAGGCCGGGCAGCGGCGGATGTGGCCGGCCGCCGCGATCACCGTGCGCTCCCCGCAGCGTGAGCAGAAGCGGTGCAGCCGCTGCCAGTTCTCCAGTGCCACGGCATGCACCATCAGGGCCGCCTCGCGCGGGGAGAGGAGCAGCCCCGCCTCACGCAGGCCGGCCGGGCGCGCCGACTGGTCGATACGGCCGGGCAGGGCGTCCTTCTGGAGCGCGAAGTACCGGATGCCGTCCTGGTCGGTGCCCAGGAAGTAGCGGTGCGTCTCGGTGGGCGGGGCCTCGAAGGACGGGGTCATGACCAGTTCGGTCCTGGTGCCGTCGGCGTCCTCTGTCTCGTCGATCAGCACCTGGCCTCCGGAGACCACGAAGACCCGCGTCGTCGGGTGGCTCCAGGCGGCGGCCAGCCAGGCCTCGTCGAGGCGGTGATGCGCCTCACGGTCGATGCCGCTGGGCGCGGTGAGCGAGATCGGCCGGTCTGCGGTGTCGTCGGTCAAGGTGGTCACGAGTGCTTCCAACTCCCCCGGTGGTGCGGGCGATTGCGGTTGCGGTTCGGCGGGGCGGACGGGATACGCATCGTCAGCGGCCACCGGTGTCTGCGGGGTCCGGGCGTGCCGCGGGGCCGGCATGCGGTTCGGGGTCCGGGCGCTGTCCGGGGTCCGGGCGCTGTCCGGGGTCTGCGGTCCGGGCCGCGCCCGACCAGTGGCCGGCGAGGTCCTCCCACAGGTGGGCGGCCGTCTCGGCGCCCTTCATCAACAGGTCGAGTTCGACCTTCTCGTCGGGTGCGTGCCAGCCGTCCGACGGCACCGAGATGCCGAGGAAGAGCACGGGCGCGCCGAGCACGTCCTGGAGGTCGGCCGCCGGACCCGATCCGCCCTCGCGGGTGAAGCGGACGGGCCGGCCGAAGGCGCGTCCCATGGCGCGCGCGAGCGACTGGAGTGCCGGGTGGCCGAGCGGGGTGAGGCAGGGGCGGGTGGCGGCGCCGAAGACGATCTCGTGGCGGATGCCCGCGGGGACCTGTACGGCCACCCAGTCCTGCACCAGTTGCTCGATCTTGTCCGGGTCCTGGCCCGCGACCAGCCGGAAGGAGAGCTTCAGCAGTGCGGACGAAGGGATGATCGTCTTGCCGCCCGCACCCAGATAGCCGCTGCCGATGCCGTTGACCTCGGCGGTGGGACGGGCCCAGACGCGTTCGAGGGTGGAGTATCCGGCCTCGCCGAGGGTGGCGTACGACTTCGCGGTGCGCAGCCAGGCCGCCTCGTCGAAGGGCAGTTCGGCGAAGAGCCGCCGCTCGTGGTCGGTGAGTTCGGTGATCCCGTCGTAGAAGCCTGGGACGGCGACGCGCTCGTCGGCGTCGTGCAGGGCGGCGACCAGCCGGGCGGCGACGGTGGCCGGGTTCGGCACGGCCCCGCCGAAGGAGCCCGAGTGGATGTCCTGGTCCGGACCGTGGAGGGTGATCTCGCAGTCGGCGACGCCGCGCATGCCGGTGCAGACGGTCGGGGTGTCCTCGGACCACATACCGGTGTCCGAGACGATCACGGCGTCCGCGGCAAGACGTCCGGCATTGCCCTCGACCAGGGCGCGGAAGTGCGGGGAGCCGGACTCCTCCTCCCCCTCGATCAGCATTTTGAGGCCGACGGCGGGGGTGGTGCGGCCGGTGGCGGCGAGGTGGGCGCGCACCCCGAGTGTGTGGAAGAACACCTGGCCCTTGTCGTCGGCGGCGCCCCTGGCGTACAGCCGTCCGTCCCGCTCGACCGGTTCGAAGGGCTCGCTGTGCCAGCCGTCCTCGCGGGCGGCGGGCTGCACGTCGTGGTGTCCGTAGACGAGTACGGTGGGCGCCCCCGGGGCGTCGGAGGGCCACTCGGCGAAGACGGCGGGGGCGCCGGGGGTCTCCCAGACCTCGACGACCGGGAATCCGGTCTCCCGGAGCTTCGACGCCAGCCAGTCGGCGCTGAGCCGGACGTCCGCGGCGTGCTCGGGCTGGGCGGAGACCGACGGTATGCGGAGCCACTCGGCGAGGTCCGCGAGGAAGCCGGTGCGTTGCGCCTCGACGTACGCCTGGACGGTGTGGACGGCGCTGTCCGGGGTGTCGCTCATGCCATCGAGCCTATCGCCGCCGGGGTGCCCGGATTTTCAGGTGTGGTCGCCGGAGGGCTGTCCGGGGTGCCCGCCGTGCACGTCCCCCGCCACCCCGCCCGGCTGCTCGCCCGGCTGCTCGCCGAGGAGGATCCGCTCCAGTTCGGCCCGGCCCGGCAGCGGCCCGGGGCGCAGGACCTCCCCGCTGCGCACGTGCAGGAAGACTGCGCTCACGGCCTCCGGCGGCAGACTGTGCTGCTCGGCCCAGGCGAGCCGGTAGACGGCGAGCTGAAGGGGGTCGGGGTCGGTGCCGCGGCCGGTCTTCCAGTCGACGATCTCGTACGTGTCCCCCGTCCGGTACACCGCGTCGATCCGCCCCCTGATCACCCTTCCGGCGAGAGCGAGCTGGAAAGGGGCCTCCACGCGGTACGGCGTGCGCCGGGCGTACGCCGACCGCTCGAAGGCATCCTTGAGCGCGGCCAGCTCCTCCTCGTCGGCGATGTCCTCCTCCGCACCCGGCAGTTCGTCGGGCTCCAGCATCGGCAGCTGCAGTTCCTCGAACCGTGACTCCACCCAGGCATGGAACCGGGTCCCGCGGCGGGCCGCGGGCTGCGGAGGCCGGGGCATGGGCCGCGCCAGATCCTGCGCGAACGCGTCCGGGTCGGCGGCGAGGCGCATCAGCTGGGAAGCGGTGAGCGACTGGGGCAGCGGTACGTCCCGGACGCCGCCGCGTGCGCGCAGCAGCTCGGCGGCGAGCGTGTCGAGGTCCCGGTCCCAGGAGGCGACGGCCCGCGCCTCCTCGGGGGTCAGGCCGTCCGCCAGGGGCGCCGCGGGCGCCGCGAGCGGCCTCCGGGGGGCGGGAAGGGCGACCCGGCGGCCGCCCTCCGCCTCGTCCGTCGGATGCGGAGGCGCCCCTGCGGGGGCGGCGTCGGGGGCGCCGGGGCGCTCGGTCGTCCACGACTCCCAGTCGGCCGGGCTTTCGGCCCCGTCGTACGGGTCCGGGTCCGGTTCGTCCTCGGGCGGAGGTGCGAACCAGTCGGGGTCCTCGGGCGGAGACTCGAAAAGATCCCCGTCCCGGACCACGGGGCCAGCGGGGCCAGCGGGGCCAGCGGGGCCAGCGGGGCCAGCGGGATGATCCGGCTCCGCGGAATCCGCGAAGCCCGTGGCAGACGCCCTCCGGGCGTGCGCGCCCGCCGCCCCCGCCGTTTCACCGCGCTGCCCCGGTACCCCGTCCAGGTGGGCCAGCACCAGATCGGCCGCCTTCCTGCGGCGGGCGAAGGCGGCGTCGTCGAGGGGCAGGGGCCAGGCATGGTCGTTGAGGGAGTCGCGCAGGCAGGGGTTCTCGGCGTCGGGGGCGGGTTCCCCGGCCCAGGCGTCGATCTCGCCATGGCCGGCCTCGCAGTGGGTGCGCAGCGCCTCCAGGAAGACCGAGGGACCGCGGCGGCGCTTCTGGGTGGGCCCCCACCAGTGGCCGGAGGCGAGCAGCAGGGACCGGGGGCGGGTGAAGGTGACGTAGCCCAGGCGGAGTTCCTCTGTGGCCTGGTGGTCCTTCATGTCGGCCTTGAACGCGGCCAGGCCCTTGCTGTTCCAGCCGGGGACGTCCGGCAGTGTGTCGGCGTCGCCGCGCAGGGAGTGCGGGAGGACCTGCGGGTTGGAGGTCCAGGACTCGCGGGTGCGGTCGCTGGGGAACTGCTTGGTGACCAGTCCGGGGACGGCCACGACGTCCCACTCCAGGCCCTTGGACTTGTGCGCGGTGAGCACCTTGACCGTGTTCTCCCCGCCGGGCAGCGCGTTGTCCAGGCCCTTCTCGTACTGGGCGGCGGTGCGCAGGAAACCGAGGAAGGCGAGGAGGGTCGTCTCGCCGTCGAGGGCCGCGAAGGACGCGGCGATGTCGAGGAAGTTGGTCAGGGTCTCGCGCCGCCGCGCGGCCAGGGCGTGCGGCGAGGCGGAGAGTTCGACCTCGAGGCCGGTGACGTTCAGGACCCGGTGCAGTACGTCCATCAGCGGGTCGGCGAGCGAGCGGCGGAGCTCGCGCAGTTCGGCGGCGAAGCGGGCGAAGCGCACCCGGGCCTCGCCGGAGAACGGCAGCCCATCGGCGCCCGCGTCGGGTTCCAGGAAGGTGTCGAGGGCGTCGGCGAGCGAGACCACCTCGGACGGGTCCACGCCTTCGACGGCCTCCGCGAGCCGGGCGTCGGCGTCCGCGTCCTCGCCGCGCTCACGCCGTACGAGCAGCCGGGCACGGCGGCCCAGCAGCGCCAGGTCGCGCGGTCCGATCCGCCAGCGCGGTCCGGTGAGGAGGCGGACGAGGGAGGCGTTGGCGCCCGGGTCCTGGAGCACCTGGCACATCGCGACCAGGTCGGCGACCTCGGGCAGGTGCAGCAGCCCGGACAGCCCGACGACCTCGACCGGCACGTCGCGCGCGACCAGGGCGGCCTGGATCTGCGGGAAGTCGGTGGCGGTGCGGCAGAGCACGGCGATCTCGCCGGGTGCCTTGCCGGTCCGCACGAGGTGCGCGACGGAGTCCGCGAGCCACTCCAGCTCCTCGGCGTGTGTGGGCAGCAGCGCGACCCTCAGCTGCCCGTCGCGCTCGGCGCCGGGGGCCGGCCGCAGCGCCTCGACGCCCTCGTGCTGGGCCCGCAGCGGTGCGGCGAGGCCGTTGGCGAGGTCGAGGATGCGGCCGCCGCTGCGCCGGTTCTCGCTGAGGGAGAAGCGTGTGGCGGGCCTGCCGCCGGGGTGCGCGAAGTGCTCGGGGAAGTCGTCGAGGTTGGCGACGGAGGCGCCGCGCCAGCCGTAGATGGCCTGGCAGGGGTCGCCGACGGCGGTCACCGGGTGGCCCGTGCCGCCGCCGAAGAGACCGGACAGCAGCAGCCGCTGGGCGACGGAGGTGTCCTGGTACTCGTCCAGCAGCACCACGCGGAACTGGTCCCGCAGGATGGCGCCGACCTCGGGCCGCTCCAGCGCGAGGGTCGCGGACAGCGCGATCTGGTCGCCGAAGTCGAGCAAATCCCGGGCGCGCTTGGCCTCGCGGTAACGCCCGACGAGGTCGAGGAGCTCCAGCCGGGCCGCCACTGTCAGGGGCACCTTGCGCAGCTCGTCGTTGGTGAGCCGGACGCCCTCCAGTTCCTCCAGCAGCTCGCGGTCGTACGCGCGCAGCCGTTCGGCGGGCACCAGGTGCTCGGACAGTTCGGCGTCCAGCGCCAGCAGGTCGGCGACGAGGACGGGGAAGGACCGGGTGAGCGCGGGGTAGGGGCCGGGGGCCTCGCGCAGCACGCGGGCGGCGAGCTGGAAACGGGTGGCGTCTGCGAGCAGCCGGGCGCTCGGTTCGAGGCCGATGCGCAGGCCGTGCTCGGTGAGGAGCTGCCCGGCGAACGCGTGGTACGTCGAGATCTGCGACTCACCCGGCGGCTCGTCCGGGTCGAGCAGATCGGGGTCGGTCACCCCGGCCCTGACCAGGGCCGTCCTGACGCGTTCGGCGAGTTCGCCGGCCGCCTTGTTGGTGAAGGTCAGCCCGAGGACCTGTTCGGGGGCGACCTGCCCGGTGCCCACCAGCCAGACGACGCGCGCCGCCATGACCGTGGTCTTCCCCGAGCCGGCTCCGGCCACGATCACCTGCGGGGCGGGCGGCGCGGTGATGCAGGCCGTCTGCTCCGGTGTGAAGGGGATGCCGAGGAGCTCCTTGAGCTGCTCGGGGTCGGTGACGCGCGGGGACACCCCAGTGAGGCTAACGGTGTCCACTGACAGCGCGGCCCGCCGGTCTCTCACCTCACGCCGGTCACCCCACCGCTGCCGGACCTCACCTCACGCCGGTCACTCCACCAGGTGCCGGTCTCTCACCTCACGCCGGTCACTCCACCACGTGCCGGCCCTCCGGCCGTGCGCTGCACGAGGCGCGGAACGAGCAGGTGTCGCAGTGGTTGCCGGTGCTCGGGGTGAACCGCTCGTCGAGGACGCGGCCGGCGGCGGTGGCGAGGAGACCGCCGACCCACTCCCCCGGCCCGTCCGCCGGCGGCTCCTGCGCCTGCACCTTCGGGACGGTGTCCCCGCCGTCCTTCTTCGCCGCGCCGACGCGCAGGTGGACGAGCTCGGCGCCGCCCGGCTCCGGGCGGCGGCCACCGAAGACCTCGTCGACGGCGCCCTCGCGCACGGCGAGCTGGTACACGGCCAGCTGCGGGTGACGGGCGACCTCGGGGCCGGTGGGCGTCTGCTTCCCGGTCTTGAAGTCGACGACGTACGCGCGTCCGTCGTGGTCCTCCTCGACGCGGTCCATGCTGCCGCGGATCCGCACCTCGTACTGGCCCGCCTCCAGGGTCACGTCGAAGCCGTGCTCGGTGGCGACCGGGGTGCGGCCCGCGCGGTCCATCACGTGCCAGCTCAGGAAGCGCTCCAGGGCGGCGCGGGCGTTGTCCTTCTCCTGCCGGGACTTCCAGGGGGCGTCGAAGGCGAGGCCGTCCCAGACCGAGTCGAGGCGTTCCATGAGCACCGCCAGGTCGGCGGGGGTGCGCCCGGAGGCCACCTCGTCGGCGAGTACGTGGACGACGTTGCCGAAGCCCTGGGCGGCGGTGGCCGGCTCGTCCGCCTTGACCTCGCGGCCCAGGAACCACTGCAGGGCACAGGTGTTCGCGAGCTGGTCGAGGGCACTGCCGGAGAGGGCGACGGGCTGGTCGCGGTCCCGCAGGGGGGCCGGGGTGTGCGTGGGTTCGTACAGCCCCCACCAGCGGTACGGGTGCGCCGCGGGCACGAGCGGCTGGCCCTCCTCGTCGCTGAGCGCGGCGAGCCTGGCCAGGCGGCGGGCGGCCGCCTCGCGCAGCGCCGGCGAGGCGGCCGGGTCGACGGTGGTGGCGCGCAGCTCGGCGACGAGCGCGGCCACGGCGAGGGGCCGGCGGGGGCGCCCGGTGACGTCCTTCGGCTCGACGCCGAGTTCGGTGAGGAAGCGGGAGGGCTGGTCGCCGTCGTCGGCGGGGGCCTTCACCGCGGTGACGACGAGCCGTTCACGGGCTCGGGTCGCGGCGACGTAGAACAGCCGCCGCTCCTCGGCGAGCAGCGCGCCGGGGCCGAGCGGTTCTGCGAGGCCGTCACGGCCGATGCGGTCGGCCTCCAGCAGCGAGCCGCGGCGCCGCAGGTCGGGCCAGAGCCCTTCCTGGACGCCGGCGACGACGACGAGGTGCCATTCGAGGCCCTTGGACCGGTGCGCGGTCATCAGCTGCACGGCGTCGGACCCGACGGCCCGGCCGGAGAGCGTGTCGGCGGCGATGTCCTGCGCGTCGACCTCCTCCAGGAAGTTCAGCGCGCCCCGGCCCCCGGTACGGTCCTCCGCGCGGGCCGCGGTCTCGAACAGCGCGCACACCGCGTCCAGGTCCCGGTCGGCGTTGCGCCCGGCGGCGCCGCCGCGCAGGGCGGCCCGCTCGAGCCGCGCGGGCCACGGTGTGCCGTTCCACAGCGCCCACAGCGCCTCTTCCGCCGTGCCGCCGCGCTCCAGGACCTCCCGGGCCTCGCGCAGCAGCCTGCCCAGGCGCTGGGCGCCGCGCGCGTACGCCGGGTCGTGCGCGACCAGCCGTTCCGGTTCCGCGACGGCGCGCGCGAGCAGTTCGTCGGACGGCGGCGGTACTCGGTTGCCGCCGGCCCGCTCCTCGTCGCGCAGCGCGCGCCCGAGCCGCCGCAGGTCGGCGGGGTCCATGCCGCCGAGCGGCGAGGTGAGCAGGTCCAGGGCGGTCTCGACGGTCAGCCAGGGCGCGTTCACCGGCTCTTCCGGCGCGCCCACGCCTGCCGCGGACACGGGCCGGGTCTCCGGCTCCGTCCCGGCCGCTTCCAGTGCCGGTTCCGCTGCCGCTGCCGGTTCCGCTGTCAGGGAGCCGTCCCGCTGCGGCCCGGCCGCGCCCCGCGCACCGGCTTCCGGCTGCCCCGGGCCACCCGGTGTGCCGGGGTCCGGCGGCGCCCCGGTGTCCCGCTCCGGCCGCACGCCTCCCGGCCCCTCCCCATCCGGCCGCCCGGCGCCCGGCACCGCCGTGGAGCCGGAGGCGGACGCGGCCGCCCCCGCGCCGGACGCCGGGGCGGAGGCGGGGGCGTCCGAGGGCCCGGCGTCCCGCCGCGACACCGGATCCCAGGGGCCGTCACCCTGGGCGGTCGGCGAGGCGTCCGGCACCGGAGAGCCGACCGGCCGGGAACCGGCGGCCCCCGGCTCACCCGCGCCCGGCCGCTGCCGCCCCGTACCCAGTGCCGTGCCATGAACGGGCGCGGAAGCGCCCGACGGCCCGGCGTCCCGCCGCGACACCGGATCCCAGGGGCCGTCACCCTGGGCGGTCGGCGAGGCGTCCGGCACCGGAGAGCCGACCGGCCGGGAACCGGCGGCCCCCGCCGAGGGGCCGGCGGCGACCCGCCCGCCGACCTCCGGCCTGCCCGCGCCGGGCGCCGGGACCTGCGGGCCGTCCACCCGAGCCGATGGGCCACTGGGCGCCGCCGGAGCGTCAGCCGGCTGCCCCGCACCCGGTGCCGGAGCATGGACGGGCGCGGGAGCCGTGAGGGCGGCGCATGCCGCCGCACGGAGGGCGGTCAGGAGCGGGGCCACGGCCGGCTCCTGGTGCAGGGGGACGTCGTTTCCGCT
This sequence comes from Streptomyces sp. GC420, assembly GCF_009916105.1. Classification (GTDB taxonomy): domain Bacteria; phylum Actinomycetota; class Actinomycetes; order Streptomycetales; family Streptomycetaceae; genus Streptomyces. Next base: position 10,688 of record NZ_JAAAXQ010000060.1, on the reverse strand, counting down.
GATGTCCAGAGGAACGCCCGCCGAGGTGAGGGCTCGGCGCAGGGAGGGGATGCTGCGCGCCCCGGCGCGGACGAGGACGGCCATCTCGCTCCACGGGACGCCGTCCTCCAGGTGGGCCCGCCGCAGCAGGTCGGCGATGTTGTCCAGCTCCGTCGTGGGCGTCGGGTAGGTGAAGGCCTCGACGCGCCCGCCCTCGCGGGCCGCGGTGAGCTCCCGGTGCACCCGTACCTTCTCCGCGGGCAGCCGGGGGAGCGGCATACGGCGCGTGATCAGGCGGGTGGCGGCGAGCAGCCCGGCGCCGGAGCGGCGGGAGACGCCCAGTACCTCGATCGGCGCCTCGGTGCCGTCGGAGCGGCGGAACATGGCGGGGAAGCCGAGGATGCCGTTCACGTCGGCGCCGCGGAACGCGTAGATCGACTGGTCGGGGTCACCGAAGGCGACCAGGGTCCGGCCGTCCCCGGCCAGCGCCCGCAGCAGCCGCACCTGGGACGGGTCGGTGTCCTGGTACTCGTCGACGTACACCGCGTCGTAGCGCGCGGACAGCCCGGCCGCGACCTGGTCGCGGGAGGCGAGCAGCACGGCCCGGTGGACGAGTTCCGCGTAGTCGAGGACCCCCTGGGCGTCGAGCACGTCCAGGTACTCGGCGAGGAACGATGCCGCAGCCCGCCAGTCGGGACGGCCGATGCGCCGGGCGAAGCCGGCGAGCTGCGCTGGGCCGAGACCCAGCTCACGGCTGCGGGCCAGCACGGCGCGCACCTCGTCGGCGAAGCCCCGGGTGGTCAGGCAGGCCCGCAGGTCGGAGGGCCAGTGGACACGGGCGCGGCCCTCGCGGGCCAGCTCCTGCTCGCCGGCCAGCAGCTCCCGTACGTACAGGTCCTGCTCCGGGCCGGACAGCAGCCGCAGGGGATCCACGAACAGGTCGGCGTCCTGGTGGGCGCGGACCAGCGCGTAGCAGAACGAGTGGAACGTGGTGGCCTGCGGTGCCGGGGCGCCGCCGAGCCGGGCGGCCATCCGGTCGCGCAGTTCCACGGCGGCCTTGCGGCTGAAGGTGAGCACCAGGAGGCGTTCGGGGTCGGCCCCCCTGGCGATCCTGGCGGCGACGGACTCGACGAGGGTGGTGGTCTTCCCGGTGCCCGGCCCCGCCAGGACCAGCAGCGGACCTCCGGGGTGGTCAACCACCGCACGCTGCCGTGCGTCCAGTTGAGGAGGGCCGGGCGGTTGCGGTGGCGTACGGACGAGCCGGTACGCGCCACGGGTCCCCCGCCGCACCTGTCCGAGGTGCGGCCCGCTTCGGGAGAAGGAGGAGGAGCTCACGTGGTTCGCCGGTCCTGGTGGGTGTGCTGATGGTGGTGCGGCAGCGCGGATCGCACGTACCGGAGGTGCCGGATGCACCGGGGGTGACGGGCGGGCCGTGTCCCGGAGACGCTACGCCAGTGGGCGCGGATGTCGCCCGTACCGCGTACGGTCTTCGTCCGGGGACCCGCCGGGCGCCCGGATGGACGAAGCTGTCAGGTGTGAGCGTCCTGCCCGTGAACCGATCCGTCCCAGCGCGCCCGTCTCATGTCGAGGCGCGGCACGTGGTCGTCCGCCTGCCGGGCGGCGGCCCGCAGCGGCGTGCCCTCCTCCCTGTAGCGGCCGAGCGCCTCCACCTCGTGGCCGGGCAGCAGGATGCCGTCGGCGCGGACGACGCGCCACCACGGCACGGCTCCGCCGTACAGCGCCATGACGCGTCCCACCTGGCGGGGCCCTCCCTCGCCGAGCCATTCGGCGACGTCCCCGTACGTCATCACGCGGCCGGGCGGAACCAGCTCGGCCACGTCGAGCACCCGTTCCGCATACGCGGGCAGGTCTGGCAAGTCCTCGCTCATCCGGAACATCCTGCCCCATGGCACCGACAGTGGACCGGGAGGTTCGATGCGTCACATCTCACCCCCCTCGCGCCCGCGCTTCGCACCCTGATGCCCCCTTCGGCGCTCCGGTCGTGCCACCATCGTCCGGGCGGTGACTGGTGATACGAGATCAAGAAGAGACGGCGGCGGAGGAGCAGAGCCGGCGGTCCGCGAAGGCGGAACGGCGCTCCGACGCTCCGGCGCGCCCGGACGCGCCCGGGCCGGTGCCGCCCGGGGACGCGGCGGGCCCCGGCGTCCCGGAGAGCGCCGTCACGGGCGACGGCCCGGGTGAGCGGGAAGGCGCCGCGGCCCCGGACCGCACCGCCGGCACCGACCACTCCGCCGCCCCGGACCGCACCGCCGGCACCGACCACTCCGCCGCCCCGGACCACCCCGCGGACGCGCCCGGCCGGGACACCGGGGACGGCCACCACGGGCACCCCGACGCCGACCGCGTCGAGCGCGACGAGCCGCTGCTCCCCGCCCGTGTGCACCGCCCCTCCGACCTCATGCGGCTGCTCGTCGGCGTGCTCGGCATCGTGCTGGTGCTGGCACTCGCCGCCTTCGCACACGGCACCACCACGGGCCTCGAACAGGACATCAGCAAGGGCACCGGCCAGGCGCCCGACCTGCTGATCAAGTTCGCCGGCCTGGCCTCCTCGATCGCGGTGCTGCTGGTCCCGGTGGTCTTCGCCATCGAGCGGCTGATCAAGCGCGACGGCCTGCGCATCGCCGACGGCGTCCTCGCGGCGGTCCTGGCGCACGGCGTCTCGCTCGCCACCGACCTGTGGGTGTCACGCACGGCACCCGAATCGTTGCGGGACGCGCTGACCCAGTACGGTCCCGGGGACGCGCTCACCGACCCGGTGCACGGCTATCTCGCGCCCGTGATCGCGTACATGACGGCCGTCGGCATGGCCCGCAGGCCGCGCTGGCGGGTCGTGCTGTGGGTCGTCCTGCTGCTCGACGCCTTCGCGATGCTGGTCAGCGGGCTGACAACGCCCTTCTCGATCATTCTGACCGTGCTGATCGGCTGGACGGCCGCCTACGGCACGGTGTACGCCGTCGGCTCACCGAACGTGCGCCCCACCGGCCAGACCCTCCTCGCGGGCCTGCGCCGCGTCGGCTTCAAGCCGGTGAACGCCGTACGGGCCGAGGAGACTCCGGAGAACCCGGACCACAACGACCGGGGCCGCCGCTACCTCGTCGCCCTGGAGGACGGGCCGCCCCTCGACGTCACCGTGGTCGACCGCGAACAGCAGGCCCAGGGCTTCTTCTACCGCGTGTGGCGGCGGCTGACCCTGCGCGGCATCACCCAGCGCAGCAGCCTGCAGTCGCTGCGCCAGGCCCTGGAGCAGGAGGCCCTGCTCGCCTACGCCGCGATCGCCGCCGGGGCGAAGGCGCCGAAGCTGATCGCCACGTCGGAGCTCGGCCCGGACGCGGTGATGCTGGTGTACGAGCATCTGGGCGGCCACACCCTGGACTCGCTGTCCGACGAGGAGATCACCGACGATCTGCTGCGCAGCGCCTGGCGGCAGGTGAAGTCCCTCCAGTCGCGGCGGATCGCACACCGCAGGCTGGCCGGGGACGCGATCCTGGTGGATCGTTCCGGCACGCCGGAGGCCGGGGACACCGACACCGTGCCCGACAAGGTGATCCTCACCGATCTGCGCGGCGGCGAGATCGCGGCGGGCGACCTCGTCCTGCGGATGGACGTCGCGCAGCTGCTCACCACCCTCGGCCTGCGGGTCGGCGCGGAGCGCTCGGTGGCCGCGGCGGTGGAGGTCATGGGACCGGACGCGGTCGCGGACTCCCTGCCCCTGCTCCAGCCGATCGCCCTGACCCGCAGCACCCGCGCCACGCTGCGCCGGCTGGCCCGCGAGCGCGCCCAGCGGCAGCGTGAAGCCGTGCTCGCGGCCTCCGACGGCGCCCGGCACACCGGGGAGCGGCCGCGCCCCACGGAGGGCAAGGCCGCCCGCAAGGCCGTGCGGGCCGAGCGGCAGGCCGAGAAGCGCGCCATCGACGAGGCCCTGGAGGAGGCCCGCGAGGAGGACCTGCTCTCCCAGATCCGGCACCAGGTGCTGCTGATCCGGCCGCAGGCGCCGGTGGAGCCGGTGCGGCTGGAGCGGATCAGGCCGCGCACCCTGGTCAGCTTCGTCGCCGGCGCCTTCGCCGCCTACTTCCTGCTCTCGCAGCTCGCCCACATCAACTGGGACCAGATCCTCGGAGAGGCCGAGTGGGGCTGGGTGGCCGCCGGTGTGCTGTTCTCCGCGCTGAGCTACTTCGCGGCGGCGATGAGCCTGCTGGGTTTCGTGCCCGAGCGGGTGCCGTTCCTGCGGACGGTCATGGCGCAGGTCGCGGGTTCCTTCGTGAAACTGGTCGCCCCGGCTGCGGTCGGCGGTGTGGCGCTCAACACCCGCTTCCTCCAGCGCGCGGGCGTACGGCCGGGGCTCGCGGTGGCGAGCGTCGGCGCTTCCCAGCTGTTCGGGCTGGGGGCGCACATCCTGCTCCTGCTCACCTTCGGTTACCTCACCGGGACCGAGAAGACGCCGTCGCTCTCCCCTTCCCGGACGGTGATCGCCGGCCTGCTGACGGTCGCCGTCCTGGTGCTGGTGGTGACCGCGGTCCCGATCCTGCGGAAGTTCGTGGCGACCCGGGTGCGGGCGCTGTTCGCGGGTGTCGTGCCGCGCATGCTCGACGTGCTCCAGCGCCCGCAGAAGCTGCTCACCGGCATCGGCGGCATGCTGCTGCTGACCGGCGCCTTCGTGATGTGCCTGGACGCCTCGATCCGGGCCTTCTCGCCGGAGGGCGTCGCCGTCAGCTACGCCAGCATCGCCGTGGTCTTCCTCGCCGGCAACGCGCTCGGCTCGGCCGCTCCGACACCGGGTGGTGTGGGCGCCGTGGAGCTGACCCTGACCGTCGGCCTGGTCGCCATCGGCCTGCCGAGCGAGGTCGCGACACCGGCGGTGCTGCTGTTCCGGCTGCTGACGTTCTGGCTGCCGGTGCTGCCCGGCTGGCTCGCCTTCAACCAGCTGACGAAGAAGGGCGCGCTCTGAGCGCTCCGTCGGCAGTCCGGCGCGGGCTCACTCGTACGGCGCACGGGCCGCGCCGCGCGCCCCCGCCCGGCCGACCATGGCCGTATGGCCGTCTCCGCCCGTCGCCGTACGACCACCGCCCGGCTGCTCGTCCTCGTCCTCGCCCTGGTGCTGTCCGTGACCCTGGGGTCTCTGGCCTCCTGCGACGAAGCCGAGCAGGAGGACGTGGACCTGCGGGAACAGACCCTGGACTGGGACCGCTGTCCCGACCCCTCGGACTCGGAGGGCGGCGGCACGGCCCCTTCCCCGCCACCGGGCGGCGGCAGCTGGGAGTGCGCCACGCTGCGGGTCCCGCTGGACCACGCCGACCCCGGCGGCGAGCGCATCGGACTGGCCCTGATCCGGGCGAAGGCCACCGACCGGAAGAACCGGATCGGCTCGCTGCTGTTCAACTTCGGCGGCCCCGGAGCGTCCGGCGTCGTCACGCTGCCCGCCGCCGCGGGGGACTTCCGGAGCCTGCGCGGCCGGTACGACCTCGTCAGCTTCGACCCGCGCGGCATCGGCCGCAGCGACGGGGTGCGCTGCGAGGACGACGAGGACCTCGACGCGTACTACGCGCAGGACTTCACCCCGGACACGGCCGCCGAGGAGCGGAGCCTGCTGAAGAACCACACCGCGTACGTCGACGCCTGCGAGGACCACTCGGGCAGGACCCTGCCGTACGTCGGCACGACCCAGGCGGCCCGCGACATGGACCTGATGCGCGAGGTCCTCGGCGACCGGAAGCTGCACTACTTCGGCATCTCGTACGGCACGGAACTGGGCGGTGTCTACGCGCACCTGTATCCGCGGAACGTGGGCCGGGCGGTCTTCGACGCCGCCGTCGACCCCACCACGAACGCCGAGCAGGGCTCCCTGGCCCAGGCGAAGGGTTTCCAGCAGGCCCTGGACAACTGGGCGCGGGACTGCGTGGACCGCGGCGACGAATGCCTGCTGAGCGGCGCCACGGTGGCGGAGGTGGAGGCGAACATCACCGAACTCCTCGCCTCCCTCGACAAGAACCCCCTCCCGGGCCGGGGCTTTCGCGAACTGACCCAGACCCAGGCCACCAACGGCATCGTCCAGGCCCTGTACTCCAAGGACTACTGGCCACTGCTCGAACAGGGCGTCGACGAGGCGCAGGGCGGCACCGGCTCGCTGCTGCTCTCCCTCTCCGACGCGATGAACGGGCGCAGCGAGAACGGCACCTACAGCAATCTCCAGGCGGCCAACGCGGCCGTGAACTGCGCCGACTACAAGGGGCGCTACGACGCCGCCGGCATCGAGGCGCGGCTGCCCGAGTTCCGCAGGGCCTCGGCCGTCTTCGGCGACTACCTCGCCTGGGGGCTGCTCGGCTGCGACGGCTGGCCCGTGCCCGGCCAGTGGGAGCACCCGGACGTGAGCGCGGACGGCGCGGCGCCGATCCTCGTCGTCGGCACGACGGGCGACCCGGCCACACCCTACGAGGGCGCGCGGAGAATGGCGGAACGGCTGGGTGAGTCCGTGGGCGTCGAGCTCACGTACAAGGGGGAGGGACACGGCGCGTACAACGCGGGCGACCGCTGTGTCCGGGACGCGGTCGACGGCTACCTGCTCGACGGGCGGGTCCCGGCGAGGGGGACCCTGTGCGGCTGACGCAACTACGATGAACGACCAGCACGACCAGAACGACCAGAACGACCAGTGACCGCGAGGACATCTGCGGCATCGGCACGGGCGGGGGAAGAAAATGCTGGACAAGATACGGGCCGGGGCCGCCGCGGCGGCGCTGCTGCTCGCCGGGACCCTGGTGGCCTGCGACAGCGGCTCGGACGGCGCCGGCGACGGTAAACCGGGCGGTGACGGCTCCCCGGCCGCTGCCGGGCCCGGCTCGCAGGACCTGCCCGCCGCGCTGACCGGCCAGAAGCCGGACTGGGGCCGCTGCGAGGCACCGGAGGGCGGCGAGGCCCCCGGCTCCGGCTGGGAGTGCTCGACGATCAGGGTGCCGCTGGACTACGACAAGCCCGAGGGCGAGACCATCGGCATCGCCGTCATACGCAAGAAGGCCACGGACCCGGGCAAGCGCATCGGCTCGCTCCTGTTCAACTTCGGAGGGCCGGGCGGCTCGGGCGTCTCCGGGCTGCCGTCCTCCGCCTCCTCCTTCACCAAGCTGAACAGCCGCTACGACCTGGTGAGCTTCGATCCGCGCGGGGTGTCGGCCAGTGCGGGCGTGCGCTGCCGGGACGACAAGGAGATGGAGACGGCGGCGGAGATCGACCTGACCCCCGACACCGCCGCCGAGGAGCAGGCGTACATGGCCGACGGCGCCGACTTCGGCCGGGACTGCGAGCGCCGCTCCGGCAAGCTCCTCCCCCATGTCTCCACCAGCAACGCCGCGCGCGACATGGACCTGATGCGCCATGTGCTCGGCGACCGGAAACTGAACTACCTGGGCTTCTCCTACGGCACGGAGCTGGGCGGCGTCTACGCCCACCACTTCCCGGGGAACGTCGGACGGGTCGTCCTCGACGCCGTCGTGGACCCGACCGCCGACGCCGTCGGACACGCGCGCAACCAGACCACGGGCTTCCAGCGGGCTCTGGAGAACTACCTCAAGAGCACCGGGCAGGACCCGGAGCAGGGCACCGAGAAGATCGTCCGGCTGCTGGAGCGGATCGACAAGAAGCCGCTGCCGACCTCCAGCGGCCGCGAACTGGGCGAGAGCAGCGCCCTGACCGGGATCGTCCTGCCGCTCTACAGCAAGGAGAGCTGGACGTACCTCACCCAGGGACTGGAGGAGGCCGAGAACGGCAGCGGCGACCTGCTGCTCGCCATGGCGGACTCGTACAACGACCGCGACGAGAAGGGCCACTACGGCACCCAGAGCCACTCGCAGCGCGCCATCTCCTGCGCCGACGCCAGGCAGCGGCCCACTCGGGCCGAGGCGAAGGCGCTGGTGCCGGAGTTCCGTGAGATCTCCCCGGTGTTCGGCCCGTTCCTCGCCTGGGACACGGCGGGCTGGTGTGCCGACTGGCCGGTCGCGGGCGAGGGTGACGACCCGGAGGTGAGCGCGCCGGGCGCGGACCCGATCCTGGTCGTCGGCACGACGGGCGACCCGGCCACACCCTACGAGGGGGCGCGGAAGATGGCCGAGGAACTCGGCGAGGGCGTCGGTGTCCGGCTGACCTTCGAGGGTGAGGGCCACGGCGCGTACACCGCGGGGAACTCCTGCGTGACGTCCACCGTGGATGCGTACCTGCTGAACGGCAGGGTCCCAAAGGACGGCAAGACCTGCTCCTGAGCCCGCTCCCGGCCCGCCGGCTCCCGGGTTCCGCTCCCGGCCCGCCCGAGGTGTCACGCACGAAGGGACCGGCCCCCATCCCGCGGGGGCCGGTCCCTTCGCTCGTGCGGCCTGTTCGCCGGCCTGTTCACGACCGGTTCTCGTACCGGACTGCCGGCGGAGTGCTCAGTAGACCGGCTTCTCGGGCTCGATCTGGTGGACCCAGCCGATGACGCCGCCGCCCACGTGCACGGCGTCGGAGAAGCCCGCGGACTTCAGGACCGCGAGGACTTCCGCACTGCGGACACCCGTCTTGCAATGCAGGACGATTTTCTTGTCCTGCGGCATGTCCTGGAGGGCGGTGCCCATCAGGAACTCGTTCTTCGGGATCAGCCGGGCGCCGGGGATCGAGACGATCTCGTACTCGTTCGGCTCGCGGACGTCGATGATGTCGATCTTCTCGCCCTCGTCGATCCACTCCTTGAGCTGCTTGGGGGTGATCGTCGAGTCGGCCGCCGCCGCCTGGGCCTCCTCGGAGACGACGCCGCAGAAGGCCTCGTAGTCGATGAGCTCGGTGACGGTCGGGTTCTCGCCGCAGACGGCGCAGTTCGGGTCCTTGCGGACCTTCACCTGGCGGTACTGCATCTCCAGGGCGTCGTAGATCATCAGCCGGCCGACCAGCGGCTCGCCGATGCCGGCGAGCAGTTTGATGGCCTCGTTGACCTGGATGGAGCCGATGGAGGCGCAGAGCACGCCCAGCACGCCGCCCTCGGCGCAGGAGGGGACCATGCCCGGCGGCGGGGGCTCCGGGTAGAGGCAGCGGTAGCAGGGACCGTGCTCGGACCAGAAGACGGAGGCCTGGCCGTCGAAGCGGTAGATCGAACCCCAGACGTACGGCTTGTTCAGCAGCACGCAGGCGTCGTTGACCAGGTAGCGGGTCGCGAAGTTGTCGGTGCCGTCGACGATCAGGTCGTACTGGCTGAAGATCTCCATCACGTTGTCGGCCTCGAGCCGCTCTTCGTGAAGGACGACGTTCGTGTACGGGTTGATGCCCTTGACGGTGTCGCGCGCGGACTCCGCCTTGGAGCGGCCGATGTCCGCCTGGCTGTGGATGATCTGGCGCTGCAGGTTGGACTCGTCGACCTCGTCGAACTCCACGATGCCGAGGGTGCCCACACCGGCTGCGGCCAGGTACATCAGGGCGGGCGAGCCCAGGCCGCCCGCGCCCACACACAGCACCTTGGCGTTCTTCAGCCGCTTCTGCCCGTCCATCCCGACATCCGGGATGATCAGGTGGCGGGAGTACCTGCGGACCTCGTCGACGGTGAGCTCGGCAGCCGGCTCGACCAGGGGTGGCAGCGACACGGGGACTCCGTTGGTCGGTATTTCACTACGGGGACACCCCGGCAGGACGGGCCCGCCCGGGGACATCTGTCAGTAACAGTGCCATGCCGGCTTTCATTCCGAGACACCCTGTCCGGCAAGCGAGACGAATTCGTCCCAGTGGCCGGGCATTACCGCCCAGTCCTTCCGGTCGGTGAAGTAGATCGTGGCGGCACCCTGCCAGCGCGCGATGCGCACTGCCTCCTCCAGATGGGTCCTCGGGACGCCGCCGACAAGATGGCAGAACCGCTCCGGCGGATGGTCCGCCGTCCACTCGGCCACCTGTGACCAGCGATAGTCGGCCCAGGCGCCCGCGAAGGTCACCAACTGGTCGGCGGCTTCCAGGTATCCGGGATCCGGGTGCGCGCCGTGGGAGAGCACCACGTGGCCGCCGCCCAGCCGCTCCCGCAGCGTGGCGGTCACACGGCGCACCTCGGGCAGGTGTGTCCGGTCCGTGGGACAGCGGTCCATGTAGAACCCGTCGACCAGATACCAGTCGAGGTAGCGGTGGGCGTCGGAGATCAGCTCGCCGAGGCCACGGACGCCGTGCGCGGCGTCGAGGTGGCCCAGAACGAGGACGCCGGCGTTCCGCAGCCGGCCCGCCGCCTCCAGGCAGCGCGGGTCGGGGCGGGTGCCGGGACCGGCGTACCCGCTCACCGTGACATTGAGCACGACCCAGTGGAGGGGGACGCCCGGTCTGGCCAGCTCGCCCCACTCGGCCGGTGCGAGCAGCGGATGGCCGAAGCCGGGGACGCCGATGCCGAACGGGCCGGAGGTGGCGCCGGCGTGCTGTATCGCCGTACTGATCAGATGCGGCATGCCGCCTCCATCCAGATGTCCGCCAGTGACTCCTCCAGGGCGATCCGGGGCCTCCAGCCGAGCCGGTCGCGCGCGGTGCGCACATCGGCCTGCTGCCAGCCGCCGCAGCCGTCGGGGTAGGGAAGGGGCGCGCCGAGGTGGGCACTGCCGAAGTCGGCCTGGGTCAGCCGGTCACGCAGGCCCTCGGGGTAACCGTTCCAGCCGACCAGCGCGGGATACTGCCATGTGCCCTTGTGGTTCTCGGGAGGTTCGTCGTTGGAGTTG
>NZ_JAAAXQ010000609.1 GCF_009916105.1 Streptomyces sp. GC420 | reverse complement strand
GGGAGGCGCCGCGCGACTTGCGCGGGTTCTGGACGTTGGGCTGGACGGTGGTGATGTCCACGAAGTCCGCGGCGACGGGGCCGTTGCCGGCCTGCCCGCCGTTGCCCTGTCCCTGTCCCTGTCCCTGCCCCTGGCCCTGGTCCTGCCCCTGGCCCTGGTCCTGGTTGCCGCCCTGGTCCTGGCCCTGGTCACCGCCCTGGTCCTGTCCGTTGCCCTGCTGGCCCTCCCCGGCGTTGGTGTCGTTGCCGGAGGCGCGCAGTGTGCAGGCCGCGAGCTGGTCCAGGCCCTGCGGCCGGTCACCCACCCGGTCGATCGCGATCGCGATGCGGTCGACGGTCGCCTTCCGCTTCTCGTTCAGCGGTCCGACGATCGCGTTCTGTGCGAAGTTCGCGTCCTGCTGGACCGCCCGCTGCGAGTTCTGCAGCCGCTGGTAGGCCTCGGCGATCTGCTTGTCCAGGAGCGCGAGTTCCCTGTCGACCTGCGTCCTGGCCTGGTCCGGCACGGACGTCAGGGAGTTGCCGACGTCGGGGCAGTCGATGGTGGCCGCGCCGCCGGCGAGGACCTGGTTGTTCTGGTTCTGGGTCGAGTTCTTCCTGTCGCCGCCCCAGCCGCCCCAGCCGCCCTCGTGTGCCGAGGCATACACATTTGCCGCTACCAGCCCACCTGCTCCCAGGGTCAGAGCCGCCGCGGCGGCGATCGCCCGGCTTGCCGTTTTCGATCGTTTGCGCGTGTTGCGTCGCATGGAACTCCTTCGAAACCTTCCCGGAAGTAGGGGGACCCCCGGTGTGGGAGAAGCGCGTCTACACATACGGGCCCCGTGGTGAAGGTGTTCAGAGAGCTCTCAGATTTGTAGTTTCCTCCGCCCGCAATACGGGCATGGGAGCAGCTCTCGGTCGAGACAGGTGAGAACCGCCGGTACCGACCGATTGTCCGCGTCGGGCGAGGACAGGGCTCCGGGTGAACGCCGCTCGCCGCAAGGGGCGTTCAGGACGGGGTGCGGACGTAAGAGGCGACGCCGCTCCGCAGCGGACCGGCGGGGCACGGACTTCACGCACCGTCACGCCTCAAGCAGGGCGAGCAGTTCCGCCTCCTTCTCCGGTGCAAGCCCGACCGCCGGGCGGTCGGGCCGCAGCGGCGCCGCGCCCCCGATCGACGCGAGCCACGTCCAGGTGTCGGCCACCGTCCGCGTCACCGGCCGGCAACGCAGCCCCGTGGCAAGCGCCTTGGCGACGTTCGTGCGGTGCATCGTGTCGTGGTCCTCTCCCGGCGGGATCCACACGGGCAGCTCGGTCCACGGCAGCACACCCGCGCCGAGCACAAGTGCCGGGTCGGCCCAGCGGAGTTCGGCGCCGGAGCCGGTGACCCGCACGCACGCGCCGAGCAACTCGCCCATCGTGGCGTGCCCCTCCTCGCTGACCAGGTTGTACGCCCCGCCGGGAGCTTCCCGCGAGGCGCTCAGGATCCACTCGGCGAGATCACGCGCGTCGATGTACTGCAGGGGCAAGTCCCTTGGTCCCGGCGCCAGTACGGCTCCGCCGCGGGCGATGCGGGTGAGCCACCACGGCAGCCGGCCGATGTTCTCGTACGGCCCGAGGATCAGCCCGGCCCGCACCAGCAGCGACCGCCCCGTGCCGAACTCCGCGAGGGCGGCGAGCTCCCCGCCGCGTTTGTCCGCCGCGTAGTCGACCGCGTCGGCGTCCGGATCACCGTCCACCACGGGCCCGTCCTCGCCGAGGCCGGCCGGCGTGGGATATCCGTACACGGAGACGGTCGAGACGTACGCGTAGCGGGCCGTCCGGTCCTTCAGCAGCCGCGCCGTCCCGCGCACCGCGCGCGGCGCGGCCGACCAGGTGTCCACGACGACGTCCCACGTCTCGCCCGCGAGCGCGCCCGTGCCGGTGAACGCCGCGAGACCGCCCGGCGCGACCCGGTCGCCGAGCACACCGCGCGTCCCGGCGGGCGCCGCGTGCCGGCCGCGGTGGAAGACGGTCACCTCCCACCCCCGGGCCACGGCCGCCTCCGCGACCGCCCGGCCCACGAACCCCGTTCCTCCCAGCAGCAGAAGTCTCATGCCGGTGACTCTGCCCGCCGCCACGGCCGGAGCCCACCGGATTCCGCTCCCGGGAGAACCATTCAGCTGCGGGGAAAACGATGGCAGCATGAGCGGACGATGACGGACGCCCGGTCGCCGATGCGCGCCTTACGGGCCGCGATCTTCGCGGCGGTGTGCGTCGCACTCGCCACGCTGGGGCATTCATACCAGTCCGGCCGTGAAATTCCGCTCAGCGGTGTTCTGGCCGCTTTCACGGTGACCGGCACCGCCGCCTGGCTCGCGGGCGGGCGCCGCCGCGGCACGCTCCCGGTCGCGGCCGGGCTCGTCGCCGTCCAGGCCGCACTGCACCTGATCTTCGCCGGGAGCCGGCCGGGCGCGGCGCATCCGCATCACGACCCCGCCATGGCGGACACGGCCGGGATGCCAGGGATGCCCGGGATGGCAGGCGCGGCGCGTGCGGCGGTCACGGCTGGGGCACGGGCCGCGGCGGACGGCACGGCCGCCACGGGCGGGGCCGCCGCGCACACGGACACGGCCGCCCTGGCGGCCACGGGCCACGGCTCCGCCACGATGCTCCTCGCCCATCTCCTCGCCGCCGCGCTGTGCGGCCTCTGGCTGGCCCGCGGCGAGGCCGCCCTCTTCCGGCTGCTGAGGGCGCTCGACGCACTCGCCTTCACCCCGCTGCGGCTGCTCCTCGCCGCTGTCCGTCCGGCCCCCAGGGCCCCGCGCCCCGTACCGCGCGCCGCCCGTGCCCGGGTCAGGCGGCCCCGCGGTGCCCTGCTCGCGCACGCCCTGACCAGGCGCGGCCCGCCACCGCACCCCGGGCAGCGAGGCCGCCGGAGCGAGTCCGTCGCGCAGGCCGGTCTCGATGCGCCCGATCTCCGTCCGCCAGTCCTGGGACAGCAGCAGCTCGATCGAGGCCTCGGCGATCGCCGCCGCC
>NZ_JAAAXQ010000608.1 GCF_009916105.1 Streptomyces sp. GC420 | reverse complement strand
CCCCGGCAACGACCACTTCGTCCTGTCCAAGGGACATGCCTCGCCGCTGCTGTACGCGACGTACAAGGCGGCCGGGGTCATCGACGACGAGGAGCTGCTGACCTTCCGCAAGGCCGGCAGCCGCCTCGAGGGACACCCCACGCCCCGGCTGCCGTGGGTCGAGGTGGCCACAGGCTCGCTCGGCCAGGGCCTGCCCGTGGGCGTCGGCATGGCGCTGGCCGGCAAGCGGCTCGACCGCGTGCCGTACCGCGTGTGGGTGCTGTCCGGCGACAGTGAGATGGCCGAGGGATCGGTCTGGGAGGCGGTCGAGCACGCGGGACACGAGCACCTGGACAATCTGACGCTGATCGTGGACGTCAACCGGCTGGGGCAGCGCGGTCCCACCCGGCACCAGCACGACATCGCGGCGTACACGCGCAGGCTGTACGCGTTCGACTGGCACACCGTCGAGATCGACGGGCACGACATCGACGCGATCGACCGGGCGTACGCGGAGGCGCGGTCCACCATCGGCAAACCGACCGTGATCCTGGCCCGTACGAAGAAGGGCCGCGGCGTCGCCGCCGCCGAGGACCGTGAGGGCCTGCACGGCAAGCCCATCAAGGACGCGGAGGCGGCCGTCGCCGAACTCGGCGGGCCGCGCGACCTGCGCATCGAGGTGCAGCCGCCGGCCGAGACACGTGTCCTGCGTCCCGTGAGGACCGGGCACCTGGAACTGCCGCGGTACGAGAAGGGCGAGTCGGTCGCCACGCGCACGGCGTACGGGCAGGCGCTGGCAGCGCTGGGCGCGGCCCGCGCCGACGTGGTCGCCCTCGACGGGGAGGTCAGCGACTCGACACGCGCCGAGTACTTCGCCAAGGAGCACCCCGAGCGGTTCTTCGAGTGCTACATAGCCGAGCAGCAGCTCGTCGCGGCCGCCGTCGGCATGCAGGCGCGGGGCTGGATCCCGTACGCGTCGACGTTCGCGGCGTTCTTCTCGCGTGCCGCGGACTTTGTCCGCATGGCGGCGATCAGCAGGGCCGGCATCAATCTCGTCGGATCCCACGCCGGGGTCGCCATCGGGCCCGACGGCCCCTCCCAGATGGGTCTGGAGGACCTCGCGGCCTTCCGCGCGGTGCACGGGGCGACGGTGTTGCACCCCTGCGACGCGAACCAGACGGCGCGGCTGGTGGTGCTGATGGCGGGCACGTCCGGCGTGCGCTACCTGCGGACCTGCCGCGGCGACACGCCGGTCCTCTACGGGCCCGACGAGGAGTTCCCCATAGGAGGCAGCAAGCTGCTGCGGGCGACCGGCGATGACCGCGTCACGCTGGTGGCCGCCGGGACGACCGTGCACGAGGCGCTGAAGGCCGCCGACCAGCTGGCCCGGGAGGGCATCGCGGCCCGCGTC
This sequence comes from Streptomyces sp. GC420, assembly GCF_009916105.1. Lineage (GTDB taxonomy): Bacteria > Actinomycetota > Actinomycetes > Streptomycetales > Streptomycetaceae > Streptomyces. The sequence continues at coordinate 1,613 of NZ_JAAAXQ010000608.1, read as the reverse complement.
GTCGACCTGTACTCCGTCAAGCCGGTGGACGCCCGCACCCTGCGGGAGGCGGCGGCGCAGACTGGCTGCCTGGTGACCGTCGAGGACCACCGCCCCGAGGGCGGTCTCGGCGACGCCGTTCTCGACGCATTCACGGACGGCAGGCCGGTGCCGCGGCTGGTCCGGCTGGCCGTCCGCTCGATGCCGACGTCGGCGACGCCCGGGGAGCAGCTGCACGCGGCGGGCATCGACGCCGAGTCGATCACTGCGGCGGTCCAGATGCTCGTTGAGCGGGCCGTCGTGCCGTGACGGATGCCGGTGGTCCACCGCCGCTGAGGGGGCCGCGGTCCGCAGTGACCGTGACGGAGGCCGTGTGGTCCGCCGTGACGGAGGCGGGGGTCCGCCGTGACGGAAGCCGGAGGCCCGGCGGCCTGCGGAACGCGGCCCTGAGGGCCGGAGCCGCCGGAGCCGGCACGCCACCCGCGGAGGACGGCGTGGTTGCCCCGACGTGTGCCAGGAACATCGTGAGCCCGCTCTGTCGCGCTCTGCCCCGCCGGCCGGGCCATGGTCACGCTGCGCCGCCGGCAGTCCCGCGCGGCCGCATCGGCCCGGGAACCCAGCGGAATGCCCGCACACGGACGCCGGCCCGGCCTGCCCGCAGCCCTCCGCTCCACCCGGGGCCGTGAGCGTGCGGCCGCCCGGAGCCGAGCGGGTGCGGCCGCTCCGGAGCCCCCGCCCGACTCGTCCAAGGGTTTGCGTCCACAGGGTGGGGTTACACGCGCTGTGAGGCAGCCATGGCGAATACACCGGAGAACAACTCAGACGGAAAGGCCCGGCAGGAGGACCTGCCCAGGCCGACGGAAGTGCTGCGCGAGGCCCGCGGACAACTGGCGGAGCTGACCGGAATGGAAGCGGAGTCGGTCTCGTCCTTCGAGCGGACCGACGAGGGCTGGCGGCTGGAGATCGAGGTCCTGGAACTGGCCAGGGTCCCCGAAACGATGAGCCTCCTCGCCTCCTACGAGGTCACTCTCGACCCGCAGGGCGCGCTGACCGGCTACCGGCGAGTGCGCCGGTACGAACGCGGTCGGTCCGACCGCAGGTGACCCGGAGGCCGCCCCCGCACGACGGCGGCCCGCGAACGCGCACTCCACCGACACACGACCACAAGGAGGACAGGGCGCAATGACCGTACTCCCGGCACAACAGGCAGGCGGCGGAGGGGGCAGCAGCGGTCTCTACGACGTACTGGAACTCGTCCTCGACCGGGGGCTCGTGATTGACGCATTCATCCGGGTCTCCCTCGTCGGTATCGAGATCCTGAAGATCGACATACGCGTCGTCGTGGCGAGCGTCGACACGTATCTGCGGTTCGCCGAGGCATGCAACCGCCTCGACCTGGAGGCAGGCCCGCGCAAGTCGCCCGGGCTGCCCGAGATCGTGGGCGAGGTGACCGAGTCCGGGGCCCGCGGCAAGTCCAAGGGCGCCCTGTCAGGGGCGGCCCAGACCATCTCCGAGGCCTTCAACCAGGCGCGTGACGAGGGCCGCGAGAAGCAGGAGGCGCGCCCGCGTGCCCGCCGTACCGCCCCCGCTCGCCGCAAGGAGGAGGAATGACCACCTACGTCTACGGGATCGCC
>NZ_JAAAXQ010000607.1 GCF_009916105.1 Streptomyces sp. GC420 | reverse complement strand
TGTATAAGAGACAGCTGCTGGGGGTATCCGTAGCCCGGCTGCGGGGTGCCCGGCTGAGGCGCGGGGGTCGACGGCCCGTACGGGCCGGGCCCCGGGGCGTACGGCGTCTGGACGTTGCCGGAGGGCCCGCCCGTCTGCGGGTCGAGGGGCGGGAAGACGGTGGCACCGACGCCGGCGCCGCTGCCGGCCTGGGCGCCGGGGACGATGCTGGGCGCGGCCGGCTGGAGCGACTGGGCGACGCGCAGGCACTCGTCGCGCATCGACTCGGCGCTGGGGAAGCGTTCGTTCGGGTTCTTCTTCAGCGCCCGGGCGACCAGCGCGTCCACGGCGGGCGGCAGCGAGCGGTTGATGGAGGAGGGAGCCACCGGCTCCTCCTGCACATGCGCGTATACGATCGCCAGGGGCGAGTCGGCGTCGAACGGGAGCCGTCCGGTGACGAGTTGGAACAGCATGATGCCCACCGAGTACAGGTCGGACCGGGCGTCCACGCCGCGGCCCAGGGCCTGTTCGGGGGAGAGGTACTGCGGGGTTCCCACCACCATGCCGGTCTGCGTCATCGACGTGACACCCGACTGCATGGCGCGGGCGATGCCGAAGTCCATGACCTTGACGACATTGCGCTTGGTCATCATCACGTTGCCGGGCTTGATGTCCCGGTGGACCAGGCCCATTTCGTGGCTGATTTCGAGCGCCGCCAGCACATCGCCGGTGATCTTCAGGGCCTTGTCCGCGGGCATCGCGCCGTACTGGCGGACGTCGGCGTCGAGCACGGCGCCGAGTGGCCTGCCCTCGACATACTCCATGACGATGTAAGGCATCGTCGTGCCGTCGACGTCGTCCTCGCCGGTGTCGAAGACGGAGACGATGTTGGTGTGAGTGAGTTTGGCAACAGCCTGCGCCTCACGCCGGAAACGCTCACGGAAGGACTGTTCACGGCCCAGTTCGGTGTGCAGCGTCTTGACGGCCACCTGGCGGTCCAGCACCGTGTCGTACGCCAAGTGCACGGACGCCATGCCGCCCTCGCCGAGCAGATCGCGGAGCTGGTAGCGGCCACCGGCGAGCGAACGCCCTGCGTAGCGGCCATGCGCGCCGTCCTGGCTCATGTCTCTCGCTTCCCCCATCGGCGTGGACGCCGCCCGCGGACATCCTCTTGATCCATGATTTCCCGCCAAGTCTGCCCCAGGCCCGTGACCAGTCAAGCCAGGTGCCCGTTCCGTGACCGTACGCGTAAGAAGCGTCGCGCAAGCGTTACCGGGTACGCACATCATTTGCCCGGGGAACCGTGCCGGGGGTTTCATGGCCGGTCCATCACGGAACGGCGCACCGCACGGACGCGGTAGCGTGACACCACCGCGGCAATGGACGAAGAACGACGGCGAGGACCGATGGCACAGACGCAGCGCGCCCAGGGCCCGTCCGACCCCGAGGCGACGGGCGGCGTGCCGGCGATGCCCGACGCGCCGGAGGCATGGGTCAACGGAGGGCTGGTCGGCGACGGGCGTTACCGCCTGACGCACCGTCTCGGCCGTGGCGGCATGGCCGAGGTCTTCGCGGCCGAGGATGTGCGGCTCGGCCGCACGGTCGCCGTGAAACTGCTCCGCGCCGACCTCGCCGAGGACCCGGTCTCCAAGGCCCGCTTCACACGCGAGGCGCAGTCCGTGGCCGGCCTCAACCACCATGCGGTGGTGGCGGTCTACGACTCCGGCGAGGACGTCGTCGGCGGCCAGGTCGTGCCGTACATCGTGATGGAGCTCGTCGAGGGCCGCACGATCCGCGAGCTGCTGTCCAGTGCGGAGCGGCCGCCGGCCGACCAGGCGCTGGTCATCGTGTCCGGAGTGCTGGAGGCGCTGGCCTACAGCCATCAACACGGCATCGTGCACCGCGACATCAAGCCCGCCAACGTCATCATCACCCACAGCGGTGCCGTCAAGGTCATGGACTTCGGCATCGCCCGCGCCCTGCACGGCGCCTCGACGACGATGACGCAGACCGGCATGGTCATGGGCACCCCCCAGTACCTCTCCCCCGAGCAGGCACTCGGCAAGGCCGTCGACCACCGGTCCGACCTGTACGCCACGGGCTGCCTGCTGTACGAACTCCTGGCCAACCGGCCGCCGTTCACCGGTGAGACCCCGCTCTCCGTCGTCTACCAGCACGTCCAGGACGCGCCGGTGCCGGTGAGCGAGGCCGCCGACGGGGTACCGCCGGAGCTCGACGGCCTGGTGATGCGCTCCCTCGCCAAGGACCCTGACGACCGGTTCCAGAGCGCCGAGGAGATGCGCGGGCTGGTGCAGTACGCGCTGCAGATGCTCCAGGAGCAGGGCGGGCACACCGGCACCTGGAACACCGGCCCCGTCGACATGCACATGGGCGGCAGCACGCCCGCCATGGGCCTCGGCATGGCGGCCACGACCGCGCTGCCGCACCCCGGTCACGGCGCCGAGACCTCCCAGTTCCACGCGCCGCTGCTGCCGCCCGGCATGGGCGCCGGCGGGGACGACGGCGGTTTCGAGGGCCACGGCAACCGGGGCGGCGGCAAGCTGTGGCTGTTCGCGGCGCTGGCGGTCATCGCCATCGCGGTGGGTGTGGCGCTGGCGCTGCAGCAGACGGGCGGCGACACGAAGACGCCGGAGAAGAAGCCCACCGTGAGCCCGACGCAGAGCGAGTCCGAGAAGGAGCCGACGCCGAGCGAGGAAGAGGCGACGGAGGAGCAGACCAATCCGGGCACGAGCACGGGCGGTCAGTCGGAGTACCAGCCCACGAACCCGGTGACCAGCACGGAGCCGACGCCGACGGCCACCGCGTCCGAGCCGTCCGAGCCGTCGCAGGAGCCCACCCCGTCGGAGCCGTCCGAGCCCAGCGGGGAGCCCACGGACACGACGGGCGGCGGCACCACCACCGACGGCGGGACGAGCTCGGGCGCCGACGCCGGGGGCACGGACGCGGGCGCCGACGCCGGTGGCGCCCTCGAGGGTGCCACCGGCCCCTGACCCCGCCCGCTCCCTCTCTCC
>NZ_JAAAXQ010000606.1 GCF_009916105.1 Streptomyces sp. GC420 | reverse complement strand
CGGAACGGGGGCGGGTGACGGTACGGGCACTGGAGCGGCACCCGCGGCAGGGGCCGGGGCAGGAACGGCGGAGGGGACCGGTACGGGAGCCGGTACGGGAGCCGGCACGGGAGCCGGCCCGGGAGCCGGCCCGGGAGCCGGGGCAGCGGCGGGCGAGGGCCCGGCGGGCAGGGCGGGCATCGCCCCCTCCGGGTTCCTGCGTGCCCGGCGCCCGGTCGGCACACCCTGCGGCGGTACGGGAACGGCCCCGCCCGCCGCCACCAGATCCGGCGCACCGGGAACCGGCGGCTGTTGCCGCTGCTGCTGCTGGGCCACCTCGGCCGGACTGGGCCTGCCCCGCCTGCGTCCCGTCGGCCTGGCCGGCTGGCCGCCGCCCGCCTGCGCGGGCACGAGGTCCTGCCCGGGGGCGGCCCGGCGCCGCCCGGTGGGCGAAGGAGCGTCCGCGTTCCCGTTTTCCGCCGCCCCCTCAGGTGCTTCGGCGCGCTCGTGACCCGTCGGCTCGTCAGGCCCGTCCAGGAAGGCGTCCGTGGAGGACCGGCGCGCCCGCCGCCCGGTGCCCGGGCCCGCCGCCTGCGCGGGAACGGGGGCCGCCGCGGCCGTCGCCTGCCCGGCCGGCTGCTGCTGCTCCTTGACCAGCCCGGTGCCCGCGCCCAGCGGCACCTCCAGCACGAACGCGCTGCCGCTCATGCCCGGCACCTCGACCGTCTGGAGCACTCCGCCGTGGGCCTGCACGATGCCGTGCACGATCGGCCCGTGCACCGGATCCCCACCGGCGTAAGGGCCACGTACTTCGATACGCGCGACCTCGCCCCGCTGCGCCGCGGCGACCACGATCGTGGAGTCGCCGTAGCCGCCCACGATGACCGGCGCGTTGCCGGTGGAGTCGACCCCGGCGACATCGGCGATGAGGTGGGAGAGGGCACGGGACAGCCGGGCCGCGTCCACCTCGGCCTCGATCGGCGGCGCGTGCACCGCGAACTGGGCCCGGCCGGGACCGATCAGCTCGATCGCGCCTTCGACACCCTCGGCGACCACCTGGTCGAGCAGGACCGTCGTACGTGTCAGCTCGTCGTCGCCCGCGTCCAGCCGCTGGTAGGCGAGGACGTTGTCGACCAGTGTCGTCATCCTGCTGTACCCGGCGGCCAGGTGGTGCAGGATCTGGTTGGCCTCCGGCCACAGCTGCCCGGCGTCGTCGGCGGCGAGGGTGCCGAGTTCGCGCCGCAGCTCGGCAAGCGGGCCGCGCAGCGAGCGGTCGAGCACGGCGAGGAGCTGCGCGTGCCGGGCGGCGACCGCCTCATGGCGCTCCTCCAGCTCCGCCTTCTCCTCCGCACGCTCCTTCCGCTCCGCCTCGAGCTCCTCCGCGTGCTCCGTGCGGAGCTTCTCCAGCTCCTCCGCGTGCTTCGCGGCGAGGGCGTCGTAGGGCCTCCGGTCGGTGAACGCCATCACGGCGCCGACCAGCTGGTCCCCGTCCCGCACCGGCGAGGTGGTCAGGTCGACGGAGACCGCCTTGCCGTCCTTCGTCCACAGCACCTGCCCGCGCACCCGGTGCTTGCGCCCGGAGCGCAGCGTGTCCGCGAGCGGGGATTCCTCGTACGGGAAGGGCTCGCCGTCGGCGCGGCTGTGCAGCGCCAGCTTGTGCAGCTTCTTCCCGCCCAGGTCGCTGGCGCGGTAGCCGAGGATCTGGGCGGCGGCGGGGTTGACCAGCACCACCCGCCCTTCGGTGTCCGTGCCGACGACGCCCTCGGCCGCCGCCCGCAGGATCATCTCGGTCTGCCGCTGCGAGCGGGCCAGCTCGGCCTCGGTGTCGATCGTGCCCGTCAGGTCCCGTACGACGAGCATCAGCAGCTCGTCGCCGGTGTAGCCGTAGCCGTCGTACGCCTGGCGGCCGTCCTCCAGGTTGGCGCTGGAGACCTCGACGGGGAACTCGGTGCCGTCCGTGCGCCGCGCGACCATCCGCGTCGGCTTGGTCCGGCCCCGGTCACCGGTGTCGCCGGGGCGGCGCATGGAGCCGGGGATCAGCTTCGAGTCGAAGTGCGGCAGCAGGTCCAGCAGCCCGCGTCCCACCAGCGCCGTGCCCGGCGTCTCGAAGGTCTCAAGGGCGATGCTGTTGGCGTTGACGACGGTGCCGTTGGCGTTGACGAGCAGCAGCGCGTCGGGCAGGGCGTCGAGTATGGCGGCGAGGCGAGCAGCGCCTCGGGATGGCCTGCTGCTCACAACGACGGTTCCTCCCTGCACCTACTGCGTTTGCCGACAGCAGCTCGGCTGTCGCTAGAGAGGGAGTCTACGGCCAGCGGGACACCGTTCAACGGTGTATGAGACGGAGCTCGCGTCAAGGTTGTGTGGCCCGGGCAAGGGAAGCGGTGAGACTCCTGTGATCCCTTTGTGCGTCCGGAGGTCTCTCGTCGCCCGATCAGGGCTGTTCAGGCGCTCGCCGTGGGCAGCACGGGCTCCATCCGCTCCCACCGGGCGATCTCGCAGCCGTCGCGCCGGCTGTAGGAGGCGTCGACGGTCCTGCCGCGCCAGGTGCCGATGATCCGCGCCGTCGCGGGGCCGCCGTACCCCGCCGCGCACCTCGCCCGCGCCGGCGTTGGCGCGAACGGGTTGCGGCCCTGTGCCGCCAGCTGCTCCAGCCGGTCGCAGGCCGCCCTCGCGGCGGGGTGGCTCCCGGCCGCGCGGCCCCGTGCGCGGTGGCACTCCAGCTCGTACGAACCGTCCGCGCGGCGGTTCCCGGTGCCCGAGACCGTCAGCCGCAGCCGGTCCTCGCCTCCGCCCTTGTCCGCCGCGAGGCGGGCCGGCAGCGGAAGCGGCAGGGGGTCGGCGGAGGCGGCGGGCGTGGCCGTCAGCGTGGCGAAGGCGGCGAAGGCGGTGAAAGCGATGCGGCGCAGCATGCGCGACTCCATGTCTTCGGGATGCGTGTACGGGTACTTCGTGCGGGGCCGGTCCGAGAGCCCGGGGGATCTTCTCGGTTCGGTGGAGTCCGGCGGGTCCGCGGCCGGGGGCCACGGGTCGGGGCAGGGG
>NZ_JAAAXQ010000605.1 GCF_009916105.1 Streptomyces sp. GC420 | reverse complement strand
CCGCATCCGCCCCCGCATCCGACCCCGCGCCCGCTCCTGCCCCTGCTCCCGCTCCCTGGATCATCTCCGCCCGCGGCCCCGAGGCCCTGCGCGCCCAGGCCGCACGCCTGCGGGACCACCTCACCGCCCACCCCGAGGCGGACATCGCGGACGTCGGCTGGTCCCTCGCCACCACCCGGACCGCCCTGCCCGAGCGGGCCGTACTGACGGGCGACACCGCCCCGGACCTCCTGGCCGCACTCGACGCACTGGCCCGGGGCGAGACACCGGCCGGGGTGATCACCGGCAGCGCCGCGAGTGCGGGCCGGACCGCGTTCCTGTTCACGGGGCAGGGCGCACAGCGCCTGGGGATGGGCCGCGAACTCCACGCGTCCTCGCCGGTGTTCGCCGCCGCCTTCGACGAGGTGGCCGCCGCCGTCGATCCGTATCTGGAGCGGCCGCTGCGCGAGGTGGTGTTCGCGTCCGGGGACACCCCCGCGGGAGAGCTGCTGCACCGGACGGCGTACACCCAGCCCGCCCTGTTCGCCGTCGAGACCGCCCTGTTCCGGCTCGCCGAACACCACGGAATGGTGCCGGACCTGCTGGCCGGCCACTCGATCGGCGAAGTCGCCGCCGCCCATGCGGCCGGTGTGCTGACCCTGTCCGACGCCGCCCGGCTGGTAGCCGCCCGGGGCCGGCTGATGCAGTCCGCGCGCGCGGGCGGGGCCATGGTCGCGATCGAGGCGGAGGAGGCCGAACTCGCCGCCGACCTCGCCGGGCTGGACGGCCGTCTCGCCCTCGCCGCCGTCAACGCCCCGGCGTCCGTCGTGGTCTCGGGGGACGAGGACGCCGCCGAGGATCTCGCCGGACGCTGGCGCGCAAAGGGCCGCAGGACCCGAAGGCTCCAGGTCAGTCACGCCTTCCACTCCCCGCACATGGACGACGTCCTGGACGAGTTCCTCACGGTCGCCCGGAGCCTGACCTACCACGAGCCGCGCATCCCGATCGTCTCGACCGTCACGGGTGAACTCGCCACCGCGGAAGAACTCACCTCGCCCGGCTACTGGGCCGAGCAGATCCGCAAGCCGGTCCGCTTCCTCGACGCGGTCCGCACCCTCGCGCGGCAGGGCGCCACCGTCTTCGTGGAGGCGGGCCCCGAAGCCGTACTGGCCTCCCTCGCCCGCACGGCACTCGGCGACACCGCGACGGCCGTACCGCTGATGCGCGCGGGCCACCCCGAGACCGCCACCCTCACCACCGGGCTCGCCCTCGCCTGGGCGCACGGGGCGCCCCTGGACGGCGCCGCCTTCCACCCCGGCGGACGGCGCGTGGACCTGCCGACGTATGCCTTCCAGCGCGCGCACTACTGGCTCGCGCCGGACGGCCCCTCCGACGCCCGCGGCCTCGGCCTCGACCCGGCCGGGCACCCGCTGCTGCACACCGCGCTGGACGTGGCCGGGCGCGACGACCTGCTCCTCACCGGCAGGCTCTCCACCGGCCTGCACCCCTGGCTCGCCGACCACGCGATCGGCGGCACCGTCCTGGTGCCCGCCACCGCCTTCCTCGAACTGGCCCTTGCCGCGGGCAGCCGCGCCGGAGCCGCCCGGGTCGACGAACTGACCCTCGAGGCGCCCCTGGTCCTGCCCGAGCACACGCCCGTGCGCGTCCAAGTCGCCGTCGGCGCTCCCGAGCCGTCGGGCGGGCGCCGTTTCACGATCCACGCCCGCCCCGACACCGGTTCGGACGGGCCGGAACCGTGGACCCGGCACGCCTCCGGGTTCCTCGGCGGCACTCCGGCCACCACCGGCACCGCCCCCGAGCCGCCGCGCGTATGGCCGCCCGCGAACGCCGTGGCCCAGCCCCTGGACGGGGTCTACGACCGCCTGGCCGAGCTGGGCTACGGATACGGCCCGGTGTTCCGGGGCCTGACCGCACTGTGGCGGCAGGGCGACGAGCTGTACGCCGAGGTCTCCCTGCCCGCGGACCAGCACGCGGCCGCGGACCGCTTCGGCCTGCACCCCGCGCTCTTCGACGCGCTGCTGCACCCGCTGGTGCTGCACGCCGCCGAAACCGCGGCGGAAGGCGCGGCCGCCGACGCGATCCGCCTGCCGTTCGCCTGGGCCGGCACGACGCTGCACGCGACCGGCGCCACCACGCTCCGCGTGCGCATCACGCCGGTCGGGGCCGACAGCTACGCCCTCACCGCCGTCGACCCCGCCGGGGAGCCCGTGGTCTCCCTGGAGACGCTCTCCGTACGGCCCATCGCCCGCGACCGGCTCGTCTCCGCCGCGTCCCGCGGGCCGAAGGCCCTCTACGACGTCGAGTGGACGCCCCTGGCCGTGCCCGAGGCCGCCGCCCTCCGCATCGCCGAGGCGACGGGCGCCGGACTGCCCGACGACGACGGGCTGGACGCCGTGGTGGTGCGGGCCGAACTGCTGCATGCCGGGTCCGAGCCGTCCGGGTCCGGGCACGGGGCCGTGGCGGACCCGGGCGATCAGGCCGCCGCCGCACGACGGACCGCCACGGCCTTCCTCGGTCTCGTCCAGCGCTTCCTCGCCGAGCCCCGCTTCGACGGCTCCCGTCTGCTCGTCGTCACCCGGGGAGCGGTCGCCGCGGAGCCCGGCGAGGACGTCACCTCCCTGCCCGTCGCTCCCGTGTGGGGCCTGGCGCGCACCGTGCAGTCGGAGCACCCGAACCGGATCGTCCTGCTCGACACCGACACCGACACCGACACCGACACCGACACCGGCACCGGCACCGACACCGGCACCGACACCGGCACCGACACCGGCACCGACGGTCTCACCGGACCGGGCGGGGGCGACCGGTGGCTGCTCGCCGCGCTGGGCGCGGGCGAGCCCCAACTCGCCCTGCGAGCGGGAGCCTTCCGCGTACCCCGGCTCGTCACGGCCAAGGCCCCGGCCCCGGCCCCCGCGGGCAAGGACGCGCCCGGCCCGTTCGCGGACGGTGCGGTGTTGATCACGGGTGGTACGGGGGGTCTGGGTGCTCTGTTTGCCCGGCATCTGGTGGTGGAGCACGGGG
>NZ_JAAAXQ010000604.1 GCF_009916105.1 Streptomyces sp. GC420 | reverse complement strand
GGACCGGGGGCCCGGCACTTCGCCCGCCAGGAGCGCGCAGGCCGCTGTCCCCGTCGGGACAGGAGGCCCGCCGGGTCCGTCGCCGTTCAGCTCACCCGGAATACCGGGCCACGGGGCGTGAACGGCAGGGAGGCGCCCTGCGGCACCAGGTACGCGTGCTCCCTGCGCACCCGCAGCACATCGCACCAGCCGTCCGTGATCACCAGGACCGGCGCGCCCGGCGGGAAGTCCTCCGCGCGCTGGAGCAGGTCGATGCCGGGCTGGAGTGCGGTCCCGCCCCGCCCGCGGACCCGTACCCGGCCCGCGATCTCCGTGGGCGGCAGATAGCCCGCGTCGTACGGGGCCGCGTCGCAGAACACGACCCGGGCGGCCGGCACGTCCCGCGCCTCGGCGTACGAGGCGATGGCGCCCAGCGCCTTGCCGAGCAGGACCCGGCTCATCGAGCCGGAGGTGTCGAGGACGACGCCGAAGGTGCAGCGTGGAACCTCCTCGGGCGGGAAGTACCGCCCTGCGCGCGGGATGTCCGGGGTGGCGGCCTGACGGCGAGCGGGGCGCGCGTAGCCGCGCACCGGCTCGCGCCGGGGCACGTACGCGTCGAACCAGCGGGCCAGCCGCGCATCCCAGGGCACCGGCGGGTGGGCGAGCGCCCGGATCTCCTCGACCAGTCCGGCGGGCAGCAGTCCGCGCTCGCCGCGGCCGTGGAGCTCGAATCCCTGGAGCAGGCCGCGCCGGTAGAACTCGTCGAGGTCGACGCAGTTGCGCGGCCCGCGTGCCGGCGGCTCGCCGAGGATGTCGCCGAGGCCCTTGCCGCGCGGGGTGGCGAGGCGCCTCCGGGCACGCGTGTCGGTGACGATGCGGTCGTACACCTCCTCCGCCGACAGGCCGCCCAGCCGTGGGTCGTACAGCAGTCCCTCCGGCATCTCGCCGACGCGCATCTCGACCAGCCAGCCGTTGACGACGTAGTCGGCGGCGATGTTGAAGAGGTACGGGTCGCGGGCACCGCGGCGGTCGCCGTGCCGCAGCGCGGCGTGCAGCATCTCGTGGGCCAGGACGAACCGCCACTCCTCGTCGGCGTACCGCACGAGGGGGTTGATGTAGATCTCGCCGGCCGCGGCGCTGACGGCCGCGATGGAAATGCCGTGGGCGCGGGCGAGTTCGGCGTCGGCGACGACAGTCATCCCGGCGGCGATGCCGCCCAGCAGCGGGTACGAGGAGACGAACCAGCTCAGCGCACGCTCCCAGGGCCGCTGCGACTCCCGCCGCCCGGTGACGCTGTCGCGGCGGCCGCCCGCCACGTCCATGGCCGCGGAGACCGTGGAGGTCAGCGCGTGCGCGAAGGCCAGTTGCCAGTCCGGCGGCGGGTCGCCCCACCGCGGCCAGGGCAGCAGGACGATGTCGGGCTCCCCGCCACCGGTGCCGCAGTGCTCGAACTCGGCGGGAACACCGTCGCGCCTCCAGCGCTGCGCGAGCTGCTCCTCGTCGACGCCCGGGTAGGCGCGCGGCAGATGCTCCGGTGTACTGCCGATGGGAAATGTCAGCAGGAAGCGGTTGACGACGGCGCAGCGGGCCGCCAGCTCGAAGCGGTCCGGCTGGGTGCGGGGCCCGTTGGCGGCGGGGGCGTGGCCGAAGCCGAGGTGCAGCAGGCAGTGCGCCAGCGCCCAGGCCCACTCGCCGGGTTCGGCGCGCCGGGTGGGGTGGGCGTGCACGGTGCCGCAGGAGTCGGCCCGGGCCAGGCCGTGCGGCGGGTGCTCCTTGCAGCCGGTGTCTCGGCAGAAGACGGCGTCGATGGAGTTCAGCGCCGGGTTGCGCTTGAGGAGGGCGAGACCGGCGGCGAAGGACTCGGCGGCCGGGTCGTGTTTCTGCTTGCGCTCCTTGCGGGAGGCGCGGCCGCTCACTGGCGGGCCTCGACGAGACGGGGCATGTCCCGGGCGGCCTCGACGAGGAACCAGGCGGGCAGCGCGGGGTTTCCGTCGGTGTCGTCGGCGATGACGGTCTGGGCGACCTCGACGGAGATCTCGGCGAGCTGCACCAGCAGCGCCTTGGCCCGGTACGCGATCTGCCGCACGGCGGGTGAGGCGTGGTCCTTGGATGCCGGGAGCTGCTTGACGAGCCGACCGCGGAAGGCTTCGGCCAGGTAGTAGAGCAGGTCGCGGTCCTGGACCCGGTTCGGCCAGGATGCCTCGCCCTTCATGATCGCCTCGATCCCGAAGGTGTGGCGGACGATCTTCGCGTAGCCGCAGAAGGCGACGGCGTGCGCGGGGGTCAGCGTGCCGTGGGCGAGGACCTTCAGGGTGTCCTCGTCGAGCGTGGGCCCGAACGAATGCAGCGCGTCGGACAGCATGTGCCAGGAACGCGGGGTGGAGAACGGCTCCTCGGTCTTGGGCGGCTGCGACCACAGGTGGTCGGGCCGGTCCGTGAGGTGGTCCGTCACCCAGGGGTGGATGCCGTTCTCCCCGGCCCACACCAGCCAATCGGCCGCGGAGGCCCTCAGGTGGACGTGCGTGAGGCGGTTGACCAGCGCGGAGGCGATGGGGCGGGCGAGCGCGTTGTCGGTGGCGCGGTTGCCGGCGCCGACGACGATCGAGCCGTGCGGCAGTTCGTAGTTGCCGATGCGGCGGTCGAGGATGAGCGAGTAGAACGCCTTCTGCACGTCGGGCGTCGCCGCGTTCAGCTCGTCGAGGAACAGGCAGTACGGCTCGTCGCGCGCGATCGCCTCCGGCGGGCAGAACACGGACCGGCCGTCCCTGATCTGCGGTACGCCGATGAGGTCCTCGGGCGCCAGCTGGGTGCCCAGCAGGCTGACGCACTCCAGGCCCAGCGACTCGGCGAACTTCCGGACCAGCGAGGACTTCCCGATGCCCGGCGCTCCCCACAGGAAGACGGGCCGCACGGTCGCCAGCCCGAGGAGCAGTTCGGGGATCTGTGCGGGAGTGACGGTTACGGCGGCCTGCACGCTGAGAGCTCCTTTTGGGCACCGGGTTCTGGATCAGGTACGCCAGTGTGAATCGGCCGCCGTGCGTGCGCAGCCGATTTT
>NZ_JAAAXQ010000603.1 GCF_009916105.1 Streptomyces sp. GC420 | reverse complement strand
ACCCCACCGTCCGGACGGGAGCGGTGGCGCCCGCGATGGCCGCCGCCGCACCAGCACAGCCCGCCGCCTCCCCGCCGGCCGCTCCTGCCGAGGACTCTGCCTCCGCGAAGCCTGCCGCGGCCCCGGACGCGCCGTGTGCCCTCCCGTCGATCCCCGACGGGGCAGTGGGCAACAGCTGGTTCACGCACACCCCGAACCTGCTCTCCACGCCACCGAACTTCACCCAGCAGGCCCGCTCCACGGTCTTCCTGGACACGGACACGGGCGTGCTGGTGCACCGCAGCGAGACCCACCGCCTCGACCTCGGTGCCGCCTCGGGCGCGGAGATCCTCACCGCCGTCTTCCGCACCCTCCCTGAAGGCGTAGAGCGGATTTACATCACCGCTGGCGCCCCCTGGCACCGTGACGCTGACCGCTACCCCTACCTGCGTGACGCGGTGGCCGCCTGGCTGAACGCCCCCATCCCGGGCTGGCGTACGGACACCGGCCGCGGCCGTGACCGGATGGCCGGGCACTTCGTCCATGCACGCAATCCCGTCGGCCGCTATCAGCGCGAACACGGCGAGCAGCATGTGGAGATCCGCTCGGTGGGGGAGTGGTTCGACGTCGACGGCGACGCCCCGCACATCGTCCGCGACGCCTTCGTCCTGCTGTGGCAGGCTCTGCGCCGCCACTGGCCCGATGCGGTTCTGATGGGCTCCCCCTCGCAGACCGGCCGTGACCTGTGGACCCGCACCATCCCTACCCGTGGCCAGCACGCCGACGGTTTCCCCGTCCTGTCCGAGGAACTGCGCGGCCTGCTGCACGCCACCGCGGGTCAGGGCCGCAATGAACTGCTCACCCCGCCCCGGGTGCCCGAGCAGCTGCCCGAGCTCGTGGAGTATGACCGCACCTTCGCCTATGCCAAGCACACCTGGAAATCCCCGGTGGGCACGCCCCGCCGCATCACGGCGGCCACGTTCGCCTCCTGGAGCGAGAAGGAGCAGATGCGTGCCCTGTACGGGTGCGGGCACTGGCAGGTCCGCGTGACCGTCCCCGACACCTGGAACCACATCGGCCTCCTCCCGGCTCCCGCCCCCGGAGACCGCGCCTGGCACTACCCGGCCGCGCCCGGCACCACCTTCACCACCTGGGCCGGCGGGCCCGAAATCCACACCGCCCTGGCCAACCCCATCGCCCCGTGGAAAATCGAGATCCTCGACGGGATCCTGTGGGACGACGGCAAACCCCTCGACGACTGGGCCAAGAAACTCAAAGAGACCTGGACCAACCTCTCCGCCCAGGCCCACTTCCAGGGCGATCCCCAGCAGGCCCGCGCCGCCCACCTCGCCTCCCGCGCCGTGCGCTCCATCCTGCTGTACGGCATCGGCTCCTTCGCTCAGCGTCCCCGCATGGTCACCGGCACCACCCCCCGCAGCCTGGAGCGCGATGTGCCGCCGGACGCGGAGATCATCGGCTTCGACGACGAGTTGATCACTTGGCAGAAGCCCACCGGCTTCAGCCGCGACCCCAATGCCCACCCCGAATGGGCTGCGGCGATCTGGTCCGCAGCGCGCGCCGCCCTGCTCACCCAGCGGCACCGCGACGACGACACCTACGCCGGGGCCCTGCACACCCCGCCCGGCACGGTGGTCGCCTTCCGTACCGACGCCCTCTACCTCACCCAGCCCCACAACTGGCCCCACCACCACCAGCCCGGCGACTACCTCCTGCGCGGCCGCCTCGCCGGGCCCGTCACCGCTCCCACCACCGAAGAAGAACTCCTCACCCTGCGGGACGCCGGACGTGCGGCCCTCTCTGCTGAGAAGGAGGCCTGATGCCGCCCCGCCGTCGCAACCGGCCAGGACACCAGGGCGAGTTGAACGAAGCAGCCCGCCTCGCCGACCGGCTCCAGGCGGCCGGCTACACCAAACGCGACATCGCCCGCATCATCGACCGCGACCCCTCCCTGGTCTCGCAGTTCTACACCAAGAACAAGGGAGCCGCCTTCGTCCCCGCTCTCCGGCAGGTCCTGACCGCCGTCGAGACCGGCGGTATCACGGACCTGCCCGAACTTGCCGCCATCGCCGCCCGTCACACCCAGCGGCGCACCACCGCCTCCGGCGCCCGCGCCCGGGTGCGCACCAAGGCCGTCCTGATCACCCCCACCGGATCCGGCACCGGCCGCGTCGGCGCCCAGGCGATCGCCTCCGGCTCCGCCCGCCTGCGCCCCCTGATAGCCGAAGCCGCCCGCCGGGGCCTGCGCCTGGCCTTCACCGTGCGCCTCGCCAAGACCGGCTACGTGCACCCTTCCGGCAGCCGCACCGACTCGCCCGGCATCCGCCGCGACGTCATCCAGCGCGCCGACCACACCGAGGAACGCTCCTACGGCTCCGCCCAGACCGGCGGCTTCGACGCCGCCGACTTCGCCCGCCGCGTGGACGCCGCGGCCGGCGACGTCACCGCCGCTGTGCACCAGTGGCTGGTGGAGACCGGCCGCATCCGCCCCGACGCCCAGATCATCCACCTCGAGGTCCGCACCTGGCGCTCCCGCTGACAGCGGCGGACAGCGCCTCAGGCTTTCTGGTCGGCAGCCTCCTCGGGCTGCGCCTCGGCCTTGGGCCCACCCGTCGGCTCAGACGCGGGGGCGGTGTAGAAGACGGACTTGCCCTGCTTACTGCGCTCGGCCTGGCTCTTGGCTACGAGTCCCTCGAGCGTGACCCGCACGACCTTGGTCGTGATCTGGCGCTCGGGATAGGCCTGGCCGAGCGCTGTGGAGATCTCCACGGCGGAGCGCGGTTCCTTCGACTCGGCGAGGTGGCGCCGGATAAGCTCGACCAGGGTGGGCTGGGCCGCTTTCGTGGCACCCTCCGCCTTGGTCGCGGGCTTCTTGACTGCTGCCTTTTGCGGCGCGGCGGCGGACTTGGCAGCCCTCTGAGCGGTGTGCAAGCTGAAGTTGCTGGTCACGGGGCTGGTGTGCGTGGGCATCGGGATGCTCATGCTGGTCGCTGGCAGATGACTTTGGTGAAGATCGTCGGTCATCGGGCGACTTCGCGGTTGG
>NZ_JAAAXQ010000602.1 GCF_009916105.1 Streptomyces sp. GC420 | reverse complement strand
CCGCGCCCCTGGTTCACCACACGCGCGCGCCCTCGCGAGACTCCCCAACCGCCCGGCGCACCACATCAGTACGACTATTGCGCTCCTCCTCGAAGCCGCACCGGAGGCGCCCTAGGCTCGGCTTCACGCAAGGTGATCGACACGTGATCGAGGGGGCCAGCCCCACACCAGGAGCGCGATGCCCGACAGCCAGCCGCAGCAGCCGCGACACAACGACCACAGGTCCGGCGAGGGAACGGCCGAGCCGGGCACCCTGCTGCTCAGCGGCGCCCGGCTCACCGACGGCCGCATCGTCGACGTGAGGCTGGGCGGCGGCCGCATCGAGGCCGTGGGCACGGCCGGCAGCCTCACCACCCCGGCGCACGCCCCGGTGAACCGCAGCGCGCGCGTCGACCTCGGCGGCTATCTGCTGCTCCCGGCACCGGCGGAACCCCACGCCCACTGCGACACCGCGCTCACCGCCGACATCGACGGCCCCGTCCCGTACGCCACCGAGGACGTGCTGCGCCGCACCACGGAAGCCGCCCTGCAGCAGCTCGGCCACGGCGCGACCGCCCTGCGCACCCATGTGCGCATCGGTGACGTGCAGGGGCTCGGCCCGCTGGAGGCAGTCCTCCAGGCCCGCCGCTCGCTGCGCGGGCTGGCCGAGCTCAGCGCCGTGGCCGTGCCGCGGCTGCTCACCGGCATCGCCGGGGCCGACGGGCTCGCGATGCTCAGGGACGCGGTGAAGATGGGCGCCTCGGTGGTGGGCGGCTGCCCCGACCTCGACCCGGACCCGACGGGGTACGTGGAGGCCGTGCTGGAGACCGCCGCGGAGCACGGCATTCCCGCCGACCTGCACACCGACGGCAGCGACCCGACCCGCCTCTCCCGCCTCGCGGCCATGGCCGGCGGCCTGCGCGCCGGTGTCTCCGTCGGGCCCTGCGCGGGACTGTCCCGGCTCCCCCACGACGTCGCGGCCCGCACCGCGGACCGCCTCGCCGCGGCGGGGATGACGGTGATCGCCCTGCCCCAGGGCGACTGCGGCGGCCTGGAGCGGCGCGGCAGGGCGGACTTCACCGGCTTCGCGCCCGTACGGCTGCTGCGGGCCGCCGGGGTCCGGATCGCGGCCGGCGGGGGTGCCCTGCGCGACCTGACCAGCCCGGTGGGCCGCGGGGACCCGCTGGAGGCCGCCTACCTGCTGGCCGCCCAGGCCGGGGCCCGCCCGGACGAGGCGTACGACGCCGTGAGCGCGGCGGCGCGCCGGGCGATGGACCTGCCGGAGGTGCGGGTCGAGGCCGGCTTCCCCGCCGAACTGCTCGCCGTACGGGGCGATGGACTGGGCGGCGTCCTCTCGCTCGGCTACAGCCGGATCGTGGTGCACCGGGGACGGGTGGTGGCGCGGACGAGCGCGGTGCGTGAGTACTGCGACTCGGCGACCGTGGCCGCGCTGGACCTGCCGCGCCAGGGCAGGCAGCAGGACGGGCAACAGCCTTCCTGACGACGGGTGACGGCGGTGGCGGCCCCCGCCGAATCGACGCGCCGGGGCCCCGCGCGGGCCGGCCGGTCCGCGTCCGGCAAGGACGCGACGGCAGGCGTACGGTCGAGACATGCGCATTGTCATCGCTGGTGGACATGGCCAGATCGCGCTCCGCCTGGAGCGGCTGCTCACCGCCCGCGGGCACGAACCCGCGGGGCTGATCCGCAAACCGGAACAGGCCGGCGACCTGCGGGCCGCGGGCGCGGAACCCGTGCTGTGCGACCTGGAGTCGGCGACGGCCGAGGAGGTGGCGGCCCACCTCGTGACCGCCGACGCCGCGGTCTTCGCGGCCGGCGCGGGCCCCGGGAGCGGCGCCGAGCGCAAGGACACGGTGGACAGGGCCGCGGCCGTCCTGTTCGCCGACGCGGCGGAACGCGCGCGGGTACGCCGCTTCCTGGTCGTCTCCTCGATGGGCGCCGACCCGGGCAGGGAGGGCGACAGCGTCTTCGACGTGTACCTGCGGGCCAAGGGCGCAGCCGACGACCACGTACGCTCCCGGGACGGCCTCGACTGGACGATCCTGCGGCCGGGCTCACTGACCGACGACGCCGGGACCGGCCTGGTCCGGCTGGAGGCCTCGACCGGCGGCGGCAGCGTTCCGCGCGACGATGTGGCGGCGGTGCTCGCCGAGTTGCTGGAGACTCCCTCGACGGCGGGACTGACGCTGGAGCTCGTGTCGGGCTCGACGCCGGTACCGGAGGCCGTGAAGGCCGTCGCCGGCAACTGAGGCCGCCCGTCCGGGGACCGCCCGCCAACCGGCCCCTGGCGCCCGGGCCGGTGAGCCCGCCCGGAGGGACCGGTGCGATCGTCCCGCCGGGCGGACTTCGGCCACCCGCCGGTCCGTCATATCCGGTCCGCCACCGGGGCGACGGCACCTCCCGTCCGCCCGCGGGACGGCTCGGCGACGCAGCGGGCGGGGCGCCCGGGCCAGGTGTGTGAGAGAGATCATCCGGACGCTTCCGCAAGCACCCGGCGGCCGCCCCGACGGCGTGCGGCGACGCGGGCCCGCGGCCCGGGGCCCGGCGGACCACCACGATGTCCGCCGGGGCAACGCAAACGGCCCCTGCGCTGCGTTTCCGCAGTTCAGGGGCCGTCCGTCCACTGTGGCGGCGCCAGGATTCGAACCTGGGTAGGCTAAGCCGACGGATTTACAGTCCGCTCCCATTGGCCACTCGGGCACACCGCCTGGGATTGCTGTTCCGGAGCCGCTTTCGTGCGGTGCTCCGTGGCAACGACGTAAACGATACCTGATGTTCGGGGGTGGTCCGCCACCCTATTGATCGCCGCTCCGGGGCGGTGTGATGACTAGTGCCGCGTCAGCCAAGGTTCGCCCCGTCGCGACGCCCTGCACGGCACCTCGCTGCGTTGACCGAAAGCCCGAGTAGGCCCACTACGAGGGCTTCCAGCCGCCTTGCGATGCACCGCACCGGACGCCGCTCCTCAGCGGGCAAACCCTGACTGACGCGGCACTAGGGTCCGTCTTCAAACGGATCTTGCCCATAGCAGGAATGAGGCGAGAGAGACCGCTGCTTCGTAGGAGGTGGCGGTCT
>NZ_JAAAXQ010000601.1 GCF_009916105.1 Streptomyces sp. GC420 | reverse complement strand
CCCCGCGCACCCCCTGTGCCGAGACTCCAGCCTTCACGAACGCCACCAGGACGGTGAACACCACATGAGCAACTTCCCCGGCGCCTCTGCCAGCGGCCTCTACACCGGCCCGCAGGTGGACAACCGCTATGTCATCCCGCGCTTCGTCGAGCGCACCTCGCAGGGCGTGCGCGAGTACGACCCCTACGCGAAGCTCTTCGAGGAGCGTGTCATCTTCCTCGGTGTGCAGATCGACGATGCGTCCGCCAACGACGTCATGGCGCAGTTGCTCTGCCTGGAGTCGATGGACCCCGACCGGGACATCTCGATCTACATCAACAGCCCCGGCGGCTCCTTCACCGCCCTCACGGCGATCTACGACACGATGCAGTTCGTGAAGCCGGACATCCAGACGGTCTGCATGGGCCAGGCTGCCTCCGCCGCCGCCGTGCTGCTCGCCGCAGGCACGCCCGGCAAGCGGATGGCGCTGCCCAACGCACGCATCCTGATCCACCAGCCGTCCGGCGGCACCGGCCGTGAGCAGCTCTCCGACCTGGAGATCGCGGCCAACGAGATCCTGCGGATGCGGACCCAGCTGGAGGAGATGCTGGCCAAGCACTCCAGCACGCCGATCGAGAAGATCCGCGACGACATCGAGCGCGACAAGATCCTCACGGCCGAGGACGCGCTCGCCTACGGTCTGGTCGACCAGATCGTCTCGACCCGCAAGATGAACAACACCGCGGTCGTCTGACCTCAGGCGATCGTCCCGAGCGGGTACCGGTGCCCCCTCGGCGTTGTTCGGAAATGACCGAACCGCGTCAAGGGGGGCCGAACGGGGGTCCCGGCAAGGTACCGTCGGGAGCAGGGGGATCCGCGGGGGCGTCCCCGCGGGAAAGCACTAGCAGGCACCAGGTCTCGTCGGCCCAACGGCGGACCCAGGCGAAGGGGAAGCACCTCGTGGCACGGATCGGTGACGGCGGCGACCTGCTGAAGTGCTCGTTCTGCGGAAAGAGCCAGAAGCAGGTGAAGAAGCTCATCGCAGGCCCAGGTGTGTACATCTGCGACGAGTGCATCGACCTCTGCAACGAGATCATCGAGGAGGAGCTCGCCGAGACGTCCGAGGTGCGCTGGGAGGAGCTTCCCAAGCCCCGCGAGATCTACGAGTTCCTCGAGGGATACGTCGTCGGGCAGGAGGCCGCGAAGAAGGCCCTGTCCGTCGCCGTGTACAACCACTACAAGCGCGTTCAGGCGGGCGAGAACAGCGGCGCGGGCAGCCGTGAGGACGCCATCGAGCTCGCCAAGTCCAACATCCTCCTGCTCGGCCCCACGGGCTCCGGCAAGACGCTGCTGGCCCAGACGCTGGCCCGGATGCTCAACGTCCCCTTCGCCATCGCCGACGCCACGGCGCTCACCGAGGCCGGGTACGTCGGCGAGGACGTCGAGAACATCCTGCTGAAGCTGATCCAGGCGGCGGACTACGACGTCAAGAAGGCCGAGACCGGCATCATCTACATCGACGAGATCGACAAGGTCGCCCGCAAGAGCGAGAACCCGTCGATCACGCGCGACGTCTCGGGCGAGGGTGTCCAGCAGGCCCTGCTGAAGATTCTGGAGGGCACCACGGCCTCGGTGCCCCCGCAGGGCGGCCGCAAGCACCCCCACCAGGAGTTCATCCAGATCGACACGACGAACGTCCTGTTCATCGTGGGCGGTGCCTTCGCCGGCCTGGAGAAGATCATCGAGGCGCGGGCCGGCGCGAAGGGCATCGGCTTCGGCGCGACGATCCGCTCCAAGCGCGAACTCCAGGACAAGGACCACTTCCAGGAGGTCATGCCCGAGGACCTGGTCAAGTTCGGCATGATCCCGGAGTTCATCGGCCGGCTCCCCGTCATCACGGCGGTCCACAACCTCGACCGCGAGGCGCTGCTCCAGATCCTCGTCGAGCCCCGCAACGCGCTCGTCAAGCAGTACCAGCGCCTGTTCGAACTCGACGGCGTGGAACTGGACTTCGAGCGCGGCGCGCTGGAGGCCATCGCCGACCAGGCGATCCTGCGCCAGACCGGCGCGCGCGGCCTGCGCGCCATCATGGAAGAAGTCCTGATGTCCGTGATGTACGAGGTCCCGTCCCGCAAGGACGTCGCCCGCGTCGTCATCACCGCCGACGTCGTCCACTCGAACGTGAACCCGACCCTGGTGCCGCGGATCGTCGGCAAGAACGACGGCCGCCACGAGAAGAGCGCGTAGCACCACCCCGTCCCGACAGCCGAGGGGGCCCCGGTCATCCCGACCGGGGCCCCCTCGGCTGTCGCATCCGCCGTCACGGTCACCCTCAGAGCTTGACGCGCACCTCTTTACGCAGCTTCGCGGCCATCTCGGCGGCCTGTTCCGGAGTGGTGCCCTTGCCCGTCAGGGCTCCCGCGATGTCCATGGGCAGTACGAGGGCGAGGGTGCTGTGGTCGCCCCAGACGCAGTACGACATCGGTATCTCGGACGGCCCGCCCGAGGAGGATCCCTCGGTGTCCTTGACCTTGGCTTCCTGGCACTTCAGGACCGCGCCGTCGAGGCCGTCGGGCTCGTAGGCCCTGGGCTCCCCGATGAGTTCGGCGTCCTCGTCCTCCTTGGAGCTCTTCTTCATCTCCGCGAACATCGCGTCGACGACCTTCTCAGGGTCCGCGATCTCCCCGTAGACACCGGAGAACTGGAGGTACTTCTGGGCGAGGGGGTTGTTCTCGTCACCCGCGGTGTACTGGGCGTCCACGTCCTTGGGGTTCTTCACGCCCCACTTCTCGGCCTCCTTGATGTCGTCCGAGCTCAGTCCGTCGGCACTGGCGTCGCCCTTCTTGTATTCGGAGAGGACGGTGTCCGGGGTGATGAGCTTGTGCGGTCCGTCGTCCGCGACCGAGCCGCTGCCGCTGCCCGAGGTGAGGAAGTACACGCCGGTGCCTATCACGGCGAGGGCCGCGACCTCAACGAGGACAGCATCGAAGAGCTGAAGGCCCGGCGCAACGACAAGACGACCTCGACCGTCGACGTGGACGAGTTCGAGGCGGCCGAAGGGCTCGAGCTCCCGGGCGCCGATCTCTCGAAC
>NZ_JAAAXQ010000600.1 GCF_009916105.1 Streptomyces sp. GC420 | reverse complement strand
CTGCCCCCGCACCGCCCCCACCCACCGTCCGCGGCGGGGCGCCGTTGGGCCAACCGTGGGGTCCCCGGCCGTTCCGCGTCCGGTCGGGCACGCCCACCGGCAGCATCGATCCCGTGGTGGTGAGCGAGGGGGCGCTGCGGGCGCATCTGGTGGCGGCGCGGCTGGCCGGGGTGGTGGCGACCTCCCGGGAGAGGTCGCTGCGGAGCTACCGGCTGTTCGCGGCCCGGGACCCGCGGGTGCTGCTGGGGCTGGACCCGGAGCGGCCCTGGGGCCTCGGGGAGCTGCTGCGGCTGATGGCCGACAGGTGCGGGGTCTCCGACGACCCGGAGTACGTGGCCGGTCCCGACGTGATCGATCCGGAGCTGACGCTGAGGGCCCTGCGGGCATTCGCCGACCGGGTCGGGGAGGCCGCCGCGCGGCGCTCCCCCGTGCTTCTCGGGACCGGGCATCCGCATCGACTGCTCGGGTTCTACGCCGCTCTCGCGGACGCACTGTCGGCGGCGGGATGTGCTGTCCTCACCCCGGCGGAGGGTAGACGTATCGACATAACGACCCGGTTCGGCGTACGCACGCACACGCTGGGCTACGTACGGGGAGTCGCGTTCGTCCGCGAGGCGGAGGCCCGTCGCCCCGGTTGTGAGACCGGCGCACACGCCCATTCACCGCTGCCGGTTCGCACCGCGCTGATGGCCGCCGCAGACGCCGGCGGGCCGCTCCCGGGACTGGTGGTCGGGGACCATGGATGGGTCTGCGGCGCAGGTCAGCTGGGGTTCGAGGCGATCGGGCCGGCGGATACGGACGATCCGGCGCTGTTCGTGGGAGAGGCTGAGGGGCTGGTGTCCGTGGCCGTTCCGCTCGATGACGCTGTGCGGTCCGATTACTACCTACCGCTTACTCGCTATGTACTCAATCGGGCGTGTCTGTCACAGTAGGCGGCTGATGGCTGCTCCTCTTCCCCACTCGCATCACCCGCCCCTAGTCTGGGGAGTGAGCGCACAGCGACGAGGAGTCACCGGAGGGGAAGCCGGTGCCCGTCAGGTGTGCGGAAGGTTCAGGTGTGTCATGGCTGCTGCTGGCGAGAGGCCTCTGAGCGAGGTCAAGTTCCTGACCGTGGCGGAAGTCGCCTCGGTGATGCGAGTGTCGAAGATGACCGTGTACCGGTTGGTGCACAGCGGTCATCTGCCCGCGATCAGGGTAGGGAGGTCCTTCCGGGTCCCCGAGAACGCGGTTCACGAGTACCTCCGCGAGTCGTATGTGGGGGTCGAGACAGCCTGAAGACGTCCCTCGGATTACGTCCCTCACGCGGTGGCGGGTAGTCTGACCCGACGTAGGTCGTGTGGGCCCATGCTGCCCCGCACCGAGTGATGAGAAGTGAGCGAGGGTAGTCGTGGGCTCTGTTATCAAGAAGCGGCGTAAGCGGATGGCCAAGAAGAAGCACCGCAAGCTGCTCAAGCGCACGCGTGTCCAGCGTCGCAACAAGAAGTAGGCACCGAAGCGACGGCTGAACGTGCGGCAGGGCCCTCCCACCGGACCCGGTGGGAGGGCCCTGCTGTGTCCGGACCCGTTCGCCGTTCTCCGTCCTGCCGCACCCGGCAATTCCCGTGCGGTTTCCACCCGGCGCGAGACCCGGAAGAATTCCCCTCCCGGGCACATGGTCGGTTTGGCTTCACATCGTGATTCGAGAGGCCACATGGGCGGACTTCCGGCCCTTCCGTGGCCGGTGTCGTCCTGGGGGCCGTGAGGTCATCACAGCGCAACACCGAACCGCTACGGTGGCGAATACGGGAGCGCGCAGCAGGCGGGGCAGGCTGGAAGGAAGGCGCTGATCTTGGGCAAGGTCGTGCTCGTCACCGGAGTGGCACGCCGGCTCGGCGGCCGCTTCGTACGGCGCATTCAACGGGATCCGGAGGTCGACCGGGTGATCGGGGTGGACGCGGTCCCGCCCGAGCACCACCTCGGTGGGGCCGATTTCGTGCGGGCGGACATCCGCAGGCCCGCCATAGCGCGGGTACTCGCCGAGCACGCCGTCGACACCGTCGTCCACATGGACGTCACCGGTACGCCGCTGAGCGCCGGAGGCCGGTCGGCGGTCAAGGAGACCAACGTCATCGGCACCATGCAGCTCCTCGGGGCCTGCCAGAAGTCGCCCAGCGTCAAGCGTCTCGTCGTGAAGTCCAGCACGAGCGTGTACGGCTCCGCGCCCCGCGACCCCGCCGTGTTCACCGAGACCACCCCGCCCAAGTCGCTGCCCAGCGGCGGCTTCGCGAAGGACGCCGTCGAGGTTGAGGGGTACGTGCGGGGCTTCGCGCGGCGACGCCCCGACGTGGCCGTGTGCGTGCTGCGCTTCGCCAACATCCTCGGTCCCTGCGCCGACTCGCCACTGGCCGACTACTTCTCGCTGCCCGTCCTGCCGACGGTGTTCGGCTACGACCCGCGCCTGCAGTTCGTCCACGAGGACGACGTCATCGACGTCCTGCGCATCGCCTCGCACGAGCCCCGCCGCGGCACCCTCAACAGCGGCACGTTCAACATCGCGGGCGACGGCGTGCTGCTGCTCTCGCAGTGCTCGCGGCGGCTGGGCAGGCCCACCGTGCCGGTGCTGCTTCCGGCGGTCACCTGGTTCGGTTCCGCCCTGCGCACGGTCGGTGTCACCGACTTCTCCCCGGAGCAGATCCGGCTCCTCACCCACGGCCGGGTGGTCAGTACGGCGCAGATGCGCGAGACACTGGGATTCCACCCGAAGTACACCACCGCGGAGACCTTCGCGGACTTCGCACGGAGCAAGGGGCCGGGTCTGCTGCCGCCGCAGAAGGTGGCCCGTGCCGTGGACCGGCTCGCACACGTCGTCAGCAAGGAGCGCACCTGACATGGCCGACGCCAAGGTCATTCCGTTCGGTGACGAACCCCGCGCGAGGCGTCCCCGGCCCGCCAAGGCCGCCAAGGCCGCCAAAGACCCCAAGGAGTCCCGGACGAGGCGTTCCGGCGCTCCGGGTACGCCGAAGGGCTCTGTGGGCGCAGTGGGCCCCGCGGCGCCCATGCTCGCGCCCGTCCCGGAGCGGGACGAGGCCCTCCCCAAGGCCCTCCC
>NZ_JAAAXQ010000005.1 GCF_009916105.1 Streptomyces sp. GC420 | reverse complement strand
GGGCGGGGCGGGTGGCCGTGGCCGTGCCGACCGCTCCCTGGCCGCGCGGGCTTCCGTCAGGACGCCGCAGGACAGGCGGAGCCGGTGCGGGCCGCTGTGTCCTTCACGGCGCCGATCGGGCTCTTGGGCCACGTGCCCGCCCGGTGCCCGTGAGGCGGGTGAGCGCGCTGTGTCCCGGTCGGTGGTCGGCAGCGCGGCGCTCCTCCCGGCCGGCGCCCCGGTGAAGGACGGCCGGGGCAGGTGCCGGCCCTCGTCGTCGACCGGGACGGGATGCGTGCCCTCGGGGTCCTGGAAAGGGGCTGCTCATCGAGAAACCCCCGCCTTTGGTCGGGGGTGGGGGGTACCTCCCGCCTGCGGGGGGAGAATCGGGCTCCGGCGGAGCAGGGCAGGGCAAGACGGATCGCCGTCCGCCGCAGGCCACCCAACGCGCCCTGCCGACACGCAAGCTGACAGAGGGTGAGGTGTGCGCGGCAGGGTGAGCGGGCTTTCAAGTACCGCTTCTGTCCCGCACGTTCGGCTGCGTCCGCCGCGGCACGGTCCGCGAGAGGCTGCCGCTCAACGTCCGCGAGTGGACGTGCGACTGCGGCGCCGTGCACGACCGCGACGTGAACGCGGCGCGCAACATTCTTGCCGCCGGGCCGGCGGCATCGGCCTGTGGAGACGGTGTAGGACCTCAACGGGAGTCCTCCCGGACGGGGCGGTCGTCGGTGGCGCAGGAACCCCAGCGGGCGACCGCTGGAATCCCCCGCCTTCGGACGGGGGAGGAAGCCAAGTCGGTCTCCCGGTGTTCGGCGGCGGGACGGGACGGTCCCGATCCACTGTCGCCCCGGGTGCTGCCAGAAGACTGACGCGCCGCTGACGGCACCGGGTCCGCGGCACCGGCCCACCGCCTGTCACGAGCCACCGGAAACGCGAACCGAAATGCACGGCCACCGGGCCGTTGGGGCCCGCCGCGCAGGACGCCCGGGGAGCCGCGGACTTCCCGTACGGCGCCGTCGGGCCCGCCGACTCCCCCGGGCCCCGGAAGCCGGCACCGGGTGGCCGTCCCCCAGGTCGTCTGATCGCCGTAGCCCGCACTGCCCGCCACGCAAGCGGGCCGTCGCACGACCGGGCCGACTCGGCCTCGTGCACACTCCCCGGCGAGCAGCCGTCAACCCCTTTCGCCGGGTACGGCGCGTGGGGGCACCCCCAGCGGTAGCCGGGGGGTGCGGGGCCCCGCTCCACGGAGTGATGGGTCCGGGCCTCCGCGTCGCCACTGGCCGTATCCGTCCGGCCGGATCGTGAGGGAACCGGCCTCCCCGGGATTCGGACCACGGACAGGATCCGTGCCGCTGCCCCGGGGCCGAGTACGCCGGGGACCAGTGCGCCCAGGACCGTTCGGGGCGTGCGGCCGAACCGGCTCGTTCCCGCTCGGTCTTCAGGAACGGTGCGGGTGACCGGCGTCGGCACCGGCAGGTCGTGCGCGGCCGGACGGCGAAGAGGGCCCGGCGGCTCCCGGGTGCGGCCGCTGCCCTGGGACTTCGCGGACAGGGGCGCGGGGCGGGCCCGTTCGGCCTCGCAAGCGCCGCTGTCCTCCCCGGGCCCGCGCACGGCTCTGCGACGGCGCCGGGGTGCCCGGTGTGTGCCGCGCCCGGCGCGGGAGGCACCGTCGACGCGAGCGGTGCCCGCGCGGCCGGGCCGGGGCGCGGAGGGCCGGGGCCCCGCGACCGGTCCTCGACCGGTGGTCCAGCGAGACGCCCGAGGATGCCGACATGCGGGGAGGTGAGAGCACCTCCGTTCGGCGTGAGGAGTGCGTGATGCGCAAGGTCGTTTCCCGGGACGGCACGACGATCGCCTACGAGAAGGCGGGCGAGGGCCCGCCGATCGTGCTCCTCAACGGTTCGTTCCGCGATCACACCATCTTCGACGCGCTCGTCCCCGAGCTGACACCGCACTGCACCACCTATGTCTACGACCGCCGGGGGCGCGGCGAGAGCGGCGACTGCCCCGAGTACGCCGTCGCGCGAGAGATCGAGGATCTGGAGGCGGTGATCCAGGAGGCCGGTGGCTCGGCGGTGGTGTTCGCCGGGTCCTCGGGCGCGAACCTGGCGGTCGAGGCGGCGCTCGCCGGTGTCCCGATCACCAGGCTGGCGCTGCACGAGCCGTGCTACCGGGTCGACGGATACCCGAAGCCCCCGTGGAATGTCGCCAAGACGCTCCGTGTCCTCATGGAGGAGGACCGGCGCACGGAGGCGGTCGAGTATTTCCTCGGCAGCTTCCTGGGTCTGACCCCGGACACGGTCGCGGAGTGGCGCAAGGGCCCGATCTGGGCGGTGAGCGAGGCGAACGCCCACACGCTCGCCTACGACCTGGCGATCTGCGGCGACTGCAGCGTCCCGGCCGGCCGGCTCGCCGGCTGCACGACGCAGACCCTGGTCCTCAACAGCGACAACACCAGCGCCTGGCTGCGTGCGGCGGCGCAGGCGACCGCGGCGGCCCTGCCCAACGCCCGGTCACTGGAACTGCCCGGTTCCTGGCACCGGATCTCCATGGACGTGCTCGGCCGGACCCTGGCCGAGTTCGCCACCGCCTGAGAAGGTCCCGCCACCCGTGTCCCCGGCGGTCCCGCGGCCCGTGTGTCTCCCGCCGCGCCCGGCGTCGTCCTGCGGGACGGCGACCCGGGTCCCGCTCCCGTCGCGCGCTCCGGGCGGCCGTGGACGACCGGGGCCGCCGCCGCCCGGGAGAGCGGGGCGGGGCGCGGGCCGCGCGGTCCACGGCCTGCTGCCCGGGGAGGCCGTGGACCGTCGGGCCTCCGGTCCGGGCCCCGCGCCGGCCGGGCGCCGGACCCGGCGGGACGTGGACGCGTACGCGGACGGGCCGGTGTCCGGGCCGGGGAGGGGTCCGGCACACACCCTGGTCTCTGACAGTCCGTCACCTCAACGTCACCTCACGATCGGGAGAGCATCACCGTGACCACAGCTCACACCCCGGCCGCCGGGGCCACCGCGGAGGCAGCCCCCGCAGCCGCCGCCTGCGAGCGCGGCGCCACCGTGTGGCTGACCGGGCTGCCCAGCGCGGGCAAGACCACCCTCGCCCGCGCACTGGCGAAGCGCCTGCGCGCCGAGGGCCGCAAGGTCGAGGTGCTCGACGGCGACGAGATCCGTGAGTTCCTGTCCAAGGGGCTGGGGTTCACCCGGGAGGACCGGCACACCCACGTGACCCGGGTCGGATTCGTGGCGCAGAAGCTGGCCGCCAACGGCGTCATGGTGCTGGCCCCGGTCATCGCCCCGTACGCCGCCTCCCGCGCCGCCGTCCGCGAGCGGCACGCCGCCGGCGGCACGGAATTCCTGGAGATCCACGTGGACACGCCCGTCGAGCTCTGCTCCGAGCGCGACGTGAAGGGCCTGTACGCCCGGCAGGCCGCCGGTGAGATCTCCGGCCTCACCGGCGTGGACGACCCGTACGAGGCCCCGCGGATCCCGGAGCTGCGCATCCGGACGCAGAGCCGGTCGGTGGCCGACTCCTCCGCCGAACTGCACGCCTTCCTCACCGAGAGGGGCCTGGCATGACGCCCGCGGACCGGATCCTGGCCGAGGTGCCGCAGACCCCCTTCGCGCTGTCGCACCTGGACGCCCTCGAGGCGGAGTCCGTGCACGTCTTCCGCGAGGTGGCCGGTGAGTTCGAGCGGCCCGTGATCCTGTTCTCCGGCGGCAAGGACTCCCTGGTCATGCTGCACCTGGCGCTCAAGGCGTTCCACCCGGCGCCGGTCTCCTTCTGTCTGCTGCACGTCGACACCGGGCACAACTTCCCCGAGGTCATCGGGCACCGCGACCGTGTGGTGGCGCGGCACGGCCTGCGCCTGCACGTCGCCCGCGTCCAGGACTTCATCGACGACGGCCGGCTGCGCGAACGCCCGGACGGCACCCGCAACCCGCTGCAGACCGTGCCGCTGCTGGACGCGATCGAGTCCCACCGCTTCGACGCGGTCTTCGGCGGCGGCCGCCGCGACGAGGAGAAGGCCCGGGCCAAGGAGCGCATCTTCTCGCTGCGCGACGAGTTCGGCGCCTGGGACCCGCGACGCCAGCGCCCCGAGCTGTGGTCGCTCTACAACGGCCGCCACGCGCCCGGCGAGCACGTGCGCGTCTTCCCGCTGTCCAACTGGACCGAGCTGGACGTGTGGCAGTACATCGAGCGGGAGGACGTCGAGCTCCCGGCGATCTACTACGCCCACAAGCGCGAGGTGTTCAGCCGCAACGGCATGTGGCTGACCGCCGGCGCGTGGGGCGGACCCAAGGAGCACGAGACGCCGCAGCGGCGGCTGGTCCGCTACCGCACCGTCGGCGACATGTCCTGCACCGGTGCCGTCGACTCCGACGCCGCCACCAACGCGGACATCGTCGCCGAGATCGCCGTGTCCCGCCTCACCGAGCGCGGCGCCACCCGGGCCGACGACAGGCTCTCCGAGGCCGCCATGGAGGACCGCAAGCGCGAGGGGTACTTCTAGCCATGACCGTCACCCGGGAATCCGCCCCCGCCTCGCAGCTGCGCCTCGCCACCGCCGGCTCGGTCGACGACGGCAAGTCCACCCTGGTCGGGCGGCTGCTGCACGACTCCAAGTCCGTACTGGCCGACCAGCTCGAAGCCGTCGAGGCCGCCTCCCTCAGCCGCGGCGCCGAGGGCCCGGACCTGGCGCTGCTGACCGACGGCCTGCGCGCCGAGCGGGAACAGGGCATCACCATCGACGTCGCCTACCGCTACTTCGCCACCGCGCGGCGCCGATTCATCCTCGCCGACACCCCCGGCCACGTGCAGTACACCCGCAACATGGTCACCGGCGCCTCCACCGCCGACCTCACCGTCATCCTCGTCGACGCCCGCAACGGCGTCGTCGAACAGACCCGCCGCCACGCCGCCGTCGCCGCCCTGCTGCGCGTCCCCCACGTCGTCCTCGCCGTCAACAAGATGGACCTGGTCGGCTACGAGGAGCCCGTCTTCGCCGCGATCGCCGAGGATTTCACCGCCTACGCGGCCTCCCTGGGGTGCGCGGACGTCGTGGTCGTCCCGGTCTCCGCGCTGGCCGGTGACAACGTGGTCGAGCCGTCCGCCCACATGGACTGGTACGGCGGGCCGACCCTGCTGGAGCACCTGGAGACCGTCCCCGTCGGCGGCGACCCGGGCGGGGATCCCGCGCGTTTCCCGGTCCAGTACGTGATCCGCCCGCCCGGCGCGGAGCACCGCGACTACCGCGGCTACGCGGGCCGGCTGGCCTCCGGCGTGCTGCTGGTCGGGGACCCCGTCACCGTCCTGCCCTCCGGGCACACCACCACGGTCGCGGCCATCGACGTGCTCGGCGAGCAGAGGGACGTCGCCTGGGCGCCCCAGTCGGTCACCGTGCGGCTCGCCGACGATATCGATGTCTCCCGCGGCGACCTGATCGCGCCGGCCGCCTCGGCCCCGCCGGTCACCCGGGACGTCGAGGCCCACGTCTGCCACCTCCACGAGCGTCCGCTGCGCGTCGGCGCCAGGGTGCTGCTCAAGCACACCACCCGGACCGTGCGCGCGCTGGTCAAGGACATCTCGTACCGGGTCGACGTCAACACGCTCCAACAGCGCCCCGGCGCCGAGACGTTGCGGGTGAACGACATCGGCCGCGTGGTGCTGCGCACCGCCGAACCGCTGGCCCTCGACAGCTACGCCGCCAATCGCCGGACGGGCTCGTTCCTGCTGATCGACCCGGCCGACGGCATGACCCTCACCGCCGGCATGGCGGGCGAGGCCTTCGCGGTCGTCCGCACCAACGACGCCGCCGACGAGGACGAATGGGCCTGATGCCCAGCGAGGCGTTGCGCTCCCTCGCTGTTTCCGGGCGGCGCGCATCGGGCCGAGGCCGAATGAATCAAGGAGTGAGATCACGGGCGGGACTTCCTCCGCGCGCCCGCATCACGGCGGCGCTGTGGCAGCAGCTGTCCGCGGCCGACCGGGCCCGCTTCCTCCGGGAGGACCTGCGCGCCTGGGAGGTGCACCGCCACCGCATCGCGCCCGCGCTGGCCGCCGCGGTCGGCGAGTTGCGGGCCTCGGGCCGGCTGCGGATCGGCGCCGCGGAGGTGGTCGGCGCCGTGCCGGGCGATGAGGAGGCCCTGCCGTCCCGGTGAGGAGGAGGAACGCGGCCCCCGCGGCCGGTCCCGTCGCGCGGACCGGGCACGGGCGCGGCCCGCTGTCCCCTCCAGCGATATTCGACGGCTTACCCGTTGCCCCTTGAGGTGCGTCACGCAAGGTGGCGAGGGACGGTCCACCGGCGGAATGGAGACTGACATGCGGTCGAGGCGCAGGTCCGCCGTGACAGCCATGGGCAAGCGCCTCGGCGAGAGCTTGCTGTGGATGGGATTCGCGTGGACCGGTGTGTGTCCGCCCCACGCGTGGACGGACGACGCGATCCCACCCGCCGAACTGCCCTGCCTGCCGCCGTACCTGCCGGAGGACGAGCTCGCCCGGTGGACGGCGCTGGTCAGGTACCTGTGACAGGCACGGCCCCCCGGGGGGGCTCGCACCGCGGCCCCGCCGGCGCCCCGGAGCGCGACCGGACCGGCGCGCGGCGACGGCGGGTCCGGCCCTGTGCCCGTCCTGCGGCGCCATCGACCGGACACGACCGAAGAGAAGGAGACCAGGGTGACCACCACCGGGTCGGCCACTGCTCATTTTCCCGTGCACAAGCGGCGCATCCTCAGGCTGTTCCGCCCCTACCGCAAGAACCTGCTGTGCGTCGCGTTCCTGGTCGCGGGCTCGTCCCTGGTCTCCCTCGTCAATCCCTTCCTGATCCGCGAGATCATCGATGTGGCGCTGCCTCAGGGCAGGACCGGGCTGCTGTCGCTGCTCGCCCTGGGAATGATCGTCGTCTCGGTCGCCACCAGCTCGTTCAACGTGTGGCAGACCTATCTCTCCGCCAGGGTCGGCCAGCTCGTCATGCACGATCTGCGCACCGCCGTGTACTCCCACCTCCAGCGCATGTCCCTGGCCTTCTTCACCCGGACCCGCACCGGTGAGGTCCAGTCGCGCATCGCCAACGACATCGGCGGGATGCAGGTGACCGTGACGACCACCGCCACGGCGCTGGTGTCGGACGTGACGACCGTCATCACCACGGTCACCGCCATGCTCCTGCTCGACTGGCGGCTCACGCTGGCGTCGCTGATCGTGCTCCCGGGCTTCGTCTGGGTGAGCCGCCACGTCGGAGACGAACTCCGCGTCGTCACCCGTGCCCGGCAACGCCAGTTCGCCGACCTGTCGTCGAACGTGCAGGAGTCCCTGTCGGTCAGCGGCATCATGCTCGGCCACACCATGGGCCGTTCGCGCTCGCTGAGCGACGCGTTCGCCGAGCAGTCCCGCAGGCTCACCGACATCGAGGTGCGCGCGAGCACGACGGGCCTGTGGTACCAGTCCACGATCTGGATCGTCATGGCCGCCATGCCCGCGGTGATCTACTGGGTGGCGGGGCTGACCGCGAGCGGCGGCCGCATGTCCATCTCCATCGGCGCCCTGGTCGCCTTCGCCACCCTCCAGCAGATCCTGTACCGGCCGGCGCAGCGGCTCCTGACCATCGGCCTGGACATCCAGAGCTCACTCGAACTGTTCGGGCGCGTCTTCGAGTACCTCGACATGCCCGTCGACGTCGCCGAGCCGGAGCGGCCCGTCACGCCGGCGCGCCTGCGGGGCGAGGTGCGCCTGCAGGGGGTCGGCTTCTCCTACGCGGGCGCGGAGCGGCCGACGCTGGACGGCGTCGACGTGACCGTCCCCGCCGGGCGCAGCCTCGCCGTCGTCGGGGAGACCGGCTCGGGCAAGACCACGCTGAGCTACCTCATCCCGCGCCTGTACGACGCGACGTGCGGCGTCGTCACGATCGACGGTGTCGACGTGCGCGACCTGTCGTTCGACACGCTCGCCGCCGCGGTCGGCGTCGTCTCCCAGGAGACCTGCCTGTTCCACGCGTCGGTCGCCGACAACCTCCGGTTCGCCAAGCCCGACGCGACCGACGAGGAACTGGTCGCGGCGGCGCGGGTCGCGCACATCCACGACTACCTGATGTCCTTGCCCGACGGCTACGACACGGTGGTCGGTGAGCGCGGTTACCGGTTCTCGGGAGGGGAGAAGCAGCGGCTGGCCATCGCCCGTGCCATCCTGCGCGACCCGCCCGTCCTGGTGCTCGACGAGGCCACCAGCGCCCTGGACACCCGCACCGAGCAGGCCGTGCAGAAGGCCGTCGACGCGGCGAGCGCGGGCCGCACCACCATCACGGTCGCCCACCGGCTGTCGACCGTCCGCAACGCCGACGAGATCATCGTGCTGGAACGGGGAAGGATCGTCGAGCGCGGCACCCACGACGAGCTGCTCGGCCTCGGCGGCCGCTACGCCACGCTCGTCCACCGGGACACCGAGGCGGCGGTCGTGTAGGGCGCGGCCCGCGGGCGCAGAACGTGCAGGTCCCGGCCGCCGAGGGCGCGGCGCCAGGAACCAACTGCTGTGTGGTGAAGTGGACTTCAAGCCTTTCTGGAGGGGTCACTCCCTAACATCCGGCGAGTGGAGACTGCATCTGCCGAAATACCGGACCCGTCCGGAGTCAACCGTCGTGCGCTGCTGCGGGGTGGCGCCGTCGCCGGCCTGGGCGCACTCATGTCCTCGGTCCCCGCCTTCGCCGTGCCCAGGGACGCGGCCCCCGGCGGGCCCGAGCCGTCGGCGGACGGACTGAGGCTGACCAAGTTCAAGGACCCGCTGCGAGAGCCGCCGGTGCTCCGCCCCCGCGGCCACGGCGGCCACGACGAGCTGACCGTGCGCATGCGCACCGCCGACGTCACCTTGCACTCCGAGCTCCCGCCGGTTCCGATGTGGACGTACGAGGGTGTCTACCCGGGTCCGACGATCGAGACGGTCCGCGGCCGCCGGCTCCGGGTCGCCTGGGAGAACCGGCTGACGGGGAACATCCCGGTCACCGCCGTCGACTTCGGCCTGCCCGGGGGCCCCTCCCCCGATCCGCTCTCCAACTACCCCGGCACGCAGGGCTGTCAGGAGGTCCCCGGTGTGGCGGGCCTCGATCCGTGGGCCGCGGTGCACCTGCACGGCATGCTGACCGGCGGCGGCAACGACGGCTGGATGGAGAACCTTCTCGCGCCCGGCGACGTACAGCTGTCGGCGTACCCGAACGACCAGGCCGCGACGACGCTCTGGTACCACGACCACACCCACCACGTCAGCCGCTTCAGCGTGTACGCCGGTCTCGCGGGCCTGTTCGTCTCCCGCGACGCGGAGGAGCGGGCGCTGGACCTCCCCAGGGGCGGACACGAGGTGCCGCTGGTCCTCAGCGACCGCAACTTCGGGCTGGACGCATCGGGCGCCCTCACCGGCCGGCTGGTGCACAAGGTGGAGATGGTCGGCGCCAAGCGCCTCATGCGTCCGCACGCGGCCCCCTACACCCTGGTCAACGGCGTGATCTGGCCCTATCTCGAGGTCGGCCCGCGCTGGTACCGGTTCCGGATCGTCAACACGGCGAACTCCCGTATCTACCGGCTGATGCTGCTGGCCGACGGCCGTCCCGTCCCCGGGGCGTTCCAGGTGATCGGCACCGACCAGGGCCTGATCGGCAAGCCGCTGCCGGTCGACGGGGCGCTCAACCTCTCCCCCGGCGAACGCGCCGACGTGCTGGTCGACTTCGGCGCGTTCCCCGGCCGGTCGCTCAAACTGGTCAACACGCTGGAGGGCGTCACGCCCGGCGGCTCCAGCAAGCGCCACGACCTGCTGGAACCCGACGTGATGCAGTTCCGCGTCGCCGACCGCAGACCCTCCACCCGCTTCACGCTGCCCGAGGTCGTCTCCCCCGCCTTCAAGCGGCCCGCCCACGACGACCTGCCGCACGACCGGGCCCCCCGGTGGGTGGTGCTGGTCGGTCCCGGCCCGGCCGGCGTGCCCGAGCTCTGGGAGATGGAGGAGACCGGCGCGGAGGGGATCACGTTTCCCGCCGCCGGGATCGTCCAGGTGCGGGACGCCGGGGGCACCGTCACCACGCTGCGCAGGACGGCCATGCGCTACGACGACGGCAACACGTTCACCGCGGCGCACGGCGGCGTGGAGATCTGGAAGTACCTCAACCTCGCCGCCTCCCCCCACCCCATGCACATCCACCTGGCCCACTTCCAGGTCCTCTCCCGGGAGAACTACGACGTGACCGGGTTCGACCAGGCCGTCCGCGGCTCGGCCAGGCCGGTCGCGTTCCAGGCGGTGGCGGAGCTCGAACCGCACGAGCTCGGGGAGAAGGACACCATCAGGGTGGGGACGGCCGGCCAGATCAGACCCGGTCCGAACGGCACCCCGGGCGAGCTGGTCACCGTGGCCGTCCGCTTCCCCGTCGTCGGCAGGGGCGTCCACCACTGCCACATGCTGGAGCACGAGCAGCACATGGTGCGTCCCCTCGTGGTCGGCCCGGCCGCCCATCTGCACGCGGGCGGCCATCACTGACGAGAACGGCGAGTGCCCGCGGCGGGGGCCGGCGCGGGCACTCGTTCAGGCGGCCTTGCGGATGATCTCCACGGATCCTGAGTCCAGGAGGGTCTGGACGGCCGACTCGCCGCCCGCGACGTCCAGGTCCATGTCGTGGAGGCGGTCGATGACGGACTGGACGACCTTTTCCGACTGCGCCTTCTCCGAGCCCTCCCAGACCAGCTCAGGGAAAACAGTCAGATAGACCTTGTCGTTTCCCTGGGTGAAGATGTTCACTTCCATGACGTCACGGAGAGCCATTCGGGCGTTGTAGATCAGATTGTTCATGCGTGCCACCGACTTTCGATGTCCGTTTTCCTGAGGCTTCCTGGCCACACGTACCGACCTCATGATGGTCAGCCGCCAAGGGCTGCGCAATGAGGTCCGGCGTACGCCTCGTTCAACTGCGGGAAATCCGCGATTGAACAGGCTTGTCAATTGAAGCTGTTTGACAGGAAAAGGCCGCGTTGCGGACCATCGGTGCTGTTCGTAAATGCTTTAGGCCGCGTCCCTCGAAAAGCATCCGGAGTGCCATGAAAATCCTGTTCATAACCACGGGCAGCCAGGCCACCTACTATGCCGCCGCTCCGCTGGCGACGGCCGCGCGGAACGCGGGCCACCAAGTCATGCTGGCCGCCCACGAACCGTGGGTGGAGACCGCGGAGGCCATCGGCCTTCCCACCTTCTGCTTCACCGTCGACCCGATCCGGCACTTCATGCGGATCAGCAACCCGGGCAAGGGCCTGCGGTTCCCCCGGGAGCTGGGGGACGAGGAGATGTTCGGCCAGGGCCGCGGCTTCGCGCAGATGGGTCTGGCCGGGGTGAAGTCCCTCCTGGAGCTGGCGAAGGACTGGACCCCGGACGTGGTCGTCGGCAGCTCGCAGAGCTACGCGGCGATGCTGCTCGCCGCCCACCTGAAGGTCCCGTACGTGCGCCAGGTCGAGTACCTGGGGATTCCCCTCACCGGTATCGACCCGGGCGCCGAGGAGGAACTCCGGCCGGAGCTGGAGCGGCTGGGAGTGGACGGGCTGCTCAAGCCCGACCTGCTCCTGGACTCGACCCCGCCGTCGCTGCGGCCGGCCCACGACCCGGCCGCGCAGCCGCTGCGCTGGATCCCCAGCAACCCGCAGCGCCGGCTCGAGCGCTGGATGTACACCCGCCCCGAGGGGCGCCGCCGCGTGCTGATCACCTCGGGTTTCCGCAGCCTCATGTTCCGCGACCCGGGCTGGTCCATGCCGCTGCTGGTGAGCGAGCTGGGCAAGCTGGGGGCCGAGGTGCTGATCGCGGCGTCCCCCGGTGCCGCCGAGCGGTTCGGCTCGGAGCTGGGCGACGCGCGCGTCGGCTGGATCCCGATCGACGTCACCGCCGCCACCTGTGACCTGGCGGTCCACCACGGCGGCGCGACCACCGCCACGACTCTCATGGCCAACGGCGTGCCGCAGCTGATCATCCCCGAGAACCCGCCGGAGTTCCCCCCGAACTACCACCGGGAGGCCATCGCCGCCGCCGTCAGCGGCTTCGGGGCCGGCAAGACGCTGTGGCCGCAGGCGCAGGAGCCCGACAAGGCTCCGGGCGAAGTGATCGCCGCGGCCTGCCGGGAGCTGCTGGAGAACCCGGGCTACACCGAGCGGGTGCAGTTCCTCGCCAAGGAGATCTCGACGCTCCCCACGCCCGCCGAGATCGTGCCCAGGCTGGAGGCGCTGGCGTCCCGGTAGGCGCATCGCCCCGGCAACGCGGATCGCCCTGAGACCGCGGAGGCTCCCTCCGTCGGTTTCAGGGCGGTTCGCGTGTCCGCGGCCGGGCGGGCCGCCGGCCGGCGTGCGGCGCCTGCCGACGTGCGGCGCCGGTCAGCGTGCGGCGAGGGCTTCCATCTCGCACAGCACCTCGGAGGGGGTCGGCAGCGAGGCGGCCTCCGCGGCGAGGATCCGTGCCCGCTCGGCGTACCGGGGGTCCGAAAGGA
The DNA here is from genome assembly GCF_009916105.1 of Streptomyces sp. GC420. Taxonomy (GTDB): domain Bacteria; phylum Actinomycetota; class Actinomycetes; order Streptomycetales; family Streptomycetaceae; genus Streptomyces. The sequence goes on along the minus strand of NZ_JAAAXQ010000005.1, from coordinate 44,622 downwards.
CCTCCCGGCAGCGGGCGGCCGTCACCTCGTCCGGGTCCTGGCCCGCCTCCGGCCGGTGACCGTCCACCATCACGGCGGCGCCGAAGCCGCTGACGGCCTCCGCGACGGCCTTGCCGTAGCCGTTGTCGGGGACGATCAGCTGGGGGACGCCCGCGTTGATCAAGGTCATGGCGGTGGACGCGCCGCCGTGGTGGACCGCCAGGTCACAGGTGGGGGCGACCACGTCCAGGGGGATCCAGCCGATGCGCACGCCGCCCAGTTCCGGGCCGAACCGCTCGGCGGCCTCGGGGAGCGCGGCGATCAGTACCTCGGCTCCCGACCCGGTCAGTTCGTCCACCAGCCGGTGCAGCGAGCTGCCGGGGGTGTCGAGCACGAGGTTGCGGGTTCCCGCGGTGATCAGCACCCGGCGGCGTCCCCCGGGACGGGTGTACATCCACGGCTCGATCCGGCTCTGGCGCACCCGGGGGACCCAGCGCATCGGCCGTCCGGCGGGGGCGCCGGGCGGGCGCAGGGACGGCGGGCACAGGTCGATGAAGAGGTCGGGAGCCGGCAGTTCGGTGACGCCGAGCCGCTCCATCTCCGGCTGGAGCTCCGCCACGGCCGTGCGGTCCCGGCGCGCCATCGCGGCGATGTGCCATATGTGACGGACGTAGGGGACCTTGAGCCGGGCGGCGAGCACCCGGGGGACGTGGGACAGGCCGCCGACGACCAGGTCGGGGGTCCACTGCCGCGTCAGCTCCAGCAGGGCGTCGAGCCGGACGGTGGCCGTCATGGCGTCCTGGCCGTAGCGCATGCGCTCGGGGGTGACGCACACCGCGGGAAGCCCGACGGACTGTGCGGACGCCATCATCGGTTCGTCGGCGGCCAGCAGGATCTCGTGGCCCGCGTTGCGCGCGGCCGCGGCGAGGGGGGCGACACCGAAGACAGCCGCCTGGCTGCCACCGACGGTGAACAAGAGTTTCATGGCGATTGCACTTCTTCCGGTGAGGAGGTGAATGCGGCGCTGCGGTATCCCGTCCGGCGTCAGCCCGCCCGGGCCATTTCCATGACGTACTGCCCGTAGGAGGAGTGGGCGAGGCGGCTTCCGAGCCGGTAGCAGGAGGCCTGGTCGATGTATCCCATGCGCCAGGCGATCTCTTCGAGGCAGGCGATGCGCACGCCCTGGCGGTGTTCCAGGACCTGGACGTAGTCCCCGGCCTCCATGAGCGCGTCGTGGGTTCCGGTGTCCAGCCAGACGAATCCGCGGCCGAGCGGGATCAGCCTGGCCCGGCCCCGCTCCATGTAGACGCGGTTGAGGTCGGTGATCTCCAGCTCGCCGCGCTCCGAGGGCCGCAGCTGCCGGGCGATGTCGACGACCTGGTTGTCGTAGAGGTACAGCCCGGTGATCGCCATGTTGCTCTGCGGACGCGCGGGCTTCTCCTCGAGGGCGATGAGTCTGCCCTGTTCGTCGACCGTGCCGACGCCGTAGCGCTCCGGATCGCGCACCGGGTAGCCGAACAGGACGCAGCCCTCGATGTCGTGCGAGGCCCGCTGGAGCAGGGGCCCGAACTCGTATCCGTGGAAGATGTTGTCACCCAGCACCAGGGCGACGGAGTCGTCGCCGATGTGGTCCGCGGAGACCAGGAACGCGTCGGCGAGTCCCCGGGGCTTGTCCTGCTCCGCGTAGGTCAGGGAGATGCCGAGCCAGGAGCCGTCGCCCAGCAGCCGGCGGAACATCTCCTTGTCGTCGGGGGTGGTGATGATCTCGATCTCGGTGATCCCGGCCAGCATCAGGGCCGACAGCGGGTAGTAAATCATCGGCTTGTCGTAGACCGGCAGCATTTGCTTCGAGACACCGAGAGTGATCGGATGGAGCCTCGTGCCATTACCGCCGGCCAGGATGATTCCCTTCACCGTGGCACCTCCTCAGTGGCTTCGTGCCAATTGGGTGATGCCCGCACTTTATATCCGGGCAACACCCGGCCGAAAGCCTCCTCCAATCCACTGTCCAATGAATAGCGTGAATGTTGACAAACAGGGGTCGCTTTACCCAGGCTGACGCCACACCGGTTCGGCATACGAATTCCCATCGTCGTTTAGGTGGACTTGTGAGAATCGAAGATCTGACGCCCGTTCCCGAATCCGAGCGAAGGGCCGGTATCGGCATCATCGGGTGCGCCGACATCGCCGTACGGCGGGCCCTCCCGGCGATCCGGGAGTCGCCGTTCCGGCTGATGGCGGTCGCGAGCCGCTCCCGGGAGAAGGCCGAGGGCGTCGCGGCCGCTCATGGCTGCGCGGCCGTCGCGGGTTACGAGCGGCTCCTCGAGCTGCCCGGCATCGACGCGGTCTACATCCCGCTGCCGAACAGTGAGCACGCCCTGTGGGCACGCCGGGCGCTGGAGGCGGGAAAGCACGTCCTGATCGAGAAGCCCGCGGTGCCCGGCGAGGAGACCGCCCGGGCACTCGTCACGCTCGCCGAGGAGCGCGGACTGCTCGTCATGGAGAACTTCGCGTTCCTCCGGCACCCCCAGCACGACCTGGCGCGGTCCCTCGTGACCGGCGGAGCGATCGGGCACTTGCGTTCCTACAACGGCGTGTTCGGGATTCCGCCGACCGACCCGCGCGGGATCAAGTACCAGGCGGACCTCGGCGGCGGGGCGCTGTGGGAGGTCGGCTGCTATCCGGTGCGCGCGGCCCAGGAGTATCTCGCGTCGTCGCCGCGGGTGCTGGGAGCCGGGCTGAAGTCCGATCCGGAACTGGGTGTGGACGTCTCCGGGGTGGCGCTGCTGTGCGACGACGACGGTGTCACCGCGAACTGCTCCTTCGGCCTGTCCCACGGCTACCGGTCGACCTACGACCTCTGGGGCAGCGAGGGGCGCCTGGTCCTGGAATGGGCGTTCACGCCCTCGCGCAGTGCCCGTCCGGTACTGCGCCTGCAGCAGAAGGACCGGGAGACCCGGATCCTCGCCCCGGCGTCGGACCAGTTCCTCGGTGTGTTCACCGCGTTCCACGACGCCGTGCGCGATCCGGCGGCGCGGGCGGCGCACCACCGCGAACTGGTGCGGCAGGCCGGGCTGATGGCCCGGATCCGCGCGCACGCCCTGGGCGGGGGGACGCGGTGAGCGGGAGCGGCTGAGGCGCTGCGGGAACGGCGGCGGTCGGCGTCCTGGGACGCCGGCTGCCGCCGTTCCCGCGCCGGCGGGACCCGGGCCGCGGTCATCCGCCGCGACGCCCGGCCGGACCGTTCAGCAGCACGGGGAGCCGGCGCGGCGGGCACTGGCCGTAGGTGGGCAGGAGGCCGGCGGCCGCCGCCTCGGCCAGGGTGGGGGCCGCGGCGTCCTTGTCCGAGCGGATCGGCGGTTCCTCCAGCCCCCACGGCAGTGCGAGGTCCGGGTCGAGAGCGTCGACATCGATCATGGTTCCCGGCACGTACTCCTGGGAGCAGAGGTAGCTCATGCACGTGTCGTCCGTCAGGGCGAGGAACGCATGGCCGACCCCGTCGGGCAGGTAGACGGCCGTCCCCGTCTCCGGGCTCTGGTAGGTGACGTCGTAGTGGCCGAACGTCGGCGAGCCCACACGGATGTCGACGGCGACGTCGAGCGCGCTGCCCCGCACGCACGTGACGAACTTCGCCTGCCCGGGCGGCACCTTGGTGCCGTGAATGCCCCGGAGGGTGTTCCGCCTGGACACCGAGAAGTTGACCTGGCGGACCGTGAAGTCCCAGCCGCTGTCGGCCAGCAGGGCGCTGGCCTTCACCGATTCGAAGAAATACCCCCGGCGGTCGCTCAGGGGCTCGGGTTCGACGCGGTACGCGCCGGGGATCGTCATTTCCGAGATCAGCACCGAATGCTCCTCGTTGTCTCAGCCGGTGGAGACCGGCCCGGCTCCGGCCGCACGGGCGATCCGCCGGCGCATGGACGCGCTGTCGTTGGCGTGCGGGAACTCCTCCCGGGGGACGTCGGCGCCGAGGAAGGCGCACAGCGGCTCCCATCCCTGCTCCACGTCGTAGACGAGGACGTTGTCCGCGCCCATGGCGCGCACGACCTCCTCGTTGTGCCGGTGGTAGACCTCGATGGCGTGGTCCTTGTCGGAGAACCGGCCGCCGAACAGGCCGTCCCAGACCATGGTGCTGGTGATGCGGAACAGCCGGGCCTGCGGGGATCCGGGCTCCGGCGGGTTCTGCATGCTGCGGAGGGCGAACTGGTACAGCGTGTCGTGGGTGCTCCGGTACCAGCTCTCGGCGTCGCGGACCGTGAGGATCACCCTGGCCTCGGGGAACGCCTCGCTGATCCGCCGGTAGTGGACGGCGCAGGGGCCGTCCACCGCGGAGCGGTAACCGTCGAACACCGCCGCCCAGTCGGGGCGCTGTCCGTCGCAGACGATCTTCTCCCACTGCTCGAGCCGCTTGGCGTCGCCCACGATGTCGAACATGTGGAAGGAGGGGCCGAGACCGAGCCGGTCCAGGGCCACCTTCAGGGATGTCGTGCCGGTCCTGCCCAGGCCGGCGTTGATGAGTTTCAGCACGGTGCCGTCCCCTTCCTCAGCGCCAGGCCGCGGGTTCCTGGCGGGTGGCGACGTTCACCCGGTTCCAGAAGTTGACCAGGCCGATGTGCATGACGAGGGCGCCGAGCTGCTCGTCGTTGTAGTACTGGGCGGCCTTCTCCCAGATCTCGTCCGGCGCCATGTCCTGCGGGTCGGTCATCAAGGTGATGGCCTCGGCCATCTCCAGCGCGGAGCGCTCGGCCCCGTCGAAGCAGGACTCGGTCCGCCAGGCGGCCACCAGCGGGAGGCGCTCGTCCGCCTTCCCCGTCTCCTCCGGGAACGTGTAGGCACGGCCGTTGATCTCGCTGACGCGCAGCCGGACGAGGTCGAGGGTCGTCTGCGGCACGCCGACCTTGCCGATGACCTCGGTCAGGTCGAGCAGGGGCTGCAGGGCGCCGGGAACGACCAGGGAAGGGTTGTCCATCCGTGGAATCATCGGGTCTTCTCCTGTGCGATGAGCGTGTGTGAATCACCGGGGGAATGTGCTGTGCCGATTGCCTGTGGCGGACTCGCGCGGTCCACCGCGGCCGCGGGCGGGCGGCGGGCCGTCCTGTGGCGGGGGCGCCGCGCCGGCTTCGCCCGCCGGGTGTCAGACCGGGATCGCCTCGATGACCGAGATCGGCGCGCTGGTGGGGACGGCCCTGGTGAGCTCGAAGCCGGCCTTGGCGAACAGTTCGGTGTACTCGGCGAGCGTGCGCTCCCGGGCGCCGAGCATCAGCATCAGCCAGAGGTCGATGGTGTGGCCGAGGTGCTTCTCGTTGTTCTCCGGGATCACGTACTCGATGACGAGCAGCTTGCCGCCGGGGGCGATCGCCTCGCGCGCGTTGCGCAGGGCCGTGACGGCGTCGGCCTCGGAGAAGTCGTGGATGATGTGCTTGAACAGGTAGGCGTCCCCGCCCGCCGGCAGCTTGTCGAGGTAGCCGCCGTGCTCGATCGTGAGCCGGTCCGCCACTCCGGCCGCCTCGAAGAGCGCGGGCGAGTCCACGGTCGCGACCTCGGAGTCGTACAGCACGCCCTTGACCGCGGGCGCCTGCTCGAGGATGCCGGCCAGGAGGTTGCCGCGGCCGGCGATGACGTCCACGACCGTGCCGAAGCGGGAGAAGTCGTAGGCGGCCAGGATCGGGTCGGTCTCCGACGCCGAGAGTTCGCCGAACGCCCTGAAGAACACGCTCGCGTAGCCGGGGTTCGCGTGGAAGAAGTCCAGCGCGCCCATGCCGCGGAGCTTCGGCAGGTTGGGCTCGCCGGTCTCCACGGTGCTGAACAGATGCCCCCACTCCTCCCACAGCACGGGGTGGTTCATCAGCAGGGCGAAGCCGCGCATCGAGTCCGGTACGTCCTCACGGAGCTTGTCGGACAGCGGCGTGTGCCCGACCCGGCCGTCCGGGCGGACCTCGAACACCCCGTGGCCGGAGAGCGTGCGCAGGAGCCGGTGGGTCGCCCCGGGGTCGGATCCGACCCTCTTGGCGATGTCCTCGACGGGCAGCGGGCCGGCGGCGAGGACGTCCGCGATGCCGAGCCTGGCCGCGACGGAAATCGCCTGGGTGATCACAGCACCCTGAATGAGATGGAGCAGCGCGTACGAGTCGGACTGGTCACGAACCTCGGGCAGCACGGGCATGCCGTTCCTTTCAGAGTGCCTCTTTTCGTGGATTGCAGACGATAGGCAGGCGCTTCTCGAACCCGCAACCCAGGTATTGACGCAATTGCCCGCCGAACGTTCAACCGGGGAATTTGAGCGGTTGAACAGGCCAATTCGAGCGCTGCTCCACCGGTAATCCGGCTCTCCTTGTCACATTGTTCCGGCTCCGGACCCCGAAATACCGGGGTGATCCGGCGGACAGCGCTGATCGCGATCCCACGGACACATCGAGGAGGCCCCGGTGCGGCACGGTACCCCGACCCCGGTGGATTTCTGGTTCGACCCGACCTGCCCCTGGGCGTGGCTGACCTCCCGCTGGATCCTGGAGGTCGCACGGCAACGGCCCCTCGAACTGCGCTGGCACCTGATGAGCCTGACCGTGCTCAACGAGGGGCGCGCCGGCCTGCCCGAGCGCTGGCACCGGGACCTGGCGGTGCGGCTGGAGCCGGTGCGGGTCTGCGCCGCCGCCGAGCGGGAGTACGGCCGGCAGGTGCTGGGGCGGCTGTACACGGAGCTCGGTACCCGGTTCCACCTCGAGAAGGCGCCCAAGGAGCGGTCCACCTACGCGGCGGCCCTGGCCGCCGCGGGCCTCGATCCCCGCCTTGCCGAGGCTGCCGGGTCCGACGCGTACGACGGCGCGGTGCGCGCCTCGCACCACGAGGGCATCGGCCGCGTCGGCACCGACGTGGGAACGCCTGTCGTCGCCGTGGGGGACGTGGCGTTCTTCGGCCCGGTGGTCACCCCGGCCCCGCGCGGCGAGGCCGCGACGAGGCTCTGGGACGGTGTGCTCGCCGTGGCGGGGACCGACGGGTTCTTCGAGCTCAAGCGCACCCGCGTCCAGGGGCCGGTCTTCACCTGAGATCCGCGGTCAGCGCGGCGACCCGGCCACGGGGGCGGTCCAGTTGTCGCGCAGCCAGGCCTCCAGGGTGACCAGGCCCGGCCTGTTGCGGCGGAGTTCGGCCAGGTCGGCGCGGTAACCGTCTCGTTCGAACCAGTCGAACATGTTGGCGAGGTCGGGGCGGGCGGCGCGCAGCGGCTCGATGGGCAGCTGCCGGAAGCGGGTCGGGACGCCGGAGGCGGCCTCGAACGCCGCGGCCATCTGCGGTCCGGTCAGCGCGTCACCGGCGATCTCGACCACCCGGCCGAGCCAGGCGTCCGGGTTCTCGAAGGCGTCCGCGGAGAACACTCCGATGTCGCTGGTCGCGATGAGCTGCACCGGGGTCTTGGGGTCCAGCCACATGGCCAGGACGAGTTCGCCCTGCACCGGGCGCGGGGCGATGTCGAGGAGGATGTCGTGGAACATGACCGGCCGCAGCACCGTCGTCGGCAGGTCGAGTGTCCGCAGGTACCGCTCGATCCTGAGCTTGCTCTCGAAGTGCGGGACCCGGGTGTCCCGGTCCGCGCCGCCGACCGAGCTGTAGACGAAGTGCCTCACCCCGGCCCGGACCGCGGCGTCGGCCACCGCCCTGCCCTGCCGCTCCTCGGCCTCGACCCCGCCGGGTCCGCGGAAGGTCTGGACGCTGAACACCCCGTGCACGTCCTTCATCGCCGCCGCCAGCGACGCCGCGTCGTCCATGTCACCGCGGACGAGGACCGCGCCCGCCTCCTTCAGCGCCCTCGCCTCGGCCTTGGCCGGGTCGCGGACCAGGGCGTGCACGGTGTGCCCGCGCCGCAGCAGTTCGCGGGCCACCGCCCCGCCCTGCCGGCCGGTCCCGCCCAGCACCAGGATCGTTCCTTCAAGCGCCACTGTCTGTCTCCATGTCTCTTGCCGGCCGGGGTCCCGGCCGGCAGGTGCGATCGGATGTGACGGCCGCGAGCGGCCGCGTGGTCGGCCGCGCGGCGCGGCCTCCTCCCCGTGGGGGCGTTCCGGCTACCACGGGACGGGGCCCTCGTCCGCCAGGCACGCGCCGGACGGGCCGGACTCGTCCAGCAGGGCGAGCCGGACCACGATCGCGGCCCCTTCGGCGGGGGTCCGGTGCCCGCGGTGGTGGTTGATGTCCGTGGCCACCACCCCGGGGAGGGCGGCGTTGACCTTGACCGGGGTCCCGCGCAGCTCTTTCGCGTACGCGACCGTGACCGCGTTCAGCGCGGTCTTGGAGGACTGGTAGGCGATCATGTTGACGCCCGCCAGCGGGGAGCCCGGATCCGAGTTCAGGGTCAGCGACCCGGCGTGGCTGGACAGGTTGACGACGCGGCCGGCCGGGGAGCGGCGCAGCAGCGGCAGCATCGCGCGGGTCACGGTGACCGTGCCGAAGACGTTGGTCTCGTAGACCTCCCGCAGGTCGGCGGCGGTCGCCTCGCCGGGCGTGCCGGTGAAGCCGCCCGCGGTGCCGGCGTTGTTCACCAGGATGTCCAGGCGTCCGTGCCGCCGTTCGATCTCGCGGGCGGCCCCGGCCACGGAAGCCGGGTCCGTCACGTCGAGCCGGAGCGGCGTCGCGGCGATGCCGTCGGCGGCCAGCGCGTCGGCGGCCTGCTTGCCGAGCACCTCGTCCCGCGCGCCGACGATGACGGTGATCCCGCGCTCACCGAGTTGCCGCGCGGTGGCGAGACCGATGCCCTTGTTGGCACCCGTGATGAGCGCGATCCTCTCGACCGTCACGTCTGCTTCCCTTCGTGATGGGGGGTTCCGCTTTTCGGGCGCGCCGATTTTCCTGGGGCTGATTGTGCGCGCATTCACCTCGGGGAGAAGCGAAACCCGAAGGCACCTCCGATATTGCTGCGGTGCGGACTGCGCGTTCAAGTGTTCACTGCCGCGTTCAAGGATGCCGATTCACCGGTCGAACGCTTCCCCCGGCGCTCGCGAATTTCAACTCGTTGCGGCCGGACATCGTGCTGAGTAGCTTCACCATGGCCAACTATTGCCACAGCGCAGAGGGCCTTATGAAATGAAAACAACTGACGTCATTGTGGTCGGTGCGGGGCCGGTCGGCCTGATGCTGGCCGGGGAACTCCGCCTGGGCGGAGCGGACGTGGTCGTCTACGACAAGCTGCCCGCCGCGACCGGGGAGTCCCGGGCGCTGGGCTTCAACCGGCGGGCCGCCGAGTCACTGGGCCAGCGCGGGCTGCTCTCCCGCCTGGGCGGGTTCCGGTGGGGCCCGATGGGGCACTTCGGCGGTGTCCGTTTCGACCTCGGCATGCTCGACGAGGACCACAGCGGGGTGCTGGGCCTGTCCCAGGCCAGGACCGAGGAGGCGCTGAGCGGCTGGCTGGCCGAGCTCGGCGTGCCGGTGCGCCGCGGCCGCGAGGTGACGGGGCTGCGCGAGACCCCGGAGGGCGTCGTGGTCTCCTTCGCCGGTCCCGGCGGGCCCGGCGAGGAGACCGCCGCGTACGTGGCCGGCTGCGACGGCGCGGGCAGCACGGTGCGTGCGCTGGCCGGAATCCCGGCTCCCTGCCAGGAGGCCACCCGGGGCATGTACACCGCGGAGATCACCGGTGTCACCCTGCGCCCGCGGCCCATCGGCGAGCGTCTTCCCGGCGGCAGCATGGTGGTGTGCACCCCGCTGGGCGAGGGCCGCTGGCGCGTGGTCGTCCACGACCCGGGCCTGCCCGCCCGCCCGGTCCCGGGTGCGCTGACGTTCGCGCAGGTCGCCGACGCGTGGCGGCGGCTCACCGGCGAGTCGATCGACCACGCGGAACCCCAGTGGGTGTGGGCCTGCGGCAACGCCGCCGCGCTGGCCGGGGAGTACCGGCGCGGCCGGGTGTTCCTGGCGGGCGACGCCGCGCACGAGATCCCGCCGCTGGCCGCGTGGGGGCTCAGCGCCGGACTGCAGGACGCGGTGAACCTCGGCTGGAAGCTGGCGGCGGCGGTCAGGGGCTGGGCCCCGGAGGGCCTGCTGGACACCTACCACGCCGAACGCCACCCGGTGGGGCGGGAGCTGATCCGCAACGCCCGTGCGGCATCGAAGCTCTACCTCGGCGAGGACGCCATGGATCCGGTCCGCGAGGTCATCGGTGAGCTGCTGGCCCACAAGGACACCGCCGAGTACGTGGCCGGGATCGTCAGCGGCCTCGGTGTCCGCTACGACCTGGGCAAGGGCGACCACCCGCTGCTCGGCCGGCGCATGCCGCCCGAGCGCGGACTCACCCTGCCCGACGGCACCCGCACCCGCGTCGCCGACCTCCTGCACACCGGACACGGCCTGCTCATCACCACCGGCGACGCCACCGGACACCCCGCCCGGCACCACACCGACCGGATCGACGTCATCACCGCAACCTGGACCACCGGCCACGACCCCGCACTCGACGCGGTCCTCGTCCGCCCCGACGGCTACGTCGCCTGGACCTCCCCCGGCAGCACCGACGACCTCACCCAGGCCCTCGAGCGCTGGTTCGGCACCGGCCGCGTCCCGCAGTCCGCCGGCCGGTGAGCCCGGCGCCGTCGATCGGAGAGGAACGAACACATGGCCAGGGATGTCATCGTCGTGGGCGCGGGCCCGGTCGGGCTGATGACGGCGGGCGAACTCAAGCTCGGCGGCGTGGACGTCGCCGTCTACGAGAGGCTCCCCGCCCCGCCCCGGGAGTCGCGCGGCGCGAGCTTCACCAAACGCGCCGCCGAGTGCTTCGACCAGCGGGGCCTGCTCGGCAGGCTCGGCGGCACCGAGCCCGCCGACAGCCACTTCGGCGGGGTGCCGATCGACCTGGCGCTGCTGGCGGAGGACCACCACGGGCACCGGGGGGTCCCCCAGTTCCGCACCGAGCGGATGCTGGAGGACTGGGTGAGCGGGCTCGGCGTGCCGATCCTGCGCGGCTACCGGGTGACCGCTTTCCGCCAGAGCGCCGACGGTGTCGTGGTGACCGTAGACGGCCCCGGCGGCCCCGCCGAGGAGAGCGCCGCCTACCTGGTCGGCTGCGACGGCGGGCGCAGCACCGTGCGTAAACTCGCCGGAATCGGCTTCCCCGGCTCCGACGGCCGGCGCGGCTTCCTCACGGCCGACGTCACCGGGATCGACACACGCAGGCGGCGCATCGGCGAGAACCTGCCGGGCGGCAGCATGGTCATGGCGATGGACCTGGAGAACGGCGTCACCCGGGTCGTCGTCCACGAGGCCGGGACGCCGCCGCGCGATCGCGCCTCCCTCACCTACTGCGACCTCGCCGACGCCTGGCAGCGGCTCACCGGCGAGTCCATCCACCACGGACAGTGCCGCTGGATCAGCTGCTTCACCGACGCCTCACGGGCCGCCGCCGAGTACCGGCGCGGCCGGGTGTTCCTGGCGGGCGACGCCGCGCACGTGCAGCCCCCGGCCATGGCGCAGGGGCTGAGCGTGGGTGTCCAGGACGCGGTAAACCTCGGCTGGAAGCTGGCGGCGGCGGTCAGGGGCTGGGCCCCGGAGGGCCTGCTGGACACCTACCACGCCGAACGCCACCCCGTGGGCGAGCAGTTGGCGCGCAACGCCCGTGCGGCGATCGAACTGCGGCTGACCGGGGAGGACATGGATCCGGTCCGCGAGGTCATGGGTGAGCTGCTGGCCCACAAGGACGCCGCCGAGTACGTCGCCGGGATGCTGAGCAATCTCGGTGTCCGCTACGACCTGGGCAAGGGCGACCACCCGCTGCTCGGCCGGCGCATGCCGCCCGAGCGCGGACTCACCCTGCCCGACGGCACCCGCACCCGCGTCGCCGACCTCCTGCACACCGGACACGGCCTGCTCATCACCACCGACGACGCCACCGGACACCCCGCCCGGCACCACACCGACCGGATCGACGTCATCACCGCAACCTGGACCACCGGCCACGACCCCGCACTCGACGCGGTCCTCGTCCGCCCCGACGGCTACGTCGCCTGGACCTCCCCCGGCAGCACCGACGACCTCACCCAGGCCCTCGAGCGCTGGTTCGGCACCGGCCACCGGCCCTCTAGGCACTCTCGACCGGGGGGCCGGGGCCCCCGGCCAGACTGCCAGGACCTGTCTTGACGCCGGGCGCCGTCGACGAGGCGGCCTCTACGGCACTAACCGCGAAGGATCTGGTGGAATGGCTGGCACCGAACGGGATCGGGTGAGTGGAAAGCGCCATGTGGTCATCATCGGGGGTGGTATCGCGGGACTGGCGGCGGCGTTCCATCTCCGCAACGAGCCGGTCCGGGTGACGGTCCTGGAGGGATCGTCCCGGCTCGGCGGGAAGCTGTCGGTCTCCGAGGTGGCGGGGGTCGCGGTCGACGAGGGTGCCGAGTCGCTGTACGCCAACCGGCGCAGGACCACCGGGCTGATCAAGGACGCCGGGCTCGGCGACCGGATCATGTCGGCGGGCGTCACCGCCTCGGCGATCTGGACCGGGGGCGGGATCCGGCAGCAGCCCGACCGCCAGTTCATGGGCGTGCCCTGCGACATGGACGACCTCGGCAGGTCCGGTGTGCTGTCCGCGGCGGGACTGGACCGGGCACGGCAGGACCTGGTGCTGCCGGCGTTCGACCGGGACGGCGACGTCTCGGTCGCGTCCTATGTCGCCGGGCGCCTGGGCCAGGAGGTCGTGGACCGCCTCGTCGATCCGTTCCTCGCCGGTGTGTTCTCCGGCCGTGCCGAGGACCTGTCGTTCGAGGCGACGCTGACGCCGCTGGCCAAGGCGTCCCGCGCGCACGTCTCGCTCGCGGACGCGGCGGGTTCGCTGACGCCCCGGCTCGCGGAGGGGGAGAAGCCGCCGCCCGTGAGCGTCGCGACCCTCGACGGCGGGTTCGGCTCGCTGCCCCCCGTGCTCGTGCGGGAGGTGCTGGCGGCCGCGCCGGACGCGTCCGTGCGCACCGGCGCCCCCGTCACGGGGCTCACGCGCGGCGCGGGCGGCTGGCGGGTGACCGTGGGCCCGGTCACCGGCCCGGAGTACATCGACGCGGACGCCGTCGTCGTGGCCGTTCCGGCCGGCCCCGCGAGCGACCTGCTCGCCGGGGTCCCCGGGACCGCCTCCGCCGTGGCGGCGCTCGCCGGGGTGCCGTACTCGAGCGTGGCGATGGTCACGCTCGCCTACCCCCGCGCGGCGTTCCCCGGCGGGCTCTCCGGCCGCGGCTACGCCGGGTACCGGGTGCCCGCGGTGGAGGGGAAGGCGGTCAAGGAGGTCACGTTCACGACCGTGAAGTGGCCGCACCTGGCGGGCGAGGTGGAGATCGTCCGCTGCTCGATCGGGCGATTGGGCGAGGAGCACCTGCTGCGGCGCGACGACGCCGATCTCGTCGCGCTGGCGGCGGCCGAGCTGGCCGAGGCCACCGGCGTGAGCGGCGTCCCGGTGGCGACCCGGGTGAGCCGGTGGGAGGACGCCCTGCCGCAGTACACCGTCGGCCACCTGGAGCGGGTGCGGCGCATCCGTGAGGCGGTGGCCGCCCAGCCCGGGCTCGCGGTGTGCGGCGCCCTGTACGACGGTGTGGGCGTCGGTGTGTGCATGGCCTCCGCGCGCAAGGCCGCCGACCAGGTCCTCGCCTGGGTGAGGGAGAACACCGCGGCCGGTTCGGTGGCGGTCGGAGCCTGAGGGGTCCCCGAGAACACGGAAGTGGCCGTGCCCGGTCGTCGGGCACGGCCACTTCTCGTTTCCCCTCGCGCGGTCAGCGATCCAGCAGAGCGGCGAACACCTCCGCCAGAACCTGCTCCGGGTCCTCGCCTGCGCCCGTGCCGCGCCAGGCGACGTGCTGGTCGGGACGCACCAGGACCGCGCCGGCGCCGGTGATCTCCCGGACGGCCTCCCACCCGCCGTCCACGTCGGCGTACTCGGCGCCGGCGCCGATGCGGGCCGCGGCGATCCGGACCGAGAACTTCTCCGCCACCCGCGCGGCCGCCTCGCACCACGGCGTCCCCTCCGGGCCCGTGATCAGCGTGAAGCCGTTCCTGCCGGTGAGGTCGAGAGTGGACAGGCGCCGGCCGTCCCGGGTGATCCAGGCGTGCGGCAGCCGGTGCCCGGGGCGGGTCGTCGGCCGGTGCTCGTCGCGCATGGGGACGCGGGCCGGGCGCGCGCTGCCGTCCGGGACGAGCGCGCCGTCCTCGTAGGAGAAGCCGATCTCCATGTCGAGCGACTGGCATCCCGCGCGGTGGGTGTGGAAGATCTCCAGGGCGCGTGCCCGCACGGTGTCGCCGAGCGGGGACGGGTCGAAGTACGCCTCGAGCCGCTGCTTGCGGCGCCCCGCCGGGATGTTGTGGCCGGCGCCGATGGCGTCGATGACCGCCTGGTGGTGGGTGGCGGCGGACACCGCCCAGTCGACGTTCTCCCGGCCCACGGGCCGGCGTTCGGCCTCGTAGGTGTCGATCAGGCTGTCGGCCGCGCGGCCGCCGAGCACGGCGGCCAGCTTCCACGCGAGGTTGTGCACGTCCTGGATGCCGGTGTTGAGGCCGAGTCCGACGGCGGGGGGCTGGCGGTGTGCGGCGTCACCGGCGATCAGCACCCGGCCGGCCCGGTAGCGGTCGGCGAGGTGCGCGTGCACGATCCAGTCCGTCACCTTGTGCACGGTCACTTCCAGGTCGGGCAGGCGCAGGAGTTCGCGGATCCGGGGGACGACCGTCTCCTCGTCCCAGCGTCCGGGCGGGCCGGGGGCGAAGTGCAGGCCCCACTGCTCGCAGTCCTTGCCCCAGCTCGGCCCCATCTCGATGAGGTTGCTGGACAGGTCGGGGTCCTCGGGGCTGAGGAAGTGCGTGATGAGCGTGCCCTCCTGCCACCACTGGGACAGATCGGCGGAGAAGTACGCGGTCGTGGTGTTGACCAGTCCGGGCGGGCCCTGCATCTCGATGCCGGCCGCGGCTCCGACCATGCGGCCGCCGTCGGCGCCGATGAGGTACTGCGAGGTGACCGTGGTGGTCTCGCCGGTCTCCGCGTTGCGCACCTCGGCGACGACGTGGTCGCCCTCGTCGCGGAAGGCGGTCACCTCGTGGTGGAAGAGGATCCGCCCGGGATTGCGCTCCTCCGCGTGGCGGCGCAGGATCGGCTCCAGCCACATCTGCGGCAGCTTGGCGGGCAGGACGGGCCCGGCCGCGGCGTAGCTCTCGCGCAGCTCACCGCCGCCGAAGGCGTCCATCTCGTGGATCAGGCGCCGGTCCAGCGGCCCGTCGCCCGCGAGCGTGGTCTGCCAGCGCACCTTGCCGAACTTCTCCAGCGGCGCCGCCTGCGCGAGCACGTCCCCGGCGATTCCGTGCTGGCGGAAGATCTCCATCGTGCGCTGGTTGAGATAGTGCGCCTTCGGAACCCTCGATGTGTCCGGGTGCCGTTCCACCAGCAGATGATCGACGCCCTGGTCGGACAGGAAAACGGAGGCGGACAAACCACATCCGCCGCCGCCCACGATCAGGACCGGAACCTCGACTGATCCCATGTTCGTCCTTTCGGAAGGTGACAGACAGACCCGCACCGGCGTTGCGTATCGGGAGCGGGAACTGCCGTATTTGCCGGGCTTGATACTGCTCGCAGCATGGCAAGGGTCTGTCCAACTCCGGTCAAGGACGGGTGGACTCCGCGAGACCGCCGACGGCGGCCGGTGGCCGGCGCGAACTCTACGAGCACCGCACGCCGGTCACCGGGACCGCCGCCACGGCCGGTTGTGCCAGGGCCGGTTGTGCCAGGGCCGCCGCCGGCCGGCTTCCGCGGATCGATCGCTGAACGCCCAGCCGAGCCAGTCCTTGACGTCGACCGCCAGCACCGGTCCGCCGTCCTCGAGGTACCGGGGGCCGTCGAACTGCCCGTACTTCCGGTCCAGCAGGCCGAGCGCATGCGTGCGCTCCGGGCTCTCGTCGACCACCCGGCCGGTGCCGCGCAGCCGTACCCACCACGCGTTCAGCCAGTCCTCGTCGTAGACGTCGGCCAGGACCGTGACCCGTGGGTCGTGGTCCAGGTTGCGCAGCCGCTTGGGCCGCGGATTCCGGCTCTTCGGCTTGTCGGTCGGTGAGTAGAAGGTGTCGCCGTCGACCACGAATATGACCGGCACCACATGGGCGCGCCCGCGCTCGTCGACCGTGGCCACCCGGACGACTCGCTCCCGCTCGAACCGGCTTCGCATCTCGTCCTGCCCGAGTTTCATCACCGCTCCTTGTCCCTGGCGCTGAGAATGACGATGTCGAGGTCGCGGCGCCGGTGCGCTGTCCTCGCAGCCTGGCATGGGTCTGTTCGGTCCCGGTCGAGGACGGGTGCACTGTGCGGGGACGCGCCGCGCCGGTGCAGTGGTGAGGAGGCGTGCCCCGGCCGGGTGCCGCTCGGCGTGGTGCGGGGCCTGCTGGAGGCTGCTCAGGTCTGATCGACGTGCCGCTTGCCGGGCACCGGGGGTTCCTGCGGCGCCCCGCGGTGCCGGTGCAGCCGTACCAGCAGGATCACGACCGCGCCCAGGACGGCGAGGCCGACGGTGGTCAGGCCGGACAGCCGAATCGTGCCCGCCGCCCCGAGCGCGCCGACCAGGGGCCCGCCGAGCACCGCGCCCAGCGGAGTCGCGATCACCAGGATCGCGCTGCGGAAGGCGCTGAGGCTGACCAGCTCATCGACGGGCGCCTTCCGCTGCAGCAGGGTGATCGTCACCGGCCCGTAGGGCGCGTAGATCAGCCCGCCGAGGCCGAAGCCCGCGATTCCCGCGGCGAGCGTACCGAACTGTGCGAAGGGGAGGATCGCCAGACCCCAACCGGCCACGACGGCCAGCGCAGTCGGCCACAGCGGGAGCCGCCGCAGCGTTCCGGCGGCCAGGGCCCCGATCACCGCGCCGACGCCGAACGCGCCCCAGATCCACCCCAGCACGGTGGGGTCTCCGCCCATCCGCTCGGCCACGAAAACCGGGACCGCCACCTCGATCGGCCCGTAAAGCAGGTAGAACACGAACGTGAGCGCGAGCAGGCCCATCAGCTCCGGGTGGCGGGCGAGGGTCCTGCCGCTGCGCCGCAA
Organism: Streptomyces sp. GC420; assembly: GCF_009916105.1. Lineage (GTDB taxonomy): Bacteria > Actinomycetota > Actinomycetes > Streptomycetales > Streptomycetaceae > Streptomyces. Next base: position 27,632 of record NZ_JAAAXQ010000005.1, on the reverse strand, counting down.
CGGGACCGCAGGACGGCGGCCGACGGTGCTGTCGCCGCGTACCCGGGCCGTCACGAGGGCGAGGTAGAGATAGCTGACCGCGTCACCGGCCAGCACCGCGGCCGGCCCGAACGCGGCCGACACCAGACCGGCCAGCGGCGGTCCGGTGATGAACGACAACTGCTCCTGGCTGCCCACCAGCGAGTGGCCGGCCAGCCGGTCCTCGGCCGGCAGGGTCTCGGCGACGAACGTCTGCCGGCCGGCGATCCCCCAGGCATGCAGGACGGAGGAGACCGCGAGCAGGGCGATGTAGGTCGTGACGTCCAGCAGCCCCGTCCAGTACAAGGCCGGGATCAGTGCGAACACGGCTCCGCGCAGGAGCGAGTTCAGCAGGATCAGGCTCCTGGCGTTGCGCCCGCTCAGCCAGCGTCCCAGCGTGAGCGAGCCGATCGCGGCGGGGAGGCTGTAGGCGGCGACGGCCAGCCCCACCACGAGGGACCGGTCGGCCGGAGCGGCCAGTTCGACGGCCAGCCACGCCACACCGACGAAGCTCATGCCGTCGCCGAGAAAGGAGACCAGGAAGCCGGGCTGCAGCCGGCGGAAGTCGGGGTTGGCGAGACAGCGGGTGTAGCCCTCGGGCAGCACCCGCTGGATCCGCCGTGCTCCGGTCGTCACTCCGGCGCCTCGGATTCGCTCACCGCGCAGCGGAACCCGATCTCCGGACTTCTGGTCACCAGCGTCTTTCCCGCCCGGCTCACCGCGGTGAGCAGCGCGGGAGGTGAACTCCACGCCCCGCCGCGCACGCTGACCTCGGCCGACCACTCGCCCCACAGGTCGCCCGGGTCCATCGTGCCGAAGCGCGGCCGGAGCGGGAGGCCGTCCAGGAACCGGGTGGACGTCCACTCCCATACGTTGCCGCACATGTCCCGCACTCCGAAGGGAGATTCGTTGCCGGGCAGGTCGTTCACCGGGCCGGTCAGCGCGGGCGGCTCGGCGACGCGCAGGTCCGCGAGCCGGCGCAGCCACGCCTGGCGGTCCAGGTCGGTGTCACCGTCCCACGCGAGTACCGAGTGCAGGCCCCGCACCCGGTCCGGCCGGAACTGCGCGCCCCACGGGTGACGACGGTGGTCGTCGCCCCGCGCTGCCCGCTCCCATTCGTCCTCGGTGGGCAGCCTCTTGCCGCACCAGTCGGCGTAGGCGACCGCGTCGTACCAGCTGACCCCGGTCACGGGGTGGTCACCGGCGCAGCGCGGATCGTCGGCGGTGGAGCGTGTGTGATCGGTGTTCCTCGGCTCGTCCGGATGGCACCACAGGTGGCCGTGTGCACCGACGTCGGCGACGAACGCGTCGTACTCGTCGTTGGTGACCGGCCAGGTGTCCAGGTAGAACCCTTCCACCACGACCTCGTCCACCGCCGGCTCGGCCGGGTCGCCCCAGGAGCGTTCCTGGCCGGGGCGTGTCCCGCGGCGCAGCCGTCCGGACGGGACGTGCCGCATCCCGTCCAGGGAGAGCCGGCTGGGCAGCCGGTCGGCCGACAGCGGGACGGGCAGGTCGCCCAGGACCGTGCCGGCCAGTGCCGTGTCGGCGAGCAGCGTCCGTGCCGAGGCGAGTGCGTGCGCGTCCGCCACCGTCACATAGTTGCCGACGCCCGCGGCGATCTGGTCGGGTGACCGGCCGAGTACGGCCAGCAGGGCGCCGAGGGCCGACGGGCCGCCCGCGGACCGCAGGGCCGGGGTCCCGGCCAGGGACGCGAGTGCGGGCCCCCGCACGGTCTCGTCCGGGTCGGCCAGCGCCCATCCGACGGCCTCGGCCGCCAGTTCCGGGCTGAGCCCGACGGCGGCCGTGAGGGCCTGGCGGCGTATCTCGGGCGTGTCGTGCAGCAGGCCGACCGCCAGGCATTCCTCAAGCAGTCGCGGGTCGGTGAGCCGTTCCAGTGTGCGCAGATAGCCGCCGAGCAGGGCGTCGCGTTCCGCCGCCGTCCCCTCGGTCCAGCCGGCGATCTGCATGACCTCGAGGGGAACTTCCGGGGTGGGAGGCTCGGGGGAGAACTGCTCGGTGGCGGTCATCGCGTGCCGGCCTCCGCTCCGGTGATCATTTTCGCGAAATCCTCGCCCGCCCGGTGGCTGTACGCCGTGCCCGCCGAGGGCTTCTGTCCCGCGGAGTAGTACACGTACAGCGTCGCCCGGCTGGTTTCGTCCAGCACCGGCCCGGAACGGTGGAGGATGTTGTAGGTGTGGCAGATGACGTCGCCCGCCTCGGCCTCGAGGGGAAGTCCCACGGCCTCCAGCCGCCGCGGCGGATAGCGGTGGGATCCGGGCACGAGGACCAGGCAGCCGTTCCGGATGGTGGCGGCGTCCAGGTAGATGCCCACGTTCACCAGCGGAGTCACCGGGAGGTCGTGCGGGAAGTCGAGGTGCCAGTCCAGCGCGCTGTAGGAGCTTCGCCTGCCCCGTTTCATCTGCCACACGGCTCCGTCGATGGCGTCCTCGAACCGCCATGTCGGCCGTCCCAGCAGACCGGGGCCGAGCGCGTCCAGCTTCCGTCGCTCGATCAGGTCCCGGGTGTTCGCGCAGTGCAGCGTGAAATAGGGCAGCCGGTGCAGGGTCGCCCGGCCCTCCTCGTCGTACGACGGCTTGATCACCCGGTCGCGGTGCTCGGCCGGTACTTTCCCCTCGAGCGTGTCGCGCTCCAGGCGTTGGGCATCGCGTTGGATGATCTCCACGTCCTGCGCGTCGAACACACCGCGGTAGATCACGAACCCGTACTGCTCGTAGAAGGCGCGTTGTTCCGCCGTCACCGTGCCGTCGTACCGGAACCGCGGGATGCGCTGCGGCGAACTCACCGGATCACTCCTCGGAATCCGATCTCGTTGTGCCGGTCCGTGAAGAGATCCTTGCCGCGGAAGTACGTCGTGACCTGCTCCCGCATGGAGGTCCAGGCGCCGCCCCGGATGACCACCGAGGTCTCCTCGGCCGTCGCCCATTCGGTACGGGGCCTGCCGGAGATCATCGGCTTCATCCGGTCGCGGGTGAAGAAGTTGGTGTCCGTCCACTCCCAGCAGTTCCCCACCAGATCCGCGACCCCGTAAGAGCTGACGTTCCTGGGGTGGGTGCCGACCGGGACGGTGGTGACCTCGGGAGTACGCTCGTCGAAGGTGCTCAGGGTGTCGCGCCAGTGCTCCAGGCTCTGCGGCGTGCCGAAGGACGCGCCGAACCACCGCAGGGCGTCCGGGTCGAAGTCGTCACCCCACGGATAGCGGGCTCCGTCCTCGCCACGTGCGGCCTTTTCCCACTCCAGCTCGGTGGGCAGCCGTTTCCCGAGGTGAGCGAGGTAGGCGTAGGCGTCGAACCAGTCGACACCGGTCGCGGGGTGGTCGGGGCCGAACCGGGCATCGCCGATGATTCCGCGGCGGTGCTCCTTGCCCTCGGGCTCGTCGGGGTGGCAGAGCGCGTGCTCGGCGGCCGGTGGGCTGTCCGCCCACCGGTCGTACTGCCGGTTGGTCACCGGGTACCGGTCGATCAGGAAGTCGGGCAGGTAGCGGGTTTGCCCGGGGACCGCGTCGTCCACGTCGTACAGCGGATGGACGACGTCGTTCATGCCGATTCCGACGACGAACTCCGACGCCGGAATGTGCACCATGCCGTCGGGGACGGGACGTGGCAGACCCTCCGGGTCGTAGTCCCAGTGCTCGCCCAGTGCGGTTCCCGGCGGCAGCTGCCCGGTCCTGGCGTGCTCCCGCTCGAGCTCCAGCCGGGCCGCACGGTCCTCGGCACCCAGTATCCGGTCCATCGCCTTGGCCACGACGGCGGCGCCGATGCCTACCGGTTTGGTGCTGCGGAACAGGCCGGCCTCGGCCGGTCCGGTGATGTGCACCAGCTCTTCGTAGGCCTCGCCGATGCGATGCCGGCCGGCGATCCTCGCGGCGGAGAACACGATGAAGTCCTCGTCGTCGCCGAGCAGCCAGACCAGGAACTCCCGTGCCGCGGGATGGGTGGCCAGGAACGGCTCGACCCCCTCGAGCACCGACAGGCGGATATCCGCACGGGGGTGGGTCGCCGCCAGCGCACAGAGTTCTTCGACGACCCTGGGATGCCGGAGCCCCGCGATCGTCTCACGCAGTTCGGCGCGTTCCCCGTCGGTCAGCGGATCGCGCGATTTCTGCCATATCTCGAGGGCCAGGAAACGATCCACCAGCCCGCTCAAAATCTTCTGCTCGACGGCAAAGCGCTCGTAACTCCATCGGTGCACTGTTCCCACCTCGATTGCCATGGTTGGAGATTTCTGAGGCCCGAAACCCAGTCTGTGGAGGGCCATATGGCCCTCCACAGACTAAGAGATCGACCCGATCAGGCCGCCCACTTGAAGTGCGTACCGGCCGGGCGGACACCGCCCTTGCGCTGCGAGCGCAGTGCGTTCCACTGGCGAAGCGTCTTCATCTGTTTCACCTCCTCGGGAAGCATCGGCAACCGAGGACATCGACGGTCCCGTTGAGTGCTCGGCTCTGTCAAGTCCACTGTTTTTCCGTGTTGTTGACCGAGCCGGTCTGCTTGTTCAACCGCGGCGGGTCGGCGGTTGAACGGCGGGTTCAAAGGCCACCGTCCTGGTGAAGTCGGCTGCGGCGCCTTCCGGCGGACAGGTACCGGTAAACAGGGAGAGACCCAGGGCGGAACACCTGTTCATGCCGGGAAGGCCGGAAAGTGTGGCATTCGCCCGTGAATTCCACCGCCCGCGATTCGAATGGAGTGCGTCGTGCGAGTTCTCGTCGTGCCGTTTCCCTGGAAGACTCATCTTTACAATCTGGTTCCGCTGGCGTGGTCGCTGCAGACGGCCGGGCACGAGGTACGCGTGGCCGGGTGGCCGGACCTCCTCGACGCCGTCACCGGAGCCGGGCTGACGGGCCTGGGCGTCGGTCCGGGCGAGACGCCCCAGGTGCGCGAGGGACGGGACCGGCGCGGGCCGGCCCGCGCCGCGGCCGCGGGCAGGTCGCCCCGGGACGGGCTCGGCCCGCTGTTCGACGTACGGCCGGATCGCGAGCGGCTGGGCTGGGAGCAGGTCACCGGGGTCTTCGACGACCTCGTGCTGCCGCAGGCGCGGCGGTTCAACGACCCGATGATGGAGGACCTGGTCGCGTTCGCCCGGCAGTGGCGGCCGGATCTGGTGCTCTGGGGGGCGAAGGCGTTCGCGGGTGCGGTGGCCGCCGCCGCGGTCGGGGCGGCGCACGCCCGGGTGCTGTACTCCGTCGACGTCTACACGCGCATGCGGGAGGACTTCCTGCACGCCAAGGCGCTGCGGCCGCCGCGGGAGCGCGTCGACGCACTGGGTGACTGGCTGGCGGGCTGGGCCGGGAGGTACGGCTGCGGGTTCTCCGAGGACCTGGTCAACGGGCAGTTCACCATCGCCCCGCTCCCCGAGGCGTTCCGGCCCGACCCCCGGCCCACCACGCTTCCCGTGCAGTTCGTTCCCTACAACGGGCCGGCCGTCGTGCCGCGGTGGCTCGCCGCGCCGCCGCGCGCGCCCCGGGTCCTGATGACGTTCGGCGACTCGGTGAACGACGGGCCGGTACGGCTCCTGCTGCCCGTGGAACGCATCCAGGAGATCCTCGACTCGGTCGCGGGCCTGGAGATGGAGCTGGTCCTGACCCTGCCGCCGGACTCCCGGCGGGAACTGCGCGAGGTGCCGGCCAACACCCGCGTCGTGGAGTCCGTTCCGCTCTCCGAGGTGCTGCCGACCTGCTCGGCCGTGGTGCATCACGGCGGCACCTGGTCCTTCGGCTGCGCGCTGCGCTACGGGGTGCCCCAGCTGCTGATCGGCCAGGCGTTCGACGCTCCGCTGAAGTTCCAGTGCCTCGACCGGGCGGGCGCGGGGCTCTCCATGAGACCCTCCGAGGCGGACGGGCCCGCGGTCCGCGCCGCACTCGTCCGCCTGCTGGGGGACACGGCCGTCCGGGCGAACGCCCGGCGGCTGCGCCGGGAGATGCTGGCCATGCCCGCCCCCAACGAACTGGCGCGCACCCTGGAGGAGATGGTCGCCGCCCGCCGGGCCGGCCCGGTGGGCGCGCCGCGCTGACCCCGGGAAGGCGACGGGCCCCGCACGATGACCGTGCGGGGCCCGTCGCGTGGCGGATCAGGGCGCCGGGACCGGGTCCGCGGACGCCTGGCAGGTGGCGTCGGCCCCCTTGCGGGAGGCGGGACGGGTGCCGTCCCTGAGGTAGTCGCCGACGTAGTCGTTGAGGCAGGGGTTGTTGTTCGCCGACAGCGCCGCGCCGACGTTGTGGCCGCCCTTCTCCAGGACGAGCCGGGAGTTGCGGAACAGCGCGTGCGTCTCCACGGCGCCGGCGACACCGTGCGCGGTGTCGAACTCCGGCTGCACCAGCAGGACGTCGACCGTGCCGTTGCCGACCTTCTTCGGCTTCTGCGCGGGCACCGGCCAGAAGGCGCAGGGCGCGCCGTACCAGGCGTTGGTCCAGGTCAGGAACCGGTTTCCCGCGTCGTGGTGGCGGGAGTAGTCGGTGTGCCACCGGTCCCAGTCCCGCGGCCAGGGGCCGTCGACGCAGTTGACCGCGTTGGTCATCGCGTGCCTGTTCTGGTGCGGGAAGCCGGGAGCGGAGTAGCCGGCGCGCAGTGACGCCGGGTCGTTGCGCACCACCCAGTCGGAGAGCACCTTCGCGCGGGAGATCCAGGTCCAGCTGCGGTAGACGACCGGCTCGAAGACGTCCGCCCACTCGGAGGGGCCGATCTCGCCGTCCAGGGGCGCCGCGCGGAGCGCGTCCTGTCCCCTGTAGTAGTTCGCCTCGACCTCGGCCGCGGTCGTGCCCAGGTGGTAGACGTCGTCGTACTCGGCGACCCAGGCGAAGAAGATCCCGGCGTTGTGCTCGGACGTCACGTTCTTGTCGAGGTTGTTGCGGTACCCCACGCCGCTGGGACGCACCACGCTGTCCAGCACCATCCGGTTCACCCGGTGGGGATACATCGAGGCGTAGACCGAGCCGAGGTAGGTGCCCCAGTCGGTGCCGAAGTAGGTGATCCTCTCCTGGCCGAGCGCGATCCGGATCCGGTCGAGGTCGCGCGCGGCGTCCTCGGTGCCGAGGTGCTCGAGCGTGTCGCCGTACGCGTCGCCGCAGCTCTCGGCGTACGCGCGGGCCCGGTCCACCCACTCCTGCTCGGCGGCGGGCGTGCCGGGCACGGGGTCCGGCTGCGCGTGCCCGGGGTAGACGTAGTCGCTGTCGCAGACGACGGCCGGTTCGCTGGCGCCGACGCCGCGCGGGTCGAAGCCGATCCAGTCGTAGGCGGCGCCGACGTCCCTGGCCAGCCCGGTCGTGCCCTGGGCGTACCGGACGGGCAGGTCACGGCCGATGCCGCCGGGCCACTGGCCGCGGTTGAGCACCACGGCGCCCCGGTACTCGCTGTCGGGGGCGGTGTGCGTGGCCCGGGTCAGCGCCAGGCTGATCTTCCTGCCGCCGGGGTCGGCGTGGTCGAGCGGCACCCGCACCGAGCCGCACTCGAGGTCCTTGAGCATGTTGCCGAGGACCGGGTCGTTGTCCGGACACGGCGACCAGTCGACGCTGCCGGCGGCCGGGACGGCCGCCTCCTTCGCCGACGCGGCCGGGGTGACGGCCGAACCCACCAAACCGGCCACGATCACCGATGTGACCAATGCGAGCTTTTTCACCTGATTCCCCTCCTGAATTCAGCGCGCTCGCAGCCTGGCACGGGCCTCGGAGGCCCCGCTCAAGACCGTCTCGAAAACCACTTGAGCGAAAAGACGCCGAGATGCAATGCGTCCGCAAATTTCCTTAGCATGGCGCGACGAAATCCCAACCCCCGGGAGTGAGAATGGCTGACTCGGCCATCCAGGGAATCAAGACCGTGCTGCATCCGGTGGCGGACGTGGCGGCGGCCAAGAAGGTGTACGTCGCCCTGCTCGGCATCGAGCCGCAGACCGACTCGGACTTCTACGTCGGCTTCGACTTCGCGGGTCAGCACATCGGGCTGGTGCCGGCGGGAGCCCAGGACATGACGTCGCAGGTCGCCTACTGGCACGTGCCCGACATCGAGGCGAAGATCGCCGAGGTGACCGCCGCGGGCGCCACGGTGGCGAGCCCCGTGAAGGAGGTCGGCGGCGGCCGCCGGGTGGCCACCGTCACCGACCTGGACGGCAACGTTCTGGGACTGCTGCAGGACAGCTGACGGCACAGTTGTTCCCCACCGCCCTCGAAGTCCCCTCCGGTTCGCGCCGGGGAGGGCTTCGGGGGCGGCCCCGGGCCCGCCGGACGGGAAGGGAACGGGGGCATTGCCGTTTCGGGAGAGGGAGAGACGAGACGATGGGCAAGGACACCGGTACGGACACGTCCCCGTCCGGGGCGCACGGCACCCGCCGCGGTGGCGATGTGATCCGCGTGCACGGAGCACGTGTGAACAACCTCAGGGACGTCAGCGTCGAGATTCCGAAGCACCGGCTGACGGCGTTCACCGGGGTGTCCGGCTCGGGCAAGAGCTCGCTGGTGTTCGGCACGATCGCCGCGGAGTCGCAGCGGCTGATCAACGAGACCTACAGCGCCTTCGTGCAGGGCTTCATGCCGGCGCTCGCGCGTCCCGAGGTCGACGTCCTGGAAGGACTGACGACCGCGATCGTCGTCGACCAGCAGCGGCTGGGCTCCGACCCCCGCTCCACGCTCGGCACCGCCACCGACGCCCACGCGATGCTGCGGATCCTGTTCAGCCGGCTCGGGCGGCCCTACGTCGGCCCGCCCAGCGCGTTCGCCTTCAACGTCCCGCGGCGGACGGCGAGCGGGGCCATGAACGTCGACCGGGGCAAGGGCAAGCGGGTCGTGGTGCGCAAGGCCGTCTACCACGGCGGCATGTGCGCGCACTGCGAGGGCCGCGGCACGTCCTCCGACATCGACCTCACGCAGCTCTACGACGACTCGAGGGCGATCGGGGACGGCGCGTTCACGATCCCCGGCTGGAAGCAGGACAGTTTCTGGACCACCCGGGTCTACGCCGAGTCGGGCGTCCTCGACCCGAAGAAGCCGATCCGCGAGTTCACCGACAAGGAGATGCACGACTTCCTCCACGGCGAGGCGACCCGGGTGAAGGTCGACGGTGTCAACCTGACCTACGAAGGGCTGATCCCGAAGATCCGGAAGTCGATGCTGTCCAAGGACCCGGATTCGCTGCAGCCGCACATCCGGGCGTTCGTGGAGCGGGCGGTGACCTTCACCTCCTGTCCCGAGTGCGGGGGCACCCGGCTCAGCGAGGAGGCCAGGTCGTCGAGGATCGGCGGGGTCTCCATCGCCGACGCCTGCGCGATGGAGATCAGGGACCTGGCCGCGTGGGTGCGCGCCCTGGACGAGCCGACGGTGGCGCCGCTGCTGGCCAAGCTGCTGCACACCCTGGACTCGCTGGCGGAGATCGGCCTCGGCTACCTCTCCCTGGAACGCCCCGCGGGCACCCTGTCGGGCGGCGAGGGACAGCGCGTGAAGATGGTCCGCCACCTCGGCTCCGCGCTCACCGACACCACCTACGTCTTCGACGAGCCCACCACCGGCCTGCACCCCCACGACATCCAGCGGATGAACGAACTGCTGCTGCGGCTGCGCGACAAGGGCAACACCGTGCTCGTCGTCGAGCACAAGCCGGAGACGATCGCCATCGCCGACCACGTCGTCGACCTCGGCCCCCGCGCGGGCGCCGACGGCGGACGGGTGGTGTTCCAGGGCACCCTCGAAGGGCTGCGGGACAGCGGCACGCTCACCGGCCGCCACCTCGACGACCGGGCCGCCCTGAAGGACACGGTGCGCGAGCCGCGGGGGCGGCTGGAGATCCGCGGCGCCTCGACGCACAACCTCCGGGGCGTCGACGTCGACATCCCCCTCGGTGTGCTGTGCGTCGTCACCGGCGTGGCGGGCTCCGGCAAGAGCTCGCTCGTCCACGGCTCGGTGACGCGCAGGGACGGCGTGGTGGCCGTCGACCAGTCGCCGATCAAGGGCTCACGCCGCAGCAACCCGGCCACCTACACCGGGCTGCTCGACCCGATCCGCAGCGCCTTCGCCAAGGCCAACGGCGTCAAGCCCGCCCTGTTCAGCGCCAACTCCGAGGGCGCCTGCCCCACGTGCAACGGCGTGGGCGTCATCCACACCGACCTGGCGATGATGGCGGATGCCACCACCACCTGCGAGGACTGCGAGGGCAGGCGGTTCGACGCGTCGGTCCTGGACCACCGCCTGGGCGGGCTCGACATCAGCGAGGTCCTCGCCCTGCCGGCCGACGAGGCCAGGGAGTTCTTCGGCGCCGGCCCGGCGCGCGTCCCCGCCGCCCACCGGATCCTCGAGCGCCTGTGCGACGTGGGGCTCGGCTACCTCGGCATCGGCCGGCCGCTCACCACGCTGTCCGGCGGCGAACGCCAGCGGCTGAAGCTGGCCGCCCGCATGACGGACAAGGGCGGCGTCTACGTCCTGGACGAACCCACCGCCGGCCTCCACCTCGCCGACGTCGAGAACCTGCTCGGCCTGCTCGACCGCCTCGTCGACGCGGGCAAGTCCGTGATCGTCGTCGAACACCACCAGGCCGTGATGGCCCACGCCGACTGGATCATCGACCTCGGCCCCGGCGCCGGACACGACGGCGGCCGGATCGTCTTCGAGGGCACCCCCGCCGGCCTCGTCGCCGCCCGCTCCACCCTCACCGGCGAACACCTCGCGGCCTACATCGGCCGGCAGGGCCACGGCACTTAAACCCGTCCCCTCCTCAAAAAGGGAAAGACACATGCTTCGAGTGCGGAATTCCGAATGCGAGGCCTCATGAAAATCCTCGTCACCGGCGGAGCCGGATTCATCGGCTCGCATTACGTACGGACCATGCTCGAGGGAGGTTATCCGGGGTTCGAGGACGCGCACGTCACCGTTCTGGACCAGCTGACCTACGCGGGAAACCGTGACAACCTCCCCGCCTCCCACCCGCGGCTCACCTTCGTGCGCGGGAACATCCTCGACCGGGGCCTCCTGGGCACCGTGCTCGACGGTCAGGACGCGGTGGTGCACTTCGCGGCCGAGAGCCACGTGGACCGTTCGATCGAGAGCGGCGCGGCGTTCGTCCGCACCAACGTCGAGGGCACGCAGGCGCTGCTGGAGTCCTGCCTGGCGGCCGGCGTCGAGCGGGTCGTGCACGTCTCGACGGACGAGGTGTACGGCTCCATCGAGGAGGGCGTGTGGACCGAGGCGTCCCCCCTCCTGCCCAACTCCCCCTATGCCGCGTCCAAGGCGGCGTCCGACCTCATCGCCCTGGCCTACTTCCGCACCCACCGGCTGAACGTCTCGGTCACCCGCTGCTCCAACAACTACGGCCCCTACCAGTACCCGGAGAAGTTCATACCCCTCGCCGTCACCCATCTGCTCGAGGGGCGCCCCATACCCGTGTACGGGGACGGCGGGCAGATCCGCGAGTGGCTGCACGTGGACGACCACTGCCGGGCGGTGCACCGGGTCCTCACCGGGGGCGGGGCCGGCGAGGTCTACAACATCGGCGCCGGCACGGCCCTGCCGAACCTGGCGCTGGCCCACCGGATCGCCGAACTGTGCGGGGCGGAGCCCGACATGATCCGGCACATCACCGACCGCAAGGGCCACGACCGGCGCTACGCCCTGGACCAGGGCAAGATCGAGCGGGAGCTCGGGCACCGGCCGCTGACCGCGTTCGACGCGGGGCTGGCGCGGACCGTCGCGTGGTACCGGGACAACCCCCGGTGGTGGAAGCCGCTCAAGGAGAGCGGTGGCCGGCCGTGAGCGCCCCGGCACGGCTGGTCCCGCGTTCCCGGGCCGGGATCTCCGGGAGACTGGCCCTGTCCGCCGCGACGGCCCGGGGCGCGCACACCACGACGTCCGGGATACCGGGCTGGCTGGATCGGCACCGGCGATCCGGCGGGACGGCGGTCCGGCGGATCCCGTTCGCCGGACTCGACCGCTGGTCCTTCGCGCCGGACACCGGCGACCTGCGGCACAGCAGCGGCCGGTTCTTCTCCGTCGAGGGCCTGCACGTGGTGCGGCCGGAGGGCGAGTGGCAGCAGCCGATCATCGTGCAGCCGGAGATCGGCATCCTCGGCATCCTGGCCAAGGAGTTCGACGGGGTCCTGCACTTCCTCATGCAGGCGAAGATGGAGCCCGGCAACCCCAACCTGGTGCAGCTCTCCCCCACCGTGCAGGCCACCCGCAGCAACTACACCAAGGCCCACGGCGGGGCGGGGGTGAAGTACCTGGAGCACTTCCTCGAACCGGACAGGGACCGGGTGCTCACGGACGTCCTGCAGTCCGAGCACGGCGCCTGGTTCTACCACAAGCGCAACCGCAACATGATCGTCGAGGTGGACGGCGACGTACCCGCCGACGACGCGTTCCGCTGGCTCACCCTCGGACAGATCATGGAGCTGCTCCGCCTGGACAACGTCGTGAACATGGACGCGCGCACCGTGCTGGCGAGCGCTCCGGTGGCCCCCGTCGCGCTCCGGGCGCTGTCGTCCGACTCCGGCCTGCTGGCCTGGTTCACCGGAGAACGGGCCCGTCACGACGTCAGCGCCCGCCGCATGCCGCTGCGGGAGGTCGCCGGGTGGCAGGCCGACGAGCACTCCGTCAGCCGGGCCGACGGCAGGTTCTTCCGGGTGGTGGCGGTGTCGGTCGAGGGCGCGGGCCGCGAGGTCGCCGGCTGGACCCAGCCGATCATCGAACCGGTGGCTCCCGGGATCGTCGGCTTCGCCCACCGCGTCTTCGACGGCGTCCCGCACGTCCTGGTGCACGCCCGCGTCGAGGGCGGCTTCCTCGACACCGTCGAGCTCGCGCCGACCGTGCAGTGCGTTCCGGCGAACTACGCCCGTCTGCCGGCGGAGCACCGCCCGCCCTTCCTCGACCTGATGCTCAACGCCTCCCCCGACCGCATCCGCTATGCGGCGGTCCACTCCGAGGAGGGCGGCCGGTTCCTCAACGCCGAGAGCCGCTATCTGATCGTCGACACCGACGAGACCACGACGCCCACCCAGCCGCCCCCGGGATTCCACTGGGTCACCCCGGGCCAGCTGAACTGGCTCGCCGGGCACAGCCGTTACGTCAACGTGCAGGCCAGGACCCTGCTCGCCGTCCTGACCATCGACGCGGCGGCCCGGGAAGCGGGCGCGGCCGGGCAGGGGTTCTCGCGCGGCCGGGGCCGGCCGGCCTGAGCCGGGCCGGGGCCGGTCGGCCTGAGCCGGGCCGGGGCCGGCCGGCCCCGGCGTCCGTGCGGGTCCGCGGACACCACGAGGCCCTGTCCGGTGGGGATCCACCGGACAGGGCCCGGGCAACGCAGGGGCTACTGGGCCGCGGTGAGCCGGCTGGTCATCGGGGTCCACTTCTTGGGGTTGATCCGCCAGTCCACCGGCTCCTGCCTGGTGGCGACGTTGACGCGGTTCCAGAGGTTGACCAGACCGATGTGGAGGACCACGGCGGCCAGTTGCCGCTCGTCGAAGTGCGCGGCGGCCTCGGCCCAGACCTCGTCCGACACCGGGTCCTCGCGGCCGTCGATGCGCGTGGCGGCCTCGGCCAGCGCCAGCACGGAGCGCTCGGCGCCGGTGAAGCAGGTCTGCTCCCGCCAGGTCTCCACCAGGGGCAGGCGGTGGTCCTCCTCCCCCGCCTCCTCGAACTCGCGCTTCTTCACGGGTATCTGGACCGCACGGCCGTTGATCTGACTCACCCGCAGGTGGACGAGCACGAGCGTCCGCAGCGGCACGCCGACGCTGTTGACGGCCTTGACCAGCGCGCGCATGGGCGGAAGAACATCGGGAACGACCAACGACGGGTTAGGCATCCGCGGCGACATCTGGAATTCTCCTTCGCATGGGGATCGAAAAAACAGTCTGCCCTCGCAGGTCGCCTTCTCTCAAGAATCCGAGATTTCGGCGGTCTGCTTGTTCTTCGGGCTTCCGGCGGCTTGAGCAAGTGCTTGATGAAGTCGTTTGTCGGCCGTCTGACCGGATTCCCATTGCACGCCGATCGCAAAGGGATGGTCCGTGACTTCGACGGCCTCGACGGTGCCGTCCCCGGCCCATCCGGTGACGGTGAGGCCGTCGCCGAGCCGGTCGACCGCCTGATGGTGGTGGCAGGCCGTCTCCGGCTCGTCCTCGTCGAGGACGGCGGCGATCCGGCTGCCCGGCCGGAGCTTCAGCGGGTGGCGGCCGAGGGTGAAGGCCGGCGTGTTGGGACGGTGGCCGTCGTGGCCGGTGACGTCCGACAGGTGCTGGTGGAGGGTGCCCCCGTGCAGCACGTTGAGCAGCTGCATGCCGCGGCAGATCGCCAGGACGGGCAACCCGGCGTCAAGTGCCGTTCTGACCAGCGCCAGTTCGGTGCGATCGGCGTCCGGGCCCACCGCCCGGGTCGCCGGGTGCGCGTCCTGGCCGTAGAGCGCCGGATCCAGGTCGGGGCCGCCGGGGACCAGCAGGCCGTCGAGCCGGCCGGCCAGGGCCTCGGCCCCGGGCAGCAGCGGGAGCAGCAGCGGCGTGCAGCCCGCCTCGGACAGGTAGGCCACGTGCGACTGCAGCGCCAGGGTGACGACCAGGTCGCCGCCCTGGAGGGTGACCGGCGCCGTCCGCGCGCAGATCCCGATCACCGGCCGCCGCCCGGCGCGCGCCGGACCGTTCGTGACTGAATTCATGACCACCCTCGTGGGTTTGCGGGTTCAACCGAGGAAAGTAAGCAGATGAAACACGAGCTGCCGCGCACCGTCATGGCTGCCAAAATATCCATGCTGTGAGGCGGGGGCCATGTTCAGAACCGGCCCGGGCCGCGACTACTGAACGGAATAACCGTCCTGATATCACAGGTGGGCGGGGAGCACTTTGGCCCCGGCGGAACTCTCGCAGTCCATTCAACCGAGGTGACCATGATCGAGGCCAAGAACCTCACGAAACGCTACGGCGACAAGACCGCCGTGAACGACCTGTCGTTCACGGTCGAGCCCGGCCGGGTCACCGGCTTCCTGGGCCCCAACGGCGCAGGCAAGTCCACCACGATGCGACTGCTGCTGGGACTCGACAGTCCCGATGCCGGTGAGGCCACCGTCAACGGCGTGCGCTACCGCGATCTGCCTCAGCCCATGCGGGCGGTCGGGGCGCTGCTGGAGGCGCGCGCCGTGCACACCGGCCGCAGCGCCTACGACCACCTGCTGTGCCTGGCGCAGACCCAGGGCTTCGGCAGGCGCCGGGTCGAGGAGGTCATCGAGCAGGTCGGCCTGGCCCCGGTGGCCCGCAAGCGGGCGGGCGGCTTCTCGCTCGGCATGGGGCAGCGGCTGGGCATCGCCGCCGCGCTGCTCGGCGACCCCGCGGCGCTGGTCCTGGACGAGCCGGTCAACGGTCTCGACCCCGAGGGCATCGTGTGGATCAGGAACCTGATGAAGTCGCTCGCGGCACAGGGCCGCGCCGTCTTCGTCTCGAGCCACCTGATGAACGAGATGGCCGTCACTGCCGATCACCTCATCGTCATCGGCCGCGGCCGGCTGGTCGCCGACTGCTCCACCGAGGAGTTCATCGAACGCAGCACCGAGCAGTCCGTCCTGGTCAGGACCCCCGACGGGACGCAGCTCGCCGGGCTGCTGGAGCGCGAGGGCGCCACCGTCACCGCCACCGACGAGGGCGACCTGGACGTCACCGGGCTCGAGGCACCGCGCATCGCCGAACTCGCCGCTGCCGGCGGCCTGGTGCTGCACGAGCTGTCGACCCGGCGCGGCTCCCTCGAGGACGCCTTCATGGAACTGACCAGGGACTCCGTCGAATACGACGCCGGCGTGCCCGCCACCGGAGGTGTGAAGTGACCGCCACGACCGCGCTCGCCCCCGCGTCCGCCCCGGTCGCCGGGGCGCACCGGCCCAGCTTCGGGCGGCTGATGCTCTCGGAATGGACCAAGATCCGTTCGGTCCGCTCCACCGTCTGGTCGCTCGTCGTCCTGGTGCTGCTCACCGTGGTGTTCACCGCGCTGTTCATGCAGATGGGCGTCGCGAACTGGGACAGGACCAGCCCGTCCCAGCAGGCCGAGATGAGGACCGATCCGACCGGCACCATCCTGGGCAGCGGCATCCTGCTCAGCCAGCTGGCGGTGTGCGTGCTGGGCGTGATGGCCATCGCCTCCGAGTACTCCACCGGCATGATCCGTGCCAGCCTGCTCGCGGTGCCCAGGCGGGTGCCGATGCTGGCGGCCAAGAGCGCGGTGTTCGGGCTGCTGGTCCTGGCGGTGGGCGAACTGACCGCGTTCGCCTCCTTCTTCATCGGCGCGCCGATCCTCGACGGCAAGGCGCCGGTCGCCATCGGTGACCCGGGCGTCCTGCGGGCCGTCGTCGGCTGCGGTCTCTACCTGTCGCTGCTCGGCCTGTTCGCGCTCGCCGCCGGCGCGGTCATCCGGCACACGGCGGCGAGCATCACCGTCGTCATCGGCTTCGTCCTGGTGCTCACCCCGATGGCGGGTCTGCTGCCCGGCAGCGTGGGCGAGCACATCTACGCCTACCTCCCCACGGAGGCCGGGTTCATGATCACCCAGCAGCACTCCCGCGCGGGCGACCTGCTGGGGCCGTGGCAGGGCCTGGGGGTGCTCGCGCTCTGGACCGCCGCCCTGCTGGCTCTCGCGGTGGTGCAGCTGCGGCGCAGGGACGCCTGATCCCGCGCGGGTGTCCGCCGGTCCGGCGGACACCCGCGCCGGTCGTGTTTCCAGGGAACGTCGACCTGCTCTCCACTGCAGCTGGAGACCCTCCTGCGACGCTCGTCGGCAGCGGCAGCAGAGAGGGAGTATCAGGAATGGCTCAGAGCAATGCGCAAGCCGTCTCGATAACGAGTGCATTCAGCCACGCCCGCGTGGAGGGCGTCGACTCTTCGCCCCGCAGCGAATTCGATCCGAGGAACTTCGAGAGACTTCCGGCGCGTGAAGTCCCCATTGCCGCGCTGTCGCCCGGGGTGTCCCTGCGTCAGGGCGGAACGGACGCCGCGCACATCCGGCTTCTCATCGACGCGGCGGACTCGGCGGAACTCCCCCCCATTCTCGTCCAGGTGGACGGCTGCCGTGTCATCGACGGGCTGCACCGGCTGGAGGCCGCCAGGCTCATGGGCGACGACAGCATCAGGGCGCGGTTCCTCGACTGCTCCAACTCCGAGGCGCTCGTCATCGCCATGCAGGCGAACGGCTCGCACGGGCTGCCGCTGTCGAAGGCCGACCGCGTCGTGGGAGCCCAGCGGGTCCTGGGCTCCCACCCCGACTGGTCCGACCGCGCCATCGCCGGGATCACCGGGCTGAGCGCCAAGACGATCGCGTCGCTGCGCGACCGGTCGGCGGGCGGGACGTCGCTGGGCGGCAAGCGCATCGGCCAGGACGGAAGGCGGCGTCCGGTGGACGCCGGCGAGGGCAGGCGGCGCGCCGCCGAGTACATCGCCACCCATCCGGACGCCCCGCTGCGTCAGGTCGCCAGGGAGACCGACGTGTCCCTCGGCACGGTGCACGACGTGAGCGCGCGGCTCCGGCGCGGCGAGGGTCCCGAGCGGAACGGGCGCCGCACGCACGCCGCGCGGCCGCAGCACGTCCGGCCCGTGCAGTCCGTGCAGTCCGTGTCCGTGCGGCCGGCCGACGGGGCGACGGCGGCGGACGTGGTTGCCGACGACGGACACCGGGTGCCGCTGCGGGTGGCTCCGAGCGCCGACGCCGCGCCCGCGCGGCGCAGGAACCACACCGAGACACCGCCCACATGGGCGGCCGTGGCGGCCAAGATGGCCGCCGACCCCGCCGTCCGCTACACCGCCGACGGCCGGGAGTTCCTGCGCTGGATGCAGGTGCACGCCGCCGGGCCCGGCGAGGACTGGCGGCGGCTGGTCGACGCGGTCCCGCCGCACTGGCTCGGCGTCATCGCCCCGATCGCCGAGCACGTCGGCCGGGAGTGGAGCCTGCTCGCCGAGCGGCTCAAGGCCAGGCAGGAGACGTGCCGCGATCCCTCGGGGTCACGGCCGTGACGGCACCGGTGCCGGGGGGACCAGCCGCAGGTGGCCCGCGGCCCGGCGCCCCGCAATGGCCGAGGCCGGGGTGGCGGCGGCGCACCCGGGGCGCGCCACGGCGGTGGCCGGGGGTTCGAGTCCGGGCAGCGCGAGCAGGACCGGCGGATCGGCCGGCCGTGCCGGGCGCAGACGCACCGCCGCGCTGGTGACGGTGTCGGCGGCGACGGTCACGGGCGTCGGGCCGTGCCCCCCGACGAGCGCGGTCCGCCCGGCCCGCGGATCGGGGCCCGGGCCGGCGGCCACCGCCACCGCGAGCAGATACCAGTTCCCCTCGGGGACGTTCTCCAGGGAGTAGCAGCACGGACGGCCGCCCGGCACGTCGACGACGGCCGAGGCGACGGACGGGTGCTGGACGACGGCCGTGCCGAAGGCGCCCAGGAACACGCGCGCGTTCCCGTGTCCCTCCGGCAGGCGGACCGTGCCGGCGAGCGCGCCGCGTCCCGATGCCGGGTCCGGCTCCGGTCCCGGCAGGCACTCCCCCGCGTCCCGGGACAGCCGGCGGAACCGGCTGGGGCAGACTCCGACGCAGGCCGTGAAGGAACGGGTGAACGAACCCAGGCTGGTGTATCCGACCGCGACGGAGACATCGGCGATACTCATCGAGGTGTTCTCGATCAGCCGCTTGGCCTCGTGAATACGGACCGCGGCGAGGAATCTCCCGGGGCTGATCCCGGTCTCCTCCTTGAATATCCGTGAGAAACGGAAACGGCTGAGCGGAGCACTTCCGGCGATCTCCGTGACGGTCAGCGGATCACTGAAACGCTCGCGAATGTAGCCGGCCGCCCTTTCCACTGCTTCGTCCACAACGCACCTCACCCGGTATCGATCCACTCAGCAGAGTGGCTCGCGGGCATCGAGACCGGCTCGAGCGGCGCTTGAGATCCGGCACAGGGCCGGGGTATCCGGGCCGGGGCGAAGAGGCGCCGCGGCGTCTCCCGGCGGGCGGTCGGCGGATCAGGAATCGAGAAGCCCCGGGCACCGGCCGCGGCTAACGTGACGGCCATGGACCTCACCATTCATACGAGCTCCCTGCCGCATGACGACCCGGACGCCGCTCTGGCCTTCTACCGCGACGTCCTCGGCTTCGAAGTCCGCAGCGACGTCGGCCAGGGACGGTCGCGCTGGATCACGGTCGGCCCCGTCGGCCGGCCCGGCACGTCGCTCCTCCTGGCGCCGCCGGCCGCCGATCCCGGGGTGACCGAGGACGAGCGGCGCACCATCACCGAGATGATGGCCAAGGGCACCTACGGCTGGATCCTGCTGGCCACCCCGGACCTCGACGCCACCTTCGACAAGGTGCAGGCCGCCGACGTCGAGGTCGTCCAGGAGCCCATGCTCCAGCCCTACGGCGTCCGCGACTGCGCGTTCCGCGATCCCGCGGGCAACCTGGTCCGCGTCCGGGAGCTGCGCTGAGCCGTTCGGCGGCCGGTCCGCCCGCTTTCGCTCCCGGCACGCGGCGAGGTTCTCCCGACATCGCACGAGAGGGGTCTTCCATGTGTCATCCCGCGTGGAGGCGTGCGCAGATCGCCGCGCAGCGCCTGCGCGACCTCGCGCGTCTGCGCCGGGTCCGCGACCGGATCGACCGCGAGTACGCGCGGCCGCTGGACGTCGAGGCGCTCGCCCGCGACGCGGGCATGCCGCCCGGGCACCTCGGCCGGCAGTTCCGTCTCGCCTACGGCGCGTCGCCCTACGCCTATCTGACGGCACGTCGCGTCGAGCGCGCGATGGCGCTGCTGCGGCACGGCGGCCTCAGCGAGACCGAGGTCTGCCGCGCGGTCGGCTGCTCGTCGCCGGCCGTCCTGAGCACCCGCTTCACGGAGCTGGCCGGCATGTCGCCCAGCGCCTACCGGCGCCGCGCGGCGGTCGCCGGGGCGGGGCTGCCGTGGTACGTGAGGAAGCCGGCTCCGGCATCGAGCAGGATTGAAGAAGTCACGGCGACGACCCCGCGGCTACCGTGATCGTCATGACTTCCCTCACATCCGTCACCCTCGAGGTGGCCGACCCCACGGCCGCCGAACGCTTCTACACCGCCGCCTTCGGGCTGGGCTCCCGGTTACGCCTGCGGGCCGGCGACGCGCCGACGACCGGTTTCCGCGGGTTCACCCTCTCGATCACCGTCTCCCAGCCGGCCGACGTCAGCCTCTTCATCGACTCCGCCCTCGAGGCCGGTGCCACGTCGCTGAAGCCGGTCTCGAAGTCCCTGTGGGGCCACGGCGGCGTCGTACAGGCCCCGGACGGGACGATCTGGAAGGTCGCGACCTCGTCGAAGAAGGACACCGGCCCGGCCACCCGGGAGATCGGCGAGCTCGTGCTCCTGCTGGGAGTCGAGGACGTGAAGGCCAGCAAGCAGTTCTACGTCCAGCAGGGCCTGGCCGTGGCGAAGAGCTTCGGCGGCAAGTACGTCGAATTCGCCGCCGACGAGTCGAGTCCCGTCAAGCTGGCGCTGTACAAGCGCCGCGGCCTGGCCAAGGACGTCGGTGTCCCCGCCGACGGCACCGGATCGCACCGGATCGTGCTGGGCAGCGCCGCCGGGTCCTTCACCGACCCGGACGGCTTCGCCTGGGAGGCCGCGTCCGTGACCTCCACGTCGTCCTGACCGCCGTTCGGGAACGTCCCCGCACGCGATGGCCACGGTCAACAACCGCAAGAGAGGAAAACTGCCATGAAGCGCACGCAGTCGTCCGCCGAGAGCTCCGGCACGGCCACCGAGAAGTACGACGGGTTCACCGCCGATGAACGGGAGGCGATGAAGGAGCGCGCCAAGGAGCTGAAGGCGACGCGGCGCAGCCCGCGCGGGGCCAAGGCGGATGCGGAGGGCGAAGTGCTCGCGAAGATCGCCGAGATGCCGGAGGCGGACCGGGTTCTCGCCGAGCGGATCCACGACATCGTCAAGGCCAGCGCCCCGGACCTCACGCCGAGGCTCTGGTACGGGATGCCCGCGTACGCCAAGAACGGCAAGGTTCTCTGCTTCTTCCAGAGCGCGCAGAAGTTCAAGTCGAAGTACGCCACGCTCGGCTTCAGTGACCAGGCGGCGCTCGACGACGGCGCCATGTGGCCGACCGCCTACGCGCTGACGAGGCTGTCCGCCGCCGAGGAGAAGCGCATCAGCGCGCTCATCAGGCAAGCGGCGGGCTGAGGCCGGCGCTCCGGTGGGCGCGGCGATCACCCCCCGCGAGCCGGCGGCGGGCGGCGTGGGGAGGGACCCCGGCGGGCGCGGGCGGCCGCGCGGCGCCGCGCCGGGAAGGGCACCCCGCCGCGTCCGCCGTCGGCCTGGATGCCCCTCGGGCAGTCGGGTCCCGAGGCGGCGCCCCCCTGCGGGGCCCGGCCGGTGCCGGGCCCCGGGGGACGAGCCTGCCCTCAGCCGAAGGAGATGTCGGTGCCGACCGGGCCGGTGGCCTCGTGGTAGGCGACCAGCCGGCACTGCTGCACGGCGCAGTCCACGGTCACGGTGGAACCGGTGTTCCAGTCGGTGGCCGTGAACGCCTTCTTCACGGTGTAGCGGGCGGTGAAGCTGCCGTCGGCGCCGACGGTGGCCGTCGCCAGGGTGTCGGTGCACGTGGTGTTCTCCCTGCACTGCGACACGGCGATCTCGGTACCCGCGGGGTAGCCGGTGCCGGTCACGGTCACGGCCTGGCCGTCGGCCAGGCCGGTGCTGGGCGAGGCGGTCACCGCCGGGGCCGCGGAGGCCGGGGCCGCGGAGAAGGCGAGGGCGGCCGCGGCGGCGGCGCCCAGCATGCCGGCCTTGGTCAGACGCGAGCGGATCTGCATGTTCGTCTCCCCAGTGGGTGCGAAACGGCTACGGAAGTGGCGCGTCTTGTGATCACGCCTCACCCAGATTCGATCGGGGCACCTGAGATCGGCTCGAAAGCGGCTCGAGGACGCCTCGGACCGGGCTCGGTCCGGGCTCGGTCCGGGCTCGGTCCGGGCTCGCGCCCACGGGCGCACGGGCGCGGTACGCGGGGGCGGGGTCCGCGGACCAGAAGGCCGGCCCTGAATGAGCACCGGGGACCTCTTCCGGTGGCGGGTGCGCATCGGCAACATCCTCCCCCAGTACAGGCAGGCCCTGGAGGCCGCGGCCCGTGAGGAGGGCCAGACCCTGGAGGAGTACGTCGAGTGGGCTGCGAACCTGAGCACCGACCGGATCATGGGACGCGGGACCGGATCATGAGCGGGCGGGCCGGCCGGCGCGAGGCCACCCTGTACAGCTGCCGGCAGGAAGCCCGCGCCGCTGTGCAGGAAGTTCAGTACCGCATGGAGGTTCGTCCCGGGAAGTTCGCCCGCAGCGGCCGTTGGCCCGCTGCCCACGCCCCCGCGAAGCCCCGCCCTCAGGCGGATTCCAGGGCCGTTGCAGCACAAGTGGTCAACTGGCTGTGGCCGGGCGCTCGGCCGGGCGCTCCGCGAGGTTCGATTCGTCAGTCGGGGCTGTTTCGCGGCCAGGAAGTCCCGGGATCATCCGCGGCGCGGGACGAGTGGTACGCGCCCCGTGCCCGGGGTCGAAAACACTCGCTAAGGGTTCCCCAGCATGAAGCCCACGCCCCGGACGGTCACGATCCAGCCGCTGTCGCCCAGTTTGCCGCGCAGGCTGCTGACGTGGGTGTCGACGGTGCGGCGTGACCAGGAGTCGCCCCAGACCTGCTGGAGGAGCTGTTTGCGCGGGATGACCGTGTCCGGGTGCGAGGCGAGCAGGCAGAGCAGGTCGAACTCCTTGCGGGTCAGGGCGACTTCCTCGCCGCCGACCAGGACCTCGCGGGAGCCGACGTCGATGTGCAGGCGGCCGTGCCGGATCTCGCGGGCGGCGGGCTGCCACTGGGCGCGGCGCATCACGGCCTCGATGCGGGCCATCAGTTCGCGCAGGCCGTACGGCTTGGCGATGTAGTCGTCGGCGCCCGCCTGCAGGCCGAGGACGCAGTCCAGTTCGGAGGCGCGGGCGGTGACGATGATGACGGGCACGCGGCTGACGGAGCGGATGGCGCGGCAGACCTCCAGGCCGTCCAGGTCGGGCAGTTCGAGGTCGAGCAGGACCAGGTCGGCGTCCTCGTGGGCGCGCAGCGCGGCCCCGCCCCGTCTGACGCCGAAGGCCTCGTGGCCGTGCCGGCGCAGCTGGGTGACCAGGGAGTCGGCGCAGCCGGCGTCGGCGTCGACGACGAGGAAGCGGCGTCCGGAGGGCATGGAGACGGCCGCGCCGGGGCCGGTGGCCGCCGGCTCGCCGTCCCCTGCGGGCCGTGGGACGGCCGGGGCGGGTGCGGCGGGCGTGCCGATGTCGAGGAGCGCCTGTGCCGGTGTGTGGGTCATGCCTCCCCCGGGGGGTCCTGTGCGGTGCGCGCGGAGCGCGTGCGGCGGCGGTGCGGCACGGACGCGGGCCCCGCGGGGCCGGGGCCCGCCCTGACAGGGAATCTAGGCACGCGCGGTCGAGGGCCGGTACAGCCCTGCTCACCCGGTTGCGGGTCCTACGGGTTGAGCACCCATGCCGAGTCGTGGCGGGTGAACCCGATGTGCGGGTAGTAGCCGGCGGCGGCGGGCGCGGACAGGAGCACGAGTTTCGCGGCCGGTGCCTGGTCGCGCGTGGCGTCGATCAGGGCGCGGCCGATGCCGGAGCGCTGGCGGTCCCGTACGACCGCGATGTCCGAGACGTAGGTGACGTAGGAGAAGTCGGAGACGGCTCGCACGATGCCGAGGAGCGCGCCGTGCTCGTCGCGGGCGGCGAGGACGAGGTTGGCGTGCTGGACCATGGCCGCGAACCGTTCCCGGTCCTCGACCGGGCGCCGCTCGCCGAGGCCGGAGGCGTGGTAGACGCCGAGGACCTCGTCCAGGTCGAGCGCGGCGCCCTCGACGCGGTCAATCTTGAAGCTCATGCAGCTTCTCCAATCGGGTGCGGATCACATCGTGGTGGACGAGGAAGCGCTCGGGGCCGAGTCCTGCCAGGTCGATGCCTTCCTTGGCGAGGGAGGCGCCGAAGTGCTCGCCCGTCGCGAGGGTGTGGTCGGCGGCGGCCTGCACGCTGCGGTAGGCGTGCTCGCGTTCCATGCCGTTGCCGAGGAGTTCGGCGAGGACGGAGGAGCTGTGGACGAGGCCGTCGGTGTGGTCGATGTGTGCGCGCATGCGGTCCGCGTCGACGGTGAGGGTGGCCACCAGGTCGGCGGCCTTCGTCACCTGGAAGTGGCCGACGGCGAGGCTGTCGGGCAGGATCACCCGTTCCACGCTCTGGTGGGCGAGGTCGCGTTCGTGCCAGAGGGCCACGTTCTCCACGGCGGTGTCGGCGTAGCCGCGCAGGAGGCGGGCGAGTCCGCACAGGCGTTCGCTGGTGGTGGGGTTGCGCTTGTGCGGCATGGCGCTGGAGCCCTGGTAGGCGGTGGTGCGCTGCTCCTCGACCTCGCGGACCTCGGTGCGCTGGAGGAGCCGCAGTTCCAGGGCGATCTGTTCCACGCAGGCGCCCAGCGTGGCCACGGCCTGGAGGAGCTGGGCGTGCCGGTCGCGGGCGACGACCTGGCTGGGCGCGGGCTCGACGCCCAGGCCGAGTGCGGCGCAGACGTGCTCCTCGACGCGCGGGTCGATCAGCGCGTACGTGCCGACGGAGCCGGAGACGGTGCCGACGGCGACGGCTTCGCGGGCCGCGGCGAGCCGTCGCAGCGAGCGGTCGGCGGCGAAGGCGTGTCCGGCGAGTTTGTGTCCGAAGGTGGTGGGTTCGGCGTGCAC
The DNA here is from genome assembly GCF_009916105.1 of Streptomyces sp. GC420. GTDB lineage: Bacteria > Actinomycetota > Actinomycetes > Streptomycetales > Streptomycetaceae > Streptomyces. The sequence goes on along the minus strand of NZ_JAAAXQ010000005.1, from coordinate 2,924 downwards.
GCCGTGGGTGCGGCCCACCATCGCGGTGTCCCAGTGTTCCAGGGCCCGTTCGGTCAGGACGCGGCGCAGCCGCCGGGCAGCGGCGGTGAGCAGGTCGGTGGCGCGGGCCAGGGTATGGCCGAGTGCGGTGTCGACGAGGTCGTAGCTGGTCATGCCGAGGTGCACCCAGCGTGCGGAGGTCTCGGGGATGTCCTCGCAGTAGGCGGCGAGGAAGGAGAGCACCTCGTGGTCGCGTTCCCGTTCGATCTCGGCGACCCGCTGCGGGTCCGGGACGCGGGCCCGGCGCATGTCGCGCACCGCCTCGTGGGGGACGTGGCCGAGGGCGGCCTGCGCCTCGGAGGCGAGGATCTCCACCCGGACCCAGGTGGCGTAGCGGGACCGGTCGGAGAAGAGGCCGGCCATCTCGGGCAGCGTGTATCGGGGAATCATGCGAGGCCTTCGTCAGTCGGTCGGGACCGGGGGGCAGCGGGGTTCGGTGGGGCTCAGTAGGCGGCGAAGTACTCACGCTGCTCCCACTCGGTGACCTGTCCGGGCGGGGGTGCGGCCTGCAGGCTCCATGCCTCGTAGCGGCGCAGTTCGCTCTCCTTGAGCTTGGTGAGGCAGGCGGTGAGCGGCTCGCCGAGCAGTTGGGCGGCGCGGCCGGCGCGGAAGGCGTCGAGGGCCTCGCGCAGCTGCTGGGGTACGAGGGGGGCGCCGCCGGTCGCGGGGGTGGCGGCGGTGTCCGCGGGCGCGGCCTGGGTGGTGAGGCCCTCCAGTCCCGCGAACAGCTGGGCGGCGATGGTGAGGTACGGGTTGGCGCACGGTTCGCCGATGCGGTTCTCGATGTGTGCCCCGGCGCCGTGGCCGACGACGCGGAGCATGGCGGTGCGGTCCTCCTGGCTGCAGCCGAGCCGGGTGGGGGCGAGGGTGTGCTCGGCGGCGAGCCGCCGGTAGCCGTTGACGGTGGGCACCGAGAGCAGGAAAAGTTCGCGTGCCCATGCAAGGAGTCCCTCGGCGTAGGCCTTGCCGTGCGGGGAGAGGCCGCCGGACGGGCCCTCGGCGCCGAACAGGTTGCTGCCCGAGGCGAGGTCGGTGACCGACTGGTTGAGGTGCCAGCCGCTGGGGTCGGCGGCGTCGATGAGCGGCTGCGACATGAAGGAGGCGTGGTGGCCGCGGCGGGCGCACCAGCTCTTGGTGACCGTGCGGAAGAGCAGCATCGCGTCGGCGGCGTCCAGGGCGGACATCGGGCTGAAGGTCGTCTCGACCTGGCCGGGCCCGGATTCGTGCTCCATCGATCTGAGGGGCAGGCCGAGGCGGAGCAGGTGCAGGGCGAGCGGGTCGGTGAGGGGGGCGAGGGTGTCGTAGTGGGCGTCGAGGTTGAACTGGTAGCCGGCGTTCAGGGCGGTCACGCGCGGCGCCCGGCCCTGCAGGCCGAAGCCGTTGCCGGTGTTGCCGGGCGCGTCGTCCAGGCGCCGGGTGAGGTACCACTCGACTTCGAGGCCGAGGACGGGCGCGAGGCCGTGTGCGGTGTAGCGGTCGGCGGTGCGGCGCAGCACGGCCCGTGAGGAGAGCGGGTGCGGGGTGCCGTCGCGCAGGTATTCGTCGCCGATCACCCAGGCGGTGCGGGTGTCGCCGCCGGGCAGTTGCTGGAAGGTGAGCGGGTCGGGTACCAGGATGAAGTTCCCGGCGCCGGTGATCTCGTCGACGCCGATGCCGTGGTCGCCGAGGAAGTCGACGGCGACGGCGTGCCCGGTGTCGAAGAGGAACGGTCCGGGGCTGAAGTTCATGCCGTTGCGCAGCACGGTGCGAAAGGCCTGGGCGGTGAGGGTCTTGGAGCGGGCCAGGCCGTGCGGGTCGCCGAAGACGAGGCGGACGAGGTCGAGGTCGGCGAGGGCCGCCTCGATCCGCTCGGCGGCGGCGAGCCGGGCCTGGTCCCACAGGCTGTGGTCGGCCACGAACGAGGGCCGCCCGACGCTGCCCTGTGCTGCGGGCGAGGACCATGACCTGGCGTACATGGGGACGTCCTTTCTACGGGCGTGGGTGAGCGGGGGCGCCTGCGGGTTCGAGGGGCCGCACGGTCGGTGGCGGCAGCGTGCCGAGGTCGGACTCCAGGCGCCCGGCGAGCGAGACGACCAGGTCGTCGGCGCCGACGGGGCCGACCAGTTGCAGGCCCACGGGCAGGCCGGAGCGGGTGAGTCCGGCGGGCAGGGACAGGGCGGGCTGGCCGGTCATGTTGAAGGGGTACGAGGCGGGCGCCCAGGCCAGCCACTGCAGGTCCCGGGGGTCGGCCGCCCAGGACGGGCCGATGTCGTCGGCGGCGAACGGCTCGATGGGGACGGTGGCCATGGCGAGGATGTCGTAGTGGTCCATGACCGTGCGCAGCGTGGTGCGCAGGCTCTGGCGGACCTCCTCGGCGCGGATCACGTCGGCGCCGCTGAGGGTGCGTCCGTGGCGGATCACCTCCAGGCGGCCGGGGTCGGCCCACTCGTCGTCCTGGGGGCGGGCTCCGGCCGCCTCGGACGCGGCGTGGATGTCGACGAGCGCGGGGTAGACGCGGGTGCAGCGCACCTCGAGGTCCTCGATGGCGTGGCCCTGGCCGGCCAGGGCGAGGCGGGCCTGTTCGGTGACGCGGCGGACCTCGTCGCCGGTGCCCTCGTACTCGATCCAGCCGATCCTGAGGACCTGCCCGGTGCGTGGCGCGTCGAGGGAGCCGAGGCCGGAGTCGGGGTCGGTCGGGTGCGGGCCCTCGAGGGCCTTTTTCAGCAGCGCGGCGTCGGCGACGGTGCGGGCGAGGGGGCCCTGGTGGGCGAGCCGGTCGGCGCCGATGGGGAAGTACGGGATGCGGCCGTAGGACGGCTTGTAGCCGACGACGCCGCAGAACGCGGCCGGGATCCGGATCGACCCGGCGCCGTCGGTGCCGAGGGAGGCGTCGCACAGGCCCGCCG
>NZ_JAAAXQ010000059.1 GCF_009916105.1 Streptomyces sp. GC420 | reverse complement strand
CCCGTCGGCACGCCCGTCCCGGCCCGCTCCCCCACCCGTTCCAAGACAGCGGGCCCCGACCGCACCAGGCGCCCCGATCGTCCATGTTTCCTCCAGCTCCCCACCATCACAGAGAGGCGGGCCGGTTCACGATGGCCTACGACTTCAGCACCGACTTCGACCCCGAGAACCCCGACCTCACCGACGACACGGAGATCCAGAACGAGATCTTCCTCCAGGCGTTCAACTCCGGTGACGGAGCGCTGTTCAACAGCCTGTACCGCGACGACTCCATTTCCAACTTCTCCGGCGAGCCCCTCACCGGGGCAGCCCGGCTGGCGTTCTTCAAGGAGTTCCTGGCCGCCAAGCCCTCGCTGAAGGCGTCGGTCACGCACTCCTACGTGGCCGGTGACGTTGCCCTGGTCGGTGTCAGGTACAGCATCGACACCACGGGCGCGGACGGAGAGCCGGTCCACCTGGAGGGCGTGTGCACCGACGTGCTGCGCCGCGGCGAGGACGGCCGCTGGCTGATGTCCATCGACCGCCCGGTGGCCTCGACGGGCCTGGTGGCCGCAGAGTAGCCGTACGGCGAGCCGCGAGTGCCCCCTTGACGCCTTCCAAGGGGGCACTCGTGCGTCCTCGGGGCGACCGCACCCGAATCCTCCGGTAATTCCGTGCCCACTGTGCGGTCATTGCCGCGCACCGCGCCTTGCGCGAGAAGGAGCGGAGGAATTACCGGACCAAGACCAGGGGTTTGCCGGTACGGGAATCGGGCGGCATAGCGTGAAACGCACAGCACCCGTTTTCCGTGGCGACGAGGAGAAGACCATGGCCACCGAAGAAGAACTCGCCTCCGTCCTCGACGGGGTGCGCGCCGCCGTACCGGCGCTGCGCCGCAATGGGCGGGAGAGCGAGCAGCGGCGCTGGATCGTCGAGGAGAACATCCAGCTGCTGGAGAAGGCCGGGGTCTTCCGCGCCGCGGTCCCCAAGAAGTACGGGGGACTCGACCTCGATGTCGCGCAGCAGGCGCGGGTCGTCTCCGAGATCGCGCGCGGCTGCCCCTCGACGGGCTGGCTGACCATGGTGTGGCTCACCAGCACCTGGGCGGTCACCCTGTATCCCGACCGGACCCAGGAGGAGGTCCTCGCCGGCGGCTCCACCAGGGTGTCGATCGTCTTCGCGCCCAGCGGCACGCTCGAACCCGTCGACGGCGGCTACCGGCTGAACGGGACCTGGCGCTTCAACTCCGGTGTCCGCGGGGCCGACTGGGACATGCTGGCGGGTCTGGTGGAGCTTCCCGACGGAACGCACCAGGAACTGGTCGCGCTGGTGCCCACGGACCAGCTGGCCATGGTGGACGACTGGCACGTCTCGTCCGGGGCGGGCACCGGCAGCTGTACGGTCACGGCCACCGACGTGTTCGTGCCCGCCCGGCGTACCGTACCGCTGGAGGAGGCGATGGTCAGCGCGACGGGCGACCGCTCCAACACCGGTGCCACCGGACGTAATTACGGTCTGCTCGGCTACATCCTCTCCGGTGTCGCGGCGACACTCGTCGGCATCGCCCAGGGCGCGTACGAGCTGTTCCTGGAACGGCTGCCCGGACGCGGTATCACGTACACGGAGTGGACGGACCAGCGGCAGCACCCGGTCACGCAGCAGCAGCTGGCCACCGCCGCGAACAAGATCGAGGCGGCGCGCGCCCTCTCGGAGCGCTGGATGGACGTGCTGCAGCGCCGGGCCGACGCGGGCGAGCAGCCCACCGACGAGGAGAAGGCCGTCATCCGCGGTCAGACCGCCTACGCGGGCCAGCTGTCCAAGGAGGCGGTCGAGGTGCTGTACGCCGCGAGCGGCGGCTCGGTGATCCGCTCCGACGTGGACCTGCAGCGCTTCCACCGCGACATCCAGGGTTTCTCCCTGCACGCCCTGGTTCAGCTCGGCGCCAACCTGGAGGTGCAGGGACGGGTGCTGATGGGGCTGGACCCCGGGACGTACTTCCTGTGATCTCCCACGGGTGACGTGGAGCCGGTCGCCGCGGGATCCCGGACGGGGCGCCGGCGCCCGGCACGCACGCGGGCCCGGGCCGGTTACCACCGGCCCGGGCCCGCGGCGGTGCGGGTGCGGCTACTCCCCGGGTGTGCGGAACAGCTCGAACATGCCGGCGTAACTGTTCTGCCCGAAGCCCCTGGCGACAGCGCGCCGCATCAGCCCTTCGGCGAAGCGCGGCAGTCGCGTGTCGACCCCCTGGATCTCGCTCTCGCGCAGCAGGTGCCCGACCGCGCCGGAGTGGACCTCCAGCGTCGCGTCGTGTGCCGGGTACTTCCCGTCCCCTGCGTCGATCTGGCCCGCGTAGTCGGCGGCGAACGTCTTGACGGCGTCCACCCACTGGGTCGCCCAGGGCAGGAAGTCCGTCGTCCTGACGTCCGCGGCGGCCAGCAGCGCGGCCCCGTGGAGGAAGCTGTTGAGCGTCCCCCACATCACGCCCAGCAGCGCCACGTCGTACAGCGAGGCCAGGGCAGGGTCCTCGCCGAGGTACGTGGTGCCGCCGCCGAGCAGTTCCAGTGCCGGGCCGTGCCGGTCGTACGCCTCCTTGGGCCCGGCGTAGAAGAACACGGAGTCCGGTGCCCCGACCCCGGCGGGCACGGTCATGATCGCGCCGTCGAGGTAGCCGAAGCCCCGCTCCTCCGCCCACGCGGCATTGGCCCGTGCCTGGTCGGAGGACCCGGACGAGAGGTTTGCCACGACCCGGCCCTTCAGCTCGCCGGCCACCGGGTCGAGCACGGCGTGCACCGCGTCGTCGTCCGACAGGCAGACGACCACCAGGCCGGCGGCGGCGACCGCCTCGGCCGGTGTGGCGGCGAGCACCGCTCCCCGCGACGCCAGGTCCGCCGCCTTCTCGGCCGAGCGGTTCCAGACGGTGGTCGGGTGGCCCCCTTCGAGGAGTGCGGCGGCCAGCGCCCGGCCCATCAGCCCCAGACCGATGACTGTGACCGGTGAACGCTCCATGTTCGCCATCTACGGCTCCATTTCCCCTGCGTCGCGGATACGGCCGCACCATCAAAGCAATGGCGGAGAATGAAAACTCCACGGTCATGGAATTCCGCGGTAACCCGCCGCCCATTCTCCCGTAACAGGCTTCTTCACACCGTTCCCGGGCACCGGGGAAGGGGTATCGCGGAGAAGTATCGAGGAAAGCCGCCCAGGGGGCGCAGGAATCCGGTGTCCGCCGCGTCGGTGTGCCGCGGACCCGTGGATCTCACTGGACGGAGAGCTCCGGCCGGCCGAACCGGCCGTCGACGAACAGCAACCCCCGGCCCTCGGGGGACCGGCCTGCGCCCAGCACCGTGCCGATGAAGATCGTGTGGTCGCCGAACGCGTGCGCGGCCGTGAGTTCGCACTCCAGCCACGCGAGGGAGCCGCTGAGCAGCGGGGCACCCGTGCGCCGGCCCTCGGCCCAGGGGACGCCCTCGAACTGGGCGGCACCCAGGGTGCGGTCCTTGTCGGCGAAGTGCCGGGCGAGCGGCTCCTGCTCGACCCCGAGTATGTTCACCGCGAAGCGCCCCGCCGAGGTCAGGGCCCCGTGCATCACCGCGCTGTGTCCCACGCTGCACAGCACCGACGGCGGATCCAGGGACACCGAGCTGAAGGCGTTGGCCGTCATCGCGTGCAGGTGCTCCCCGCCGACGGTGATGACGGTCACTCCGGTGGCGAAACGGGACATCACCGCCCTCAGCACGGAGGGGGTCACCGATTCGTGGGCGGGTGGGCTCGTGGATGCGGATGCGGGGTCGAGGTCAGCGGGCGCGGAATTCATTCCGTATTCTCCGATCCTTTTTGCGGGGCACACTCAGGCCCTGCCATTGGCGAACGAGGGCCCGCGTTCGTCAACGTACCGCCGGGCTTCCGGCGGCCTCTCATTCCCCGGTAATCGCCCGCTCCCTACCACCGCGGCCCCTGGTATGAGCCACCAATGACCGGACGCTGACCAGATTGGCGCATTCTGTGCCCATGGACACTAAGAACTCCGCGCCCGACGAGCCGGAACTCGCCGAACCGTACCTGCGTGAGGTGCTGGGAACGGCCGGACTGGCCGTCGAGTACGTGCGTGCCGAAGGCAACACGTTGTACCTGCGCGGCGAGGACGGCGGCGAGATTCCGATCGCCGACTTCGCCGGCGGCTACGGCTCGGTGCTGCTCGGCCACAACCATCCCGACATCGTCCAGTGCGCCCGGGAACTCCTCGACGCGGGTACGCCCGTACACGCGCAGTTCTCCCGGCACCCCTACGCCAATCGGCTCGCCGCCGAGCTGAACCGGATCGTGCACCGGGAGCTGGGCACCGACGAGCCGTACTACGCCATCTTCGCCAACACCGGCGCGGAGGCCGTCGAGGCGGCCGTCAAGCACGCCGAGATGGACAGGGTCATGCGGATCGCGGCGCTCCGGGAAGAGCTGGAGCACCGGGCCGGCGCGGTGCGGGCCGCGGTGGCCGCCGGAGACGCCACCGTCCCCGACCGCGTCCGCAGGCGCTTCGGGATCTCCACGACGGAGCCGGTGTCCGCCGCCCTCGACGAGCTGGCAGGGCACCTCACACGGGAGAACGCGGCACAGCTGGAGCGGCCGCCGCTGTTCCTCGCCCTCGAGGGCGGCTTCCACGGCAAGCTCGGCGCCAGTGTGCAGCTGACCCACAACGAGCACTACCGCTCACCCTTCAGGGGGCTGGCCGCGCAGGCCAGGTTCGTGCCGTGGGACCGGCCCGAGGCTCTCAAGGAGATCCACGCCCGGGAGCGCGGCGTGGTGTTCGCGCTCACCCTCTCGGACGGACACGTCGACGTCGAGGAGGTCGAGTTCCCGGTCTTCTGCGCCTTCCTGGTCGAGCCGGTCCAGGGCGAGGGCGGAATCCACGTGCTGACCGCCGGGTTCGCCGACGCGATCCAGCGCTTCTGCGAGGAGATCGGCTGTCCCGTCGTCATCGACGAGATCCAGAGCGGCATGGGCCGTACGGGCACCCTGCTGGCCTCGTCGCAGGTGGGCCTGCGGGGCGACTACTACACCCTGGCCAAGACCCTCGGCGGCGGCATCGCCAAGACTTCGGTGATGCTGGTGCGCCAGGCGCGCTACCGTCGCGAGTTCGAGATCGTGCACAGCTCGACCTTCGCCAAGGACAGCTTCTCCTGCACCGTCGCACTGAAGGTCCTCGAACTGCTGGAGGCGGACGGCGGTGCCGCCTATCTCAGGGCCGGGGAACGCGGTGCCGCGCTGCGGAGCATGCTGGAGTCCGTACGCGCCGCCTTCCCCGACCAGGTGAAGGAAGTCCGCGGCAAGGGGCTGATGCTCGGCCTGGAGTTCCACGACCAGTCGGGCTCGGCCTCCGCCACGATACGCGGCCTGGCCGAGAGCGGGCTGTTCGGCTACTTCCTGGCCGGGCATCTGCTGCGGGAGCACCGGGTGCGCACGTTCCCGACGGCGAGCGCGGTCAACACCCTGCGCTTCGAGCCGTCTCTTGAACTGTCCGACGACGAGATCGCCCTGCTGGACGCGGGACTGCGGGACCTCTGCCGGTTGCTGCGCGACGGCGACGGCGAGCGGCTGGCGGGAACCGCGGCCGGCTGACCCAAGGTGCCGGGAATGGTCCGCGCCCACAGGCAGGCACGGCCGCCCGTCCCGTTCAGCGGATCTTTTAGAAGCCGGCGTTACCGTCCTTGAATGTCCATCGGCTTGACCGGCCGACCGGTATGAAGACCCACCGGCTTACGCCGGCAGACGACGGGGGAGTTGTCATGGATTTCCGGCTTCTGGGGCCACTCGAAGTGGAGAACGGATCGGGTCCGGTGCCGCTCGGCGGTACGCGGCAGCGGGCGGCTTTGGCCTACCTGCTGCTGCACGCCAACCAGGTGGTGCCCACAAGGCAGTTACTGTCCGCGGTGTGGGCCGAGGACCGGGTGCCGGGCACCGCCCGGAAGATCCTTCAGAACGCGGTCTGGCGGCTGCGCCGGACGCTGGCCGTCCCCCCGGGCGAACCGGACGCGCCCGAACTTCTCACCCGCGCACCGGGATACATGGTGCGGGTGGCGCCCGAGCAGGTCGACCTGGTGCGCTTCCAGCGGCTGGCCGCGCAGGGCAGGGCCGCCCTCTCTGCCGGCGAGGCCGCGCGCGCCCAGGTCTCGCTGCGCGAGGCGCTGGGTCTGTGGCGGGGCCCGGCGCTCGCCGACCTGGCCGAGGAGGGCACGGCATGGCCGGAGCTCGCGGCCCTGGAGCAGAAACGTCTCGACGTCATGGAGGACTGCTTCGAGGTCGAACTCCTGTGCAGTGAGCACCAGTCGATACTGCGGGACCTGGACGCCTTCGTCAGGGCGGAGCCGCTGCGGGAGCGGGCTTCGCAGCAGCTGATGCTCGCCCTGTACAGGTGCGGCCGGCAGGCGGACGCGCTCGGTGTGTACGCCCGGATCCGCGCCGCCCTGGTCGAGGGCCTCGGCCTCGAACCCTGCCGCGAGATGCAGCAGTTGCAGCAGGCGATCCTGGCCCAGGACCCCCGGCTCGACCTGACGCCGCCCCGCGGCACCACCGCGCCGGTCGCGACCGGCGCGGGCGCGGCCGTCCGGCAGGACGGCCGCCCGTCCCCCTCCGTAGGCGGTGCCCCGGCCGACGCCCGGGACGTGCCTGCGCCGGCCGGGAGCCCGGTGACCGGGCTCCTGGGCGAGTACCGCCGGGGCAGCGTGCTGATGGTCCGGTTCGAGCTCGGGTCGGAGTTCGACGATCTGCAGCCCGGCGACATCGACCGCGTGCTGGATACGGTCTGTGAGCTGGCCCGCGAGGAGATCGTGAAGTCGGGCGGTCTGATCGCCGCGTCGATCGGCTCCGTGCTGCTCGGGCTGTTCGAGGAGGAGCGGAACCCGGTTAGGGAGCAGGGCGCAAGGGAGGATACGGGCGCTCGGGACGAGCGGCAGGACCGGCAGCGGCCCGGCCGGGGCAGCAGCGCCGAGCGCGCCGTGCAGGCCGGACTGGCGGTCCGCGACTGCCTCAGCACCCCCGTCTCCCCGCTCGCCCCGCAGGCCGCGGTGGTCCCGGGACTGTCCGTCCATGCCGCCGTGGCGACGGGGACGGCCGTGGTGTGCCGGAGGCCCGCCTCCGGCCGCGGGGCCGGGCAGCCCTGGATAGGCGGGGACCTCGTCGACCTGTGCGAGGCCATGCTGGCCGTCGCGCCGCACGGCGAGGTCCACGTCTGCGACGAGACCCGCCGCCGCACGGAGGACGCCCTCTCCTACCACCGTCTCTCCTCCTCGCCGGCCAAGTGGCGGGTCCGCACGGTCGCGGACGGCGGCCGCCATTGCTTCGAGCGCGAGTCCGAGCTGGACCTGATGACCGGTTTCCTGGGCCGCACCCGGCAGCGCTCCACCCCGCACCTCATCACGGTCCTGAGCCACGCGGGGCCGGGCCGCACCCGGCTGCTGACCGAGTTCCACCGCCGGGTCTCCGGTGCCGGACCGGACTCGGTCTGCGTCCTGGCGGGCACCGTCTCCAGGTCCGACGGCGGCATGTCCGTCCCCGCGGAGATGCTCGCCGCCTACTGCGGCATCGCGCTCCGGGACGCCCCCGAGACCGCCGAGCGCAAACTCGTGGCCGCCCTGCGGTACGTGACGGACACCGAGGCCGCCAGCACCTTCCTTCCCCCGCTGGTTCCACTCGTCACCCGGGTCCCGGCCGACGATGCCCGCCCCGCGCTGGGCGCCTGGTGCCGCTTCATGACGATGGCCGCCCGCACCCACCCGCTGGTCCTTGTCTGGGACGCCCTCCATCTTGCGGACGACGCCCTGCTGGAAGCCGTCGAACAGCTCTGCGCCGAGTGCCCGGACGCACCCCTGCTGAACGTGGTCGGCGCCCACAACAGCCTGCTCGCCCGCCGCCCCACCTGGTCCAGGGGCCTGCAGCACGCGATGACGCTCCGCCTGGCGCCGCTGGCGGGGGACGCCCTGGACCGCCTGCTGCACTCGCTGTTCCTGCCGGGCAGCAACGCGGCGTGACACCCCCGCGCGGGCGGGCCGGGTCCCCCGCGCGGTCACCGCACGTCCGAGCCTCCGCCGGACGGCTCACGCACGGCCAGTTCCCTCAGCCATCCCTCCCCGACGACCTGGCCGGCACCCGGACCGGGAAGCCACTCGAGAGTGAGCGTTCCGCTGTGGCGCAGGCCGCTGCCCCAGAAGGGACGGCGCTCCAGGAGCGTCGGCTGGGCACACATGACCATGAACAGCGGCACGTCCTGCGACTCGGAGGCGAGCCGCTCCACCAGGTCCAGGACGGCGTCCTCCGCGAGCTGGGCGTCGTCCACGCACAGCACCAGCGGCTGCTCCCTGGCCAGCAGCACGAGCAGGTCGCACCAGCCGTCGAGCGTCTCGCCCTCCAGGCGGTGGTCCTCGCCGCCGCAGTCATCTCTGCCCCACCCGGGGCAGAGCCTCCGCAGCAGCCGTTCCGCGGTCTCTCCATGACCCGCGACCCGTCGCACGATCTCGGTGAGGCGACCGTCCGCGGTGTCGGAGGCGGCCAGTCCGCAGCACGCCCTGAGCACGTCGCACACGGTCAGGCGGGCTCCGTCGCCGGCCCGGACCCGCACCACGCGCACCGCCTCGCCCTGGATGTCGCGCACGAAGTCGGCGAGAAACCGGGTCTTGCCCACCCCTTGGTCGCCCAGGATGGTCACCAGGTGCGGGGCGTCGTGACGGCGGGTTCGCAGCAACAAGCTCCTGAGGATGCTCAGTTCGGCCCCGTACCCGTCGAACGGGTCCGGCAGTTTCGATCCGCCCCCGGCCTGGAGCCCGGCCACCACCCGTACCCCGAGACGCGCGGTCGCCGACTGCCGTACGAGCCCGGCGGTGTCCCGCACCGCGTCACCGTTGATGTGGATCTCGCCGGGCGGCACGGCGGCCAGCAGCGAGCGGGCCTCGTCGACGAGGCGGCCCACGACGAAGACGGGCGCGGCGGGGTCGTACGGGTCCCGGCGCACCAGTGCCTCGCCCGCGGACACGACGGCGTGCCAGGCGGGGCCGGGCACCTGGTTCAGGCGGGCCCGCAGCGCCACCGCTGCCCGCACCGCGTCGAACGAGGCGCCACCCCCGTCGCCCCGCAGTCCGAACACCGCCACCGAGACGGAGCCGAGTGACCCGGTGACGGTGCCGCCGAACTCCTCGACGCATTCGACGACCGCGGTCACGGCCTCGTGCAGCGTCACGGACGTCCGCGGGTCGCCGAGGGTCCCGGCCTCGTCGGAGAAACAGGCGCGCACCAGCAGGACCGCGACCGCCCTCCGCTCCGTACGCAGTTCCGGCGCCGTCCCGTGCGCCCGCTGCGGCCCCGCCGTGGCGGGCGCCGCCGCCGGACGGCGCGCGGACCGGTCGGGCACGAGCCGCTGCGGCGCGGCGGGCCTGCCGTCCGGAGGCTCTTCGCCGGCCCGTTCCTGCCCCCGGCTCCCGTCTGGCGGGGTCACCGCGCGTAGCGAGGAGAGGGAGGTGGCCGGAGGCGCCAGGACGGAGTCGTGCGTGAGGATGTTCTGCTGGAGCAACTGGAGTTCGCGTGACGGCTCCAGGCCGTGCTCCTCGACCAGGGACCGGCGTACGCGGCCGAAGACGTCCAGTGCCTCCGCCTGCCGGCCGCAACGGTAGAGGGCCAGCATCAACTGGCCGCACAGCCGCTCGCGCAGGGGCTCCTCCTCGGCGAGGGACACCAGTTCGCCGAGGATCGAGTGGTGGTGGCCGCTGCGCAGTTCGGCCTCGAAGCGGTCCTCCATGACGTCGAGCCGCATCTGGCTGAGTGCGGTCAGCTCCGGCCAGTCGGTGCCCGCCTCGGCGAGGTCCGCGAGTGCGGGGCCGTGCCACTCGTCGAGCGCCTCGCTGAGCAGCCGGGCGGCTTCCTCGGGCCGGCCGGTCGACAGGCAGGCCCGGCCCTCGGCGACCCGGCGGCCGAACCGGTGCAGGTCCACCCGTTCGGGGTCGACCCGCAGGACGTACCCGGGGGCCTGGGTGATGAGTCCGGGATCGGCCCCGGGACTGTCCCCGGTTTCGTCGGCGAACAGGGCGCGCAGCGCCCACACCGCGTTCTGCACGATCTTGCGGGCCGTCGTGGGCCGGTTCTCGTCGGGCCACAGCGCGCCCAGCAGCTCGCTGGTGGCCACGACCCTGTTAGCCCGCAGGAGCAGAAGTCCCAGTAACGCTCGTTGTTTGTGTCCTCCCAGTGCCAGTTTCCGCTCTCCCGCCAAGGCCTCCAGCGGACCGAGAACCCGGAATTCCACTGCTTCCCCCAGTCAACGTCGTCAAGCGGTCGGCGACGATCGCGCACACCTCGTCCACCCGCTCGCTCAGATAGAAGTGCCCTCCGCCGAAAACCAGGACCTCGTTGTCCTGTCGCGTCTGCCGCGCCCAGCCGGCCACCGATGCGACCGGGACGACCGGGTCGGAGTCACCCACGAGCACGGTGACGGGTACGTTCAGTACGGGACCGGCCTCCCAGCGGTACGCGGCCAGGGCGCCGTAGTCGGCACGCAGCGCCGGCATCACCATGTCGACCAGTTCGGGATCGTCCAGAACGGAGGCGTCGGTGCCTCCCAGGTTCCGGACCGCGGCGAGGATGGCCGCGTCGCCGCGGGTGTGGTCGTGCCGGTCCGGAGTCGTACCGGGCGCACCGCGCCCGGACAGGAAGAGGCGGACGGGAGCCGGGGCCGACCGGCTCTGCAGGATCCGCGTGGTCTCGTAGGCGACGAGTGCGCCCATGCTGTGTCCGAAGAAGGCGTAGGGCCGGTGGTCGCCCTGCCCCAGCCCGTCGGCGATGCGGGCGGCGAGGTCGAGGATGCCGGCCGCCGGGGGCTCCGAACGCCGGTCCTGGCGGCCCGGGTACTGGACCGACACGACGTCGAACATCCCGGAGAGCCTTCGGGACCACGGTGCGTAGGCACTGGCGGCACCGCCCGCGTGCGGAAAGCAGATCAGCCTCGGGGCATCCGGCCGCGGCTCGGCGAATCTCCGGAACCATGTGGCTTGCAACTGGTGTCACTCCTTCCCGTACATCGGGTTCGGGTGCCCGTACGGCTCGCAGGCGCGGGCCCGGCGCAGCGCGCGGGCCCACCAGCCGAGCCTGTCGAGCATGGCCACGGCGTCCGCGCGACACGCCTCCGTGTCGGCGAACCGCCCGTCCGGGCCCCACCGTTCCTGGCAGTCGTGGAAGCTGACGGCCTCCGGCACCGTCACGGCGTGGGACTCGGCGAACACCTGACGGAGCTGGGCCACGGCACACAGTCCGCCGGACGCCCCGCCGTAGCAGAGGAAGCCGACGGGCTTGGCGTGCCATTCGCTGTCGTACCAGTCGATCGCGTTCTTCAGCGACGCCGGATAGCCGAAGCGGTACTCCTGCGTCACCACGGCGAATGCGTCGGCGGCGGCGAGCCACGGAGAGAGGTCGCGCACCGCGGAGGGCCTGGGGACCGCCGGATCGGCGGTCATCAGATCCGGCAGCCACGCCGTGGCGAGGTCGATGACGTCGACCTCGAACTCCTGGCGCAGCCGGGCACGGGCCGCGAGCCACTCGGCCGCCGCCAGTCCGAACCGGCCCTCTCTGGCGGCACCCACGAGGATCACGAGCCTCAACCGCTCATCGTCCATCACATGCTCCTTCGAGCCCCGCCCACCACTTCGGAAGGACCGCACCCACTGTGCGGCATATGCCTTAGGAACGGCTTCGGATCCCCTTACGGTCCCGCTTCGGATCGCGGCGTGCCGCTCGTCAGCACCGGTCGCGGCCCGAAGGAGGGGTCAGGGGCACGGCTGTGCCGAGGAGGCGGTGCGGAGAAGAGCGGGAATCCAGGATGGTCCGCCCCGATCGTGTGGCATCGGCATGGTTCGTCCTTCCCGCCCGGATCGGGTCGGTACGGTGGTGCCGCCCCGTGGGCGGCGGACCCGGTCCGTCCCCGGGGGCAATGGCGTGGTGTTCCGGCCCGGGCAAGGAGACTGCATGCACTCGGACTCGATCGTCTTCGGTGCCGGCGGCTTCATCGGCCGCGCCCTGGTCGCCGAACTCCTGCGCGCCGGGCACGAAGTGGCCGCCGCGGTGCGCGGCGGCGGGGACCGGTTGACGGAGTGGCTCGACGAGCAGGGAGTGGACCGCGGAGGACTGACCGTCGTCCGGGCCGACATCACCCTCCCCGGGCTCGGGCTTCCGGCGGCGGGGCTGTCCGGGGTGCGCGACGTCTACAACACCGCCGCCCGCTTCGCGTTCGGCATCCCCGCGGAGCAGGCCAGGGCGGTCAATGTGACGGGCGCCGTGCGGGTGGTCGAGTGGGCGGCGAGCCGTCCGGAGCTGCGCCGGGTGGTCCACATCAGCGGCTACCGCATGGCCGCCGCGGACGGCGGGCCGCCGGACTACCGCCGGCAGGGCGCGTACGAGGCGTCGAAGCAGGAGGCCGACGCCGCGGTACGGGCCAGGGCCCGCGAGCTGGGCGTCCCGCTGAGCATCGCCAATCCCGCCACGGTGATCGGCCCCGGCCAGTACATCGGTCTGGCCTCGGTGGTCTCCGATCTGTGGCAGGGCCGGCTGCGGGCGCTGCCCGGCGGACCCGACATCCTCCTCCCTGTCGTGACCCTCGACTACTTCGTCCGGTTCCTGGCGGCCCTCCCCGAGCACCCGCGGAGCGCGGGCCGCGCCTACTGGGTGCTGGACGACGCGACCCCCACCCTGCCCGGACTGGTCGGGCTGCTCGCGGAGCACATGGGCGTACGCGCTCCCCGCCGCTCCGTCCCCGTGGGACTGCTGCGCCGGCTGCCCCGCGCCCTCACCCGGGCGGACCCGGAAACCCTGTCGTTCCTGTCGACCGACCGCTACGACACGGCCGCCACCCGCGCCCTGGCCGCGTCGCGCGGACTGTCCATGCCGCCCGTGGAGACGGCGCTGCGCCAGTGGGCCGACGACCTGGTCGCCACGCGCTTCGGCCGGGCGGTACGGTGCCGCGGGCCCTACGGCTTCCACAGCGTGGGGGGCTGCCGGACGTGGGTCGTCGGCGAGCGCAGGCACCCCGGCTACGTACTGCTGCACGGGCTCTTGCTCAACGCCGATTCCTGGGCGGGCGCGGCGGAGCACCTGGACGCCCCGTCCCTCGCGGCCGATCTGCCCGGGTTCGGCAGGTCGGGGCCGGGCGAGCGGTCGCTCGACGACTGGCTCACCGATCTGCTGCGCCCCGTGGAGACCCGGCCCGTCCTCGTCGCGCACTCGCTCGCGTGCGGCCCCGCGCTGCGGTACGCCGCGGAGCGGCCCGACCGTCTCTCCGCGCTCGTGCTCGTCGCCCCTGCCTTCCTCCAGCGGCCGTCCTCCGGACTGATGCGCTCACGGCTCGCCGTACCGCTGCTGCGCGCGACTCCCCCGTCCCGTCTGGCCGGTTCGCTCGGCCTGCCCGCTGACTGCGGCCTGGACGGCCTCGCGGTGGACCTGCGCCGTGCCGGCGCGGCCGGCCGGGTGATCGCCGCCCTGCGCACGGCCCACGGACAGCGCGAGGAGCTGCGCCGGACCCTGGGGAGGCTGCGGCTGCCCGTGGAGCTCGTCGTCGGGTCGGCGGATCCGCTCGTCGAGCCGGTGGACACGCCGGTCACCGTGATCGATGCGGCCGGGCACTATCCCCAGGTCACCCATCCGAAGGCCCTCGCCCGCTTTCTCACCTCCTGCCGGGACCGGGTCGGCGCCCCGTAGCGTCGGCGGTCCGGCCGGCCGGTCATCAGGGCGGGCTCGAGGACGCGCGCCGGGCACCGAAGGACGGTCCCGACGCGGTGCCGGGCCGACCGATTGCTTCCGTGCGGTCCTCGGGCAGTGCGGCCGGCATCGCGGGTCGGTGGTGCGCCGGGGTGTCCCGTGAGGCGCCGGGGTGACCGGCACCGCCGGGGCGGCGGCACGCGCCGTCCGCGCGCCCGGTCCGTACCGGCCACCGCCCGTACCGGGTGTCCGGGGGCGCGCCTCCCCCGAGTCTGGTCTTCGTCAGTGCCACGATGGCGATCAGCAGTTCACCGGTGGTGAGAAGGAAGTCCCCGGAGGCACCGGGATCGGGGCACTCCGGGTTTCCTTGGCGGTCCTCGGTCTTTTCCATGACGTTTCCTCGGCGCTTACAGCGCATCGGCCGACCGCTTCACGGCGCCTTCGAGTGGCGCGAACGGAATTCGGTCACCGGGCGCTCGAAGAGGACAGAAAGAGAGAGATCTCGTACAGAAGTCGTGCGTCTGGAACGGCAGGCAACAACCTACTCGGTGAAAACCACCGACGCTTCACCATTTCTCATGAATTCACGGCGACGGCACTCGGAACGCCACTGGCGCTTTCAGGCCAAGCCAGGCCTCCCACAGATGCCGGGCAGGTCAGGAAGCCCAAAACGGCAACTATTAATAGGAAGAACAGGGTGCCGCCTGTCTCATCTTGTGATGATCACCCCGCGATGGCGGCCATATTTCCTTGTTGCCACGGCACTTGGGCGTGCTGCATAGTAATGCAGTAATGCCGCATGGGGGCGACATGACCAATCGCAGCCACTCGGCATTGCTCGATCATCGGACGACGCAGCATCGAGGCGCGCGAGCGACAGGAACAGAATTTCGCGTTCTTCGTCATGTTTGAAAAAGGGGGGAATTCA
The DNA here is from genome assembly GCF_009916105.1 of Streptomyces sp. GC420. Taxonomy (GTDB): domain Bacteria; phylum Actinomycetota; class Actinomycetes; order Streptomycetales; family Streptomycetaceae; genus Streptomyces. Next base: position 13,399 of record NZ_JAAAXQ010000059.1, on the reverse strand, counting down.
TGCCGCAATACGGCGAGGGAGAGATTTCCTCGGCCGATGAGGATGTCCGCGTGGTGCGCTGGCCGGTCGAGGCGAAAGAACTCGAACAGTTACGGCGCCGGGGCGTCCTCCGCCTCCTCGTGGTGGAGAACGGCGCCACTCCGCCGGTGACGACGGACTCGCGGGAGGACTGGGTCCGCGCACCGGTCAGCAAGGCGGACTTCACCGCCCGTGTCGCCGCGCTGCGGGCAAGGGCCGGCACTTACCAGGTCCCGGTCCTGGACCAGGACGGGCTGCTCCGCTACGGCAGCCAGGTGGTGCCCGTGTCACCGACCGAGATGGACCTGCTGCAGCCGCTGGTCGAGCGGTTCGGCACCCTCGTGGCCCGGCACGAGCTGATCGCGCTGCTCCGTGCTCGGCGCGGAGGAGCGAGCCGGAACGCCCTGGACCTGCACATCATGAGGATGCGGCGCAAGGTGGCCGGCCTGGGGCTGAGTATCCGGACCGCCAGCGGGCGTGGGTACCTCCTCGAATCGAGCGGATGAGCCGCGAATGCGGGGAGGACCGGCGGACCACCGTGACACGCGGTCGGTACGACCTCCGCCGGGCGCGAACCGCCCGGCAGAGGTCGCTCGCCGAGGGCCCGGCCCACTCGAAGCACGCCCGGCTCACCCGGGGGGCACCCGTGGCTCACGCCGACGCACCGGCTCGCGAGCCGCACGGAACGGGATCGCCGGCTCGCCGCGACGGCGAGTGCGAGTGAGACGGCGAGTGTGGGTGCGGGTGCGACACCGGCCGGAGCGGCTCCGGTTCCGGCCGCGCATGCGGCCCCGGGCAGGCGTACCCCATCAGGCCTGTCCGGTAGGCGTAGATGACCGCGTGCACCCGATTGCGCAGGTCGAGCTTGTCCAGCAGCCGCTGCACATGGGACTTCACGGTGTTCTCGCTCAGCACGAGTGCCACCGAGATCTCGGTATTGCTCAGTCCTTGGGCGAGAAGCCGGAACACCTCCCTCTCACGCCGGGTCAGCAGGCCCATCCCCGTCCCCTTCACCGCGGACGCCTCCTGGAACGACGCGACGGCAGGCACCGCGTCGTCGTCCCGTGCCGGGAGTGTCCTCTCATCGAGAAGAACCCGGTATCCGGCGGCCACGACATGGACGGCCGACAGGAGCTGGCCAGGGGTGACACTGCTGAGGACCACGCCCTTCGCTCCGGCCCGGAGCGCGCGGCGCGCGCGGGTGTCCCCCTCGTCGGCCATGAGCAGGACACCCGGCACTCTCCCGCCGCAGCGCACTCCCAGGCCGTCGACCAGGTCCACCGCGTCGATGGTGTGCGCCATGGCGTCGGCGAGCAGCACATGCGGTTCGAGATCCCACGCCAGGCCCACCGCACTCACGCCGTCGGACGCCTCACCCACCGCTTCGATGCTCCGGTCCTCGTCGAGGACCGCCCGGATTCGGGTCCGTGCGACGGCCCGGTCGCCCACCAGCAGCACCCTGATCGGTGAGTTCATCGCTTCCCCTTCGCCCCCGACGAGTCCCTGCCCCCGCCACCACACCCGGCCGTTCACACCCGGTCGTTCGCGGACGCCGGCACGGCCGGCACGGCTCCGGCCGGCCGGCCGCCGCTGTGACGCCGAGGCGCCGCCAGGACCGCCAGCGCTCCGGCCGCGATGAGGACGACGCCGGTCCAGACCGCGGGAATCATCCCGTCCGTGAACCGGTCCGCCGACGTGAGGTCTCCCTGCGCGGAGAACACCGAGGCGAGTACCGCGATGCCCAGGACACCGCCGAGTTCACGCAGCGCGTTGATCGCCCCGGACGCCATTCCCCGGTCCCCGGCGTCGACCGCGCTCATCACCATGTTCGCGGTGGGGGCGAAATAGAAGGTCATTCCCAGCCCGCACAGGACCAGGGCGGGAATGAGTGACGGATAGCCGACCTCGGGAGAGATACGGGTGGCGATCCATCCCAGTCCGCACGCCTGGAACGTCAGGCCGAGCGCGACGATGGACCGGCTGCCGATACGGTCCGAGAGCAGCCCGACCAGGGGCGCGACGAAGATGGGCACCGCCGTCCACGGCAGGATGCGCAGCCCCGCCTCCAGGGGCGAATAGCCTTGCGGCCCCTGGAAGAACTGGGTGAGCAGGAAGACCGAGCCGAACATGCCGGCGAACATCAGCAGACCGGCGGCGTTCATCGCGCTGAAGGTCCGGTTGCGGAACAGGTTCATCGGGAACATGGGCAGTTCGACGTGCAGCTCCCAGAGGACGAAGGCGACCAGAACGACCGCGCCACCGGTCAGCGACGCCAGGACCCGGACGCTGCTCCAGTGGTCCGCGTGGCCGTGGACGATGCCGAAGACGATCCCGAACAGGCCGATGCCGGCCAGGGCCGTCCCCACCAGGTCGAGCCGGGACCCGGGGCCACGGCTCTCGGCGAGCTTCCACCGGGCGAACGGCAGCACCACCGCCCCGATCGGTACGTTGATCCAGAAGATCCACTGCCAGCTCAGGTGCTCGACCACCGCTCCGCCCAGCAGCGGGCCGGTCGCGATGGCGACGCCTTCCACCGCGCTCATCGCACCCAGCAGGGCGCCGCGCCGGTGGGCGGGCGCGGCGTCGGTGAGGATCGTGAGGTTCAGCGGCATCAGCAGCGCGGCACCCAGACCCTGGACGGCGCGAGCGGCGATCAGGGCGCCGATGCCGGAGGACAGCGCGGCGCCGGCCGACGCGGCGACGAAGACGCCCATCCCGATGCCGAACATCCGCCGCCTGCCGAAGCGGTCGCCCAGAGCGGCGCCGGGCAGCATGAGGACGGCGTAGGTGAGGGTGTAGGCGTTGACGGTCCACTCGAGTTCCTGGAGGCTCCCCCCGAGATCGCCGCGGATCGCCGGCAGGGCCGTGATGACGACGAGGTTGTCGAGCGACACCATGGCCACGCCCAGGCCACAGCAGAGGAACGTCCACAGCACTTTACGTTTCGGAACACTCATGTCCACCTCTGTGAAGGGAAGGTCTCCGCGGGCGCTCAGCCCCGGGCCGGGCAGCACTCCCCCGGGCCCGAGGGATGCGGACGCCGTCCGGGAGCGCGCGGCCGCGGCCCGGGCATCCGGGTCGGCATCCGGGTCGGAGTCGGGGCCCGGAGTCCGGAGTCAGGGCCGGGGGATACGGGACATGCCGGGGTCGCCGGGGTCCTTCGCGGTCCCCGGCACCCGGTCCGCGCCGGAGTCGCGGACCATCCGCAGCAGTTGCGGCAGCAGTGCCGCCAGTTCCACCGGCCATCGCGCCCGGCTGCGCCACTGTTCCCCGCGCGGGCAGGCCTTCTGGTGCACGTCGAGACGGATCCGGTGACGGACCGGCCGGCCGGCGAGCAGCCTGACCACCATGTGGGAGCTGATCACGCCGAACGCCGTCGCCGTATACGCCACCTGCGGGAAGCTGTAGTCGGTCCGCGCGTGGTTGGCCCGGATCTCGGCCAGCATGTCCGTCGGCACGTACCGCAACGGCACCGCGCGGCGCAGCAGTTCCCACATGTCGAGGCGCGCGGCGTCCCGCATGCTGATGGTCCCGTCGAACGGTTCGCGGACGTGCCGGTAGTCGTAGCAGCGGACGTACTGGGTGCCGGCCATGTCCCACCCGGTGATCAGGGGAAGCCGCCGCCGGACGGCGTGCCGGTGCAGCAGGTGCTTGGCCTGCCACCCTTCCCGGGTCGTGACGTCCACCCCGTCGATGATCACCTGGCAGGAGCCCGTGAGCTTCCGCACGGTCTGCCGGGTGACTCCTTCGGTGAAGACCTCGACCGAGGCATACGGGTTGATGTCCCGCACCCGGCGCCCGGCCACCGATGCCTTGTTCCGCTCGATGTCGGCAGCGGTCGCCGACTGCCGGTTGAGGTTGTTCAGTTCGTACGTCCCCGGGTCGGCCAGGACGAAGCGCTGGACGCCCAGTCGTGTCAGCGGTTCGACGGCGGCACCGCCGATCGACCCGCAGCCGGCCACCAGGACGGTGGCCTCGTGCAGTGCCCGCTGTTCGGCCGCGGCCACGACACCCTTGTTGCGAACGGTCAGTTCGGCGTAGAACGCAGCCCTCTCCGCCAGAGCTCCGGTCCCGGTGGCCGGGGACGCCGGTTCCCTGTCGTCGTCGTTCGTCACGTGCGGTGCCCTTCCTCTGACGATGGCGGTGGCGGTGGCGGTGGCGGTGGCGATGACGGTGACGGTGACGGTGACGGGCCGGGGCTCGTGCCCGTCGTCGTCCTCTTCCGCTCGGCCAGGGCGGCCACCAGTGCCTGACGCGAGGCCAGGTCACCGGTGCCGTCGAGGTATGAGCGGACCGCCTCGCGGTACCAGCGGACGTCCGTGGGTACCGGTGCGACGAACGGCTTGGCCACGACCTCCTGGTGGTAGATCGGCGCCATGGGGTCCGAAGGGGACAGGCTCGGCGACGTGCCCTCGACCACGTGCAGGTCGAAGCCCGCGAGGCGCAGGTGGCGCAGCGCTACGTGCTCCTTCGCATCGCCCAGCACGACGCGCACCCGGTCACCCAGCGCGATCATGGCCTCGCCGACGCCGAGCATGAGGTGCCAGGGGACGCGCTCGTACTGCTCGCCCCGCGGCAGCGTCTGGTCCCGCAGGAAGCGCTTGAACTCGAAGGCCTGGTGGGTCCCCAGGCCGGGCCGCGCGTACCGCCCGAGCAGGTCGACGCCGTGTGCGGCCTCCGTCGGGAACGGAGTACGGCGCGGGGAGTCGAGGGGCAGGCTCTCCGCGTCCGCCGAGCAGGCCAGCCCCACGTACCCCCGGATCCGCCCGGTGCGACCGCACAGCGTGACCGTATGAATGTTCTCCACGGCGCGTGTTGGGCGCGCGTGCGGCAGCGGTTCGTGGAATGCCGCGGTCCGGTGGACGGCGTCGGCCGAGATCCAGCTCAGTCCGAGGTACTGGGCGAGGCGGAATCCGAGGATGCCCCTGAGGTAGCGGGCGGGGAACTGGCTGTCCAGGCCCGTGACGGTGACCAGTGCGCCGTGCGCGTCCTCGATGAGGGAGAGCGGATTCCCCGTGAGCTCGGCGGGCAACTGCCCGTACCTGAGCCGCTCGTGGAGCCTGACGATGTCCGCGGCGTAGCGCCGGGCCCGGGGATCCGCGGCACCGATGGGCTCCGGGACGGGTGCCCGGCCGGAGACGGACGGACCACCGGAGACGGGCGGACCACCGGGAGCGGACGGCCGGCCGGGTACGAGGCCGGGAGAGGGCTCACCGGCCGCCGGGTCGCCGGTGTTCACCGCTCGTCGTCCTCGGCGTAGAGGCTGTCGGTGACGGCGAGCGCCAGGACTTCGGGAGTGCCCTCGTAGATGCGGGTGCCCAGGGCGTCGCGCATCATCTTCTCCACGCCGTACGAACGCAGGTAGCCGCGCGCGCCGATCAGGGACAGGGCGGCGTCGGCGACGTCGATCGCGGCCCGGTCCGCGAACAGCTTGGCCACGGCCGGTTCGTAGACCGGCGGGGGCAGTTCGTTGTCGACCTTGTCGGCGGCGCGCAGGTACAGCATGCGGGAGGCGTCGACCTTGGCGGCCATCTCGGCCAGCTTCGCCGCCGTGAACTGCTGGTGCCGCAGGTGACGGCCTCCCTGGACCCTCTCACCGCACCAGTCGATCGCCTGCTCCATGGCGCTGCGCGCCACACCGGTGGAGATGCCGGCCACCGCGGCGCGGGCCATGTTGCTCTGCGCCATGTTGATGGCCATGCCCTCGCCCTCCGCCCCGATCATGTACTCGGCGGGGACCCTGACCTCCTGGAACTCCAGCTCGCTGCCCAGGCAGGCGCGGTACCCCATCTTGTCCGCGACCGGGCCGCGGACCACACCGGGGAGGTCGAGGGGGACGATGAAGGAGGTGAGGCCGGTCGCTCCCGGGCTGCCGTCCATGTTCGCGAACACGGAGGCGAAGGCGGCGACCTTGGCGTTGGTGATGAACCGCTTCCTGCCGGTCAGCACGTAGTGGTCCCCGTCCCTGCGCGCGGTCGTGACGTTGCGCGCGTGCCGGGCCTGGGACGGGATGATGAGGTCGCAACCCGCGTCCTCCTCGGTGACCGCGTTGCAGGCGAGGACCGGCTCGTCCCCGGAGAACAGGGGCAGGAAGCGGGCCTGCAGCCGGGGATCGCCGGACAGCAGGACCGGCGCCTGGCCGAGCATGGTGGCGCCGAAGATCAGTGCGGTGCCGGGACAGACGGCGGCCACCTCCTCGAGTGCGGCGGCGACGCCCAGCATCCCGACGCCCACGCCGCCGTAGTCCTTCGGGACCGCCGCGCGGGTGAGGCCGATCCGGTGGCCCCGGCCGACGAGTTGCCAGTCGAAGTACGCGGCAGGTGCCTGGTCCATGTGCTGCACGCGGGGCTTGACGACCTTCTGGGCGAAGTCCCTCACGACCTGCCTGAACTGCTGGACCTCATGAGGCAGCGCGTCGAAGTTCAGTGCCGGGACGGACTCGGACAGGGCGGTGTTCACGTGGGATGACACTCCTTCGGCTCTCGGTTCGTTCCTTCGCCGGGACGGGCGGAAAGCGGTACGGCATGTCAGGCACCGACGCCGGAGGCGGCGGCGATGTCCGGGTAGCGGTCGAAGGCGGGCTGGAGCATGGGCACCAGCTCCAGCACCCTGGCGACCTTGCCGCGGATCCTGAGCCGTCCGGTGGCAATCGCGACGGGCACCATGAGCCGCCCCATCCACAGGGCGTGGGCCGTGTCGCAGGACATCCTGAGAGTGATCGCGGCAGTCTCCGGGGCCTCGTCACCGATGACGACACCCTGCGGCGAGACGAAAATCCGGCAGTCCGGCTTCGTGTGCACGAGCCGGACCGTCAGACCCTCCTGACGGGCCCTTGCTACGAATTCCTCGTCCTCGAGCAGGACGGTGAATAGACGGCCGAATACTTCCGCAGCCATTTCAGTGGACGAAAAAGTGGACATCTTCCCTCTCGATCGCTCTTTTCTCGCACTTGTCCGGTACGCACGTCAGGTACGGACGTGTCCGCCGTCGAATTCCGAAAGGACGCCGCCGGAAGCATGTTTCCGGCAGGGCGTTGACGGGTCCACCGCGTACGTCCGGCATACCTCGGAGCGCCTACGAGAGAAAGATAGGGGCCGTCGTGACCGAATTCGGTGGCGGCGACACAACACCGAAGGGAGACGAACAGAAAAAAGAAAGGGAATCCTTCACACAGGCCCGTTCACATCGTGCCCGACTCGGCAGAACACGGTCGGCGAGCCGGCCGGGCGGGCTGCGGATTCACCCACAATTCTCGCCATGGGTGGCCTCGCGCATCAACCGCACCAGCCATGGACCCACGCGCACCCGGCGGGCCGGCGGGCCGGGTGTGAGAGCGCGGGCCGGCCGGCTGTGAGAGCGCGGGCGCGCCGGGCCGGGAAGCGCCGAGGTGCGCCCGAACAGCCTCCGCCGCGGTGCCCGCAGGGTGGTTCTGCCGCGGTCCCGGCGACTCGACCGGCGTGGAAGGGAATCACGCCTCTCGCCGGTGGGCCCCTGCCGCAGGCCGGCTTGAGCATGGCAGGGGCACCTCCGCGCTCCCTGTTCCCTGCCATCGGAGAGACCATGAGATTCCGGAAACCCGGGCGTGCGCTCGGTGCGGTGCTGTTCCTGCCCGTGCTCGCCATGCTCACCACGGCCGTTCCCGCCCAGGCCGCCCCAAATCCCACCCCTGTGCCTATGACCCGCGCCTCCACGTCGGACTTCTCCCTCCAGTGGAGTGACGACCGCCGAACGCCGGCCCGCAACCTGGTGCGGGCCGTGAACCGCAACGGCAACCGGGTCCGTGTCGGGACCATGCTGAACGCGGCGAACCTCCAGGCCCACACGCAGGCGAACATGAACTGCCGCGACAACGCCACGGGGCCCGCCGGCGCCCTGCGCGGCGTCAGCACCTCCCGGTTCTACTGCCTGACCCACGAGGACGCCACCACCACCCGGTGGACCCCGCAGGGCATCAGCGGCACCGAGGACGCCCAGCCGGGCCGAGGCACGGTGGACCAGCGCAGGGCCATCGTCTTCTCCTGGCACGCGGGCCCCGTGGGAGGCTCGGGAACCGGAACCCGGCTGAGTTTCCTGGTGCCCTCGACCAACAGGTACATCCACGTGCTGCTGGTCCGCCCCAACGACGCGGGGACCGACTACGGCAACGTGTCCCTCCACGCGGGCGGCATCGCCTGGTACAGCCACTACCTCTTCGTCACCGCCGGGGACGGGGTGCACGTCTTCGACACCAACAACCTGCTCCGCCTCGCCGGCAACCCCAAGGGGAACACCACCGACGAGAACCACATCGGGCTCCAGCCGGACGGCAAGTACTACGGGCGCGGGTACGGCTACCTGCTGCCCGAGATCGGACGCTGGCACAACCCGAACGCCACCACCGTCTACGACTCCATCTCGCTGGAGCGCGCCCCCGGGCGCGACCCGCAGTTCGTGACCGGTGAGTACCGGGACACCGCCATCGGCCGGGTGGCCCGGTGGCGGGACGACGACCTGACCAGGTTCTCCGGCACGATCCGCCCCTTCATCGCCTGGTTCGAGCCCGTCCGCTACGTCCAGGGCGCCTTCTCGCGGGGCTGCTACTACTTCACGACGGGCGGCGGAGGCAGCGGCAACCGCCACCTGGTCGTCGCCAACACGCGCGGCAACAGGACACCGGTCTCGTACCTCGGCGGCCGAGGACTCCAGGATCTGTACTGGCTCCGCTCGGCCGACCAGTTGTGGACGCTCACCGAACACCCCGGAGACGGCATGCGGGTCCTCTACGGGGTACCCAGGCCGCCCTGCCCCTGACGTTCCCCCTCGCGCGGAGTCTGCGGACGCCGGAGCGGTGCGCGGCGCCGGGGTCAGCCGGCGCTGGTGTCCGCGGGGCGCATCCCGCCCCGTACCAGGTCTCGCGGATGCGGACGTGGCGGAGCCCGGGAGTCGTATCCAGCTCCCGGGCCCCTGGGGATGCCACCCAATTGCGCACGCCGGTGGCGTTGAAGGGTACGGATCAGTCGTCAGGCCGTCGTGTTCTTCCTTTGAACTACCGCACCAGGCAAGAGGTGCAGACGAGAGTCGAACTCGCATCCGACGGCGATCGTCCGTACCCGGTCGATCCGGCGATCGGTGGCAATGCTGAAGCTGGAGCGAGAGTCTGAGATTGACCGCGGCTGCCTCTGCCGGTTGGGCCACCCCGGCCCGTGGTGCCGGGGGAAGGACTCGAACCTTCACTGTGACCGCGTCTTCAGGCTGAACCTCAGTTTCAGCTTGCGCTCATCACACGAACCGGTCCTCAATCCGGCCCGCGCCTTTTGCGCACCCCCGCGCTCTCACGCGGGGGCGATCGGGATGCTACTCCGCCCGGCGTCAGCCGAACAGGTAGCCGAACACCGCTTCGCCCACCCGTCGGTCGGTGACTTCGGTGCCGTTGGCCTCCTCGCGGGCGAACTTCACCGCGTGCTGGAGCTTCTCGACCCGCTCCAGCAGCTCGTTCACGCGCCGCGCCGGGAGGGATCCGGAGAACTTCACCGTCGTCCAGTAACCGATCGGCACGTCCTCGTAGTACACCTCGACCTGCGCCGGGTGCTTGTCGGTGGCCTCGGCCTTGACGTGGTTGCGCGGGACCTTCTTCGTACGGATCGTGCGCACCGGGTCCGTCTTCCACCAGTCCGTCGACGGGTCCAGCGACCAGGACTCGGCGGCGTCGAGCACGGGAAGCTTCTTGACGAAGGTGTGCAGATCGGTGAGCTGCTTCTCCAGGAAGAGCAGATAGCTGACCGGGACGTCGGCGACGATCGTCCGCCCGTCGACGGTGACGTCCGCGCGGGCCGCGCAGTTCGCCCAGTCCTTGGTCGCCGTCACGTCGAACAGGCGGGTCAGCGACGCGGACATCTCCCGCAGCACGTCCTCGGCCTTGACCTGCACCCGCGTGGACTCGGGCGGCAGCAGCTCACCCTCCTCGTCCTTCGGCTGGTACGTGCGCGAGATGCCGGCCAGCAGCGCCGGTTTCTGCACCTTGTGATGAGCCGCGGTGATGTCCTGGAACGACTTGCTCTTGACGCCCTTTTCCACGGCGATGATCTGGTTGAGCTTCGCCACTTCGCCCCCTTCGAATGGCAGGAACATACCTCAGGGGCGTCGAACTTCAGATTGAATTTTCCGCCGCCGCCGCCGCGGGCCGGGCCGGGTGTTGCCGGTCCTTACCCGGCCAGGCCCGGCCCGGCCGCCGGTAGCACGAGCGCGGGCGGGGCGTTCCGCCACGGGGGAATGCGCAACGTCCCGCCCGCTCGTGGGGAGGCACCAAGCCGTAGGCACTTCCCCCACCGGCATTGTGCCCGACGGAACTCGAGGTCCGCTCGCCGGTCGCTGGGCCGGGGCCGAAAGTCGACACCTCATTGGACTCGGCCTTAGCCGTGCTTATAGGGCGAGTTCCTAGCCTCTGCGGGGTAGTGATCCCCGGTGTGGCGGAAGGAGACCGCGGTGCGGCGTTGGTACAGGTGGCTGCGGTGGCTCGTACGCCGGCTGGGAGTGGGGCTGACCGCAGTGGGGCAGGGTTTCGGCGCCTTCGTCACTCCCGAGTGCTACGGCTTCCGGCCGGCCGGGTGGACGGAGCGGCCCTGGTCGCCGGACGCTCCCGCGGCGGCCGGAGGGGCCGGTGCCGCGGCGGGAACGTCGGGAGCGGGCGGGAAATCGGCGCCTGGCCCGGTGCTTTCCGCCCGTGAGCAGGCGGAATGGCGCAGGCTGGAGGCCGAGTTGAGGCGTCCCGCCGCGGCGCTCAGGACGCGGCGATCACGATGGCGGAAGCCGTATCCGCGTCATGGGTGAGGGGCAGCTTCCGTGCCGTGGTGCCGGTCCGGCCCCGCCGCGGTGGTGACCGTGCCGCTCACGCGCAGAGCAGGACGGGGCGGGCGTCCGCGGGCCGTGCGGACCTCTTCGAGTCGCCCCGGCGAGGCCGATCGCGGCGGATCCCCCAACCGGCAGGTGTCGGAGCCCGGTCCGCCGCCCGGTCCGCCGCCCGGTCCGCCGCCCTTCCAGGCCGCGCCGCCGCAGGAGCGACCGGTGGGCCGAGATGCGGCTCCTCCCGGTCCCGGGGGGACGCCGGGCGCACCCTCCACGGCGGCAGGGCGGCAGGGCGGCAGGATCGGCCGGTGGCTGGTGACCGGCGGTCGGCACGGGGCCGGTGTATGCCGCACGGTGCCCGGGACAGAACCACCGCGGGCGGCCGAGCGTCGTAGTGCGAAAGTGTCATGCCGCCGCGACACCGGGAGGACCGTGAAGGACGCGCGTACGGAAGAGGGCTCAGGACAAGGCGGTCCGGGGGCCGGCGCAGAGGCCGGTGCCCAGCCCGGTACGGGGACCGGCACAGAGGTCGGCGCAGAGGCCAGTCGGTGGCGCGGGAACCCGTTCCGCAGGCGGAGTTGGGGGCGGGACACACGCGGACGCACGGCGTGGACACGGGGGCGCGTGACCGCGGGCTGCGCGCTGGCGGTCGCGCTTCTTCTGCCGTTCCACTCCTTCGTGCCTGACCTCCCCGGGAATCCCGGCAGCTTCGTCGAGACCTTCCTCCCCTGGCTCGGCACCGCGCTGCCGCCGCTGCTGGTCCTGGCCGTTCTGATCCGTTCGGCGACCGCGCTGTCGGCGGTCCTCGCGGCGGGAGCGGTCTGGGCTGCCTGCTTCGGGCCGTACCTGCTCCCCCGGGCTCCCACCGGCTACGACCTGACCGTGGTGCAGCACAACGTGAGCGACGAGAACGGCGATCCGTCGGCGACGGCGCGGGCCCTGGCCGCCGCAGGTCCCGACCTGATCGCCGTCGAGGAGCTGACGCGTCCCGCCCTCCCGGCGTACGAGGACGTGCTCCGCGGCAGCCATCCGCACCACACGATCGTGGGGACCGTCGGTCTGTGGTCGCGGTATCCGATCACGGGCACCGGGGCCGCGGACATCAGGCCCGAGGGCATCGACGGCGACTGGAACCGCGGGCTGCGGGCGACGGTGCGGGTCGCGCAGGGGCGGGACATCGCCGTGTACGTGGTGCATCTGCCCTCCGTCAGGATGCGGCCGGCCACCGGTTTCGACGCGCGACGGCGCGACGAGAGCGCGGCACTGCTGGGCAAGGAGCTCGCCACCGAGAGGGCGCCCGCGGTGATCCTGATGGGCGATCTCAACGGAACGACCGCGGACCGTGGCCTGTCGCCCGTCACCTCGCGGCTGAGCGGACGGGGCGGGGCTTTCGCGTTCAGCTGGCCCGCCGCGTTCCCCGTCGCCGGGATCGACCAGGTGCTGGGGCGGGGAGCGTCGGTCACGGAGGTGTGGACACTGCCCGCGACCGGCAGCGACCACTTGCCCGTCGCCGCGCGGGTCAGGCTCGCGCCGAGCCACTGACCCCTTTTGCTCCTCTTTGAAGTGATTCGTTAAGGAATGCGCGTTTCACTCAGGTTTTCGAAGGAACCCCCGTTAGTTGACACCTGCCTCCGGTCCCCGCGGGGAATCCGTGGATCAGCCCGCTTCGCGGATCCCGGAGCGCACTTCCCAGCGAGAAGGGTCGCCGATCATGACAGCACAAGCTCCCGAAAGCGCCTTGGGCGCACTGGCCCTGGGCGAACACCCGATCTTCGAGCAGCTCGCCAACATGACGATCGAGACTCTGCCCAACTCCGGGCTGGACGAGCGCACCTACCACCTCGTGCGACTGGCCGCCCTCATCGCCATGGATGCCGCACCCGCCTCCTATCTGGCCAACCTGAAGGTGGCGCAGGAGGCGGGCCTGTCCGCCGAGGAGGCCAAGGGCGTCTGCGTGGCGATCGCACCGATCGTCGGCAGCGCCCGGGTGATCGACGCGGCGGGCAGCGTGCTGCGCGCCCTCGGCTTCGCGGAGTTCCTGGAGCAGCAGGGCGGCAAGGGGATCTGAGCCGCGCTCCCGTGCGGCCGACAGGAGGCCCGGGGAGGCGGGGCCGGCACCGCCACTGTGCGCGGGGCCGCGCCTCGCCTCGCCGGGCCGCCGGGGAGGCGAGAGCATGGAGACGAGCGCGAGAAGGAGGCCACCCATGGGAACCGGAGCCTCGGAGTACGACACGTCGCTCTACGCCCGCACACCGTCGCAGGCCGAGGGCGAACGCGACGAGACGGACGAGCGGGAGGCCACGGAGCGACACCCGGACGTCCCGAGGACCGAGCCGTCCCAGGCGGAGGGCGAACGGGTCGAGGAGACCCCGCCGAAATAGCCCGACCGCCCCTTCGCACGAGGTCCGCGGGCCCGTCACCCACGTCCCACGGGCCACGTGCCGGCCCGTGCCGACGGCCGGCCGCACCTCCGCCACCGCGGAACCACCCTCGACGAGCACCCCGTCCCCGCCCCGCAGCGCCGGCCGCCGCACCCGGGAACACCGACCCGGTGATGAGC
>NZ_JAAAXQ010000599.1 GCF_009916105.1 Streptomyces sp. GC420 | reverse complement strand
GGACGGGGGCTGGCTGGACGGGGGCTGGCTGGACGGGTACGCCGCGCTGATCACCGGCGGCGGCTCTGGCATCGGCCGCGCGGTCGCCGAGCGGTTCCTGGCCGAGGGTGCCTCGGTGACGATCCTCGGACGTGACGGGGAGCAGCTCGACGAGGTCGTGCGCGCAGCCGCCGACCCCTCACGCGTCCACACCGTGACGGCCGACGTGCGTGACCACAGCGCCCTCCAGGCGGCCGTCGCCGAGACCGTCGAACGCTTCGGCAAGCTCGACACACTCGTCGCCAACGCCGGGGTCTGGGACTACCAGCGTCAGCTCACCCGACTGGGCGCCGGGGAGCTCGACACCGCCTTCGACGAGATCTTCTCCATCAACGTCAAGGGCTATCTGCTGGCCGCGCAAGCCGCCTGGCCCGAGCTGGTCAGGACCCGCGGCAGCATCGTCATGACCCTGTCCAACGCCTCCTTCTACGTCAACGGCGGCGGCCCCCTCTACACCGCCAGCAAGCACGCCTGCCTGGGCCTGATGCGCGAACTCGCCTACGAACTCGCGCCCAAGGTCCGTGTCAACGGCGTCGCCTGCGGCGGCATGAACACCGATCTTCGCGGACCCGAGGCCCTGGCCATGGACGGCCGCTCGATCTCGGCGTCCTTCGCCAGAAAGGGCCCCGGCACCCCGGCTCCGCCCATCCCCCTGCACGACTCCAGCACCGACCCGCGCGACTTCACCGGCCCGTACGTCCTGCTCGCCGCGCGCGAGCAGAGCGGGACCATCACCGGACACGCGATCTCCGCCGACGGCGGCATCGGCGTGCGCGGGTTCGCCCGCGCGGCCGGCGGCGACGACCTCTGATGCTCAACGAGGAGCCGACAGTGACGAGACCCCACCCGCACAACTCCGGCCTCACGGCCGACCTCAACCCTGCCGCCGCGGTCGCACGCAACGCCCGCCACCACGCCGGTACGGTCGTCATCAGCTACCCCGGGGGCGACCTCACCTACGCCGAACTCGACGACAGGGCCGCCCGCCTGGCCACCGTCCTGTCGCGAGGAGGCACCACGGACGGGGACCGAGTGGCCTACCTCGGCCTCAACAGCGCCTCGTTCTTCGTGACGATGCTGGCGGCCTTCCGGCTCGGCGCGCTGTTCGTCCCGGTGAACTTCCGCCTCGCGGACCCCGAGCTCGGCCAGGTCCTCGACCGCAGCGGCGCCGAGGTGATCGTCTGCGAGGAGGGGCACCGCGCCGGCGTCGAGAGGGTACGCGACAGCACCCGCCTGACCCGCTTCCTGCTCGTGGACGACGACCCCGAGGTCCCGGCGGCCGACGCGGACGGCTGGGAGCCCTGGTCCGCCGCCATCGCGGCCGCCCGGCCGGCCTCCTCCGTGGCCGCGAAGCACGCCGACGACCCGGCGATCCTCATGTTCACCTCCGGCACCACCGGCGCGCCCAAGGGGGTCGTGCTGACCCATGGCAACGTCTGGTGGAACTCGGTCAACGTCGAGCTGATGCTGGACACCCGCCGGGGCGACGTCACCTACGCGGCCGCTCCCCTGTTCCACATCGGCGCCCTCAACAGCTTCGCGCTGCGCACCCTGACCCGCGGCGGCACCGTGGTGGTGCGGCGCTCGTTCGACCCGCAGACGTGCCTCGACGACCTCGTGACGCACCGGTTCAACTCGGTGTTCGGCGTGCCGCAGATGTTCGCCGCCCTCGCCCGCGTCCCCGGCTTCTTCGACCACGATCTGAGCCACCTGCGGTCCGTCGTCGTCGCGGGCGCCCCGGTGCCCCCGTCGCTGATCAAGCAGTACGCCGCCCACGGTGTCTGGCTCCAGCAGGCCTGGGGACTGACCGAGACGGCGCCGTTCGCCACGCACCTGCCGGCCGAACGCACCGTGGACAAGACGGGTTCCGCCGGCATCCCCATGCCGTACACGGAGGTGCGGGTCGTCGACATGGTCACCGGGGAACCGGTCGCGGCGGGCGAGCACGGCGAGATCGTCGTCCGCGGTCCGAACGTCACCCCGGGCTACTGGAACAATCCGGAGGCCACCCGTGCCGCGTTCGACGCCGAGGGCTGGTTCCACTCCGGAGACGTCGGCCGTCTGGACGAGGACGGATACCTGTACGTCGTCGACCGCCTCAAGGACATGATCATCACCG
The DNA here is from genome assembly GCF_009916105.1 of Streptomyces sp. GC420. GTDB lineage: Bacteria > Actinomycetota > Actinomycetes > Streptomycetales > Streptomycetaceae > Streptomyces. The sequence continues at coordinate 946 of NZ_JAAAXQ010000599.1, read as the reverse complement.
GCGGTGAGAACGTCTACCCGGCCGAGGTCGAGCACGCCCTCGCCACCATGCCGGGCGTCGTCGACGTCGCCGTGGTCGGCATCCCGGACGAGCAGTGGGGCGAGACGGTGGCGGCCGTGGTGTCCGTGACCGAGGGCGTCGAGATCACCCTGGAGGACGTGCGCGAGCACACTGCCCGGCACCTGGCCAGGTACAAGCTGCCCAGGCGGCTGACGGTCGTACCGGCCGTACCCAGGAACGGATCCGGAAAACTGGACAAGCCCGTCATCCGGCGCCTCGCGGCAGAGGAGCACTGACGTGATCACCGTTCCCGCGGCGCCCGACCTCCACCTGGACCCGCGCTGGGAGGCCGTACCCGTCCGGCGCGGCCGCCACATGTCCCACCTGCGGGTGACCGGGCACGGCACGGGCATTGACGTGCGGGTGGAACGCTGCGCCGCCGGGCGGCTGCGCCACACCTACCCGGCGGGCGCGCGCGACATGGAGGTGCGCGTCGACGGGCCGTGCCCGCGGGAGACCCTGGCCGCCCTTCTGCGGTCCCTGGCGGACGCCGTCGACGCGGCCGACCCGTCCTGCCGGCGCATCGTGTTCGCCGCCGCCTCCGGTGACCGGGGCAGCGTGACCGCCGCGCAGTCCGCCGGATTCCGGTACGTCACCGACGTCGACCTCGGCCGGGAGGAGCTCAGTCTGCTGGTCGCCGAACCCGCCTGGGTGACGAGGACGGACATCGACCTCGACCGCGTCCCCGGCAGCTGACGCCGCGGGGCGGGCCGGCCGGCACACCTCCCGTCGGCACACCTCCCGTCGGGGCGCCGCACGACCGGGCCGCCCTCGGCCTCGCCTTCGACGGCGACGCCGACCGCTGCTTCGTCGTCGACGAGCGCGGCGAGGGCGTCTCCCCCTCGGCGATCACCGCGCTCGTGGCGGCACGCGAGCTGAAGAAGCA
>NZ_JAAAXQ010000598.1 GCF_009916105.1 Streptomyces sp. GC420 | reverse complement strand
CCGCGGGTCCTCCGGGCCCGGCGGCTCCCGGCGCGGACGGCTCCGGCGCCCCCGGCGCGGACGACCCCGTCCGGGCTGGCATCGGCCCGGCCGGCCCCGATGCCGCGTGTCCCGGGCCTCCCGACTCGGACGGCCCCGAAGCGGACCGCCCCTGCGCGGACGCCGCTGACGGCGAACCTCCCGGAGCGGCCAACCCCGGCCCGGAAGACTCCGATGCGGAGGGCACCGGCCCGGCCGCCCCCGGCGCGGACGGCTCCGGTGGACCGGGGGCCGGTGCTGGGGGATCCGGGGGCGGGCCGATCGTCAGGTGGCAGCCGGCGCCGGACGTCCGGGCCGCGCCGTCCTCGCCGTCCACGTCGTCCACGTCGTAGGCGGTCGTCACGGTCGCCGCTGCCAGCAGCGCCGCATCGGGGTAGGCGTCCACCAGGTGCCGCAGACGGCGTGCGAGGGCGGCCGGCCAGCCGGGACTCTCGCACAGCCACAGGCCGTCCACCCCGGCCTCCAGCCAGGCGTGCGCGCGGACGAGTACGTCCGCGGCGGAGGCCGTGTCCCGCACGGCTCCGCCTTCCGCGATGCCGGCCGCCTGCGCCTCGCCGTCGCCCGCCGGGTCGACGGGGACCCGCAGGTCCGGGGGTGTCAGTTGCGCCACCACGCGCAGGCCCTGCTCCCGGGCGCGGTCGAGCAGGATCGCGAACGCCTCGGAGTCCGGGGTCACGGTGGCCGGGAGCCGCACATGGCCGATGCCCCAGCGCCTCAGCCGGGGTGGCAGTACGGGCGCCGGGCCAGGCAGTGCCACGCCGACCGACGTGCGCGCCCAGGCCGGTCCGGCGCGGTCCGCGGGCCGGGGAACGGGTCCGGAGCCGACCAGGTGCACGCGCTCGTCCTCCGAGCGGATCTCCACGTCACCGCCGCGGCCGACGAGTGTGACCCGGCCGCCCGGGGCGGCGTACGCCTCCCGCACGGAGAACGGCACCGCCACGCCGGTCGGCGGTCCCGGCCGCGGCCATGGAAGGCGCAGCAGCCGGGGTCCGCCGTCGGCCGCGACGACGAGACCCGTCGCGGGCAGCAGCGCCAGCGAGATCGCGGGGACCCTCAGGAGCCCCAGCCGCAGAACCGGACTCCCCTCCCCCGCCCAGGATTCGACGCCCCCGTCGGCGCAGGCCCACACGACGGCGCCCGACGACGGGTCGCCGGTCAGCGCGGTGACCGCCGGCCCCGTGGCACGTACCCGGGTGGTGCCCTCGCCGGGTCCGGTCAGGCGGTGTACGTGGATGCCGCCGTCCGCGTCCGCCACCGCCACCGTCGCCGACTCGGCCGAGCACCACAGGTGTGCCACCTCCGCGGGATGGGGCAGCACCCCCGCGATGTGGCGGGGGTCGCCGTCACGTGCCAGTGCGACGTCGCTTCCCTGCGCCATGCAGAGCACCGGCTGCCGGTCCTCCCTCGTCCAGCCGAGGGCGGTCGGCGGCCGCTGCGGCCGGTGGAGGACGGAGTCCGAGGTTCCGTCGAGGGCCGTGCCGATCACATGGAGGCCGGCCCCGGTGACGACGGCGGTGGCGGCCGGACCCGTGTCGGCGACCGCCAGCAGGGTCGGGGGCTCCGGAAGGCTCAGCGAGAGGACGCTGTTGCCGTCGTCGACGCGCAGCGAGGTCCGCCCGTCGGTGCTCACCGCGACCGCTGCCCGGTGGCCCGCGCGCGCGGCGCGCACCACGCCGTCCAGTTCGGCCTGCGCGGCGCGGACGGTGCCGTCGGTGTCCGCCTCGGCGACGACGCCCAGACCGAGGGTGCTGCGCCAGCCGTCGTACAGGTCCAGTTCGTGCCAGCCGGCGCCGGGGAGCGCGGCCCTCAGGCGCAGTCCGGCCCTGGCGGCTCCGTTGGCCTGGAGGACGAGTGCGTCGGGTTCCGGGGGCCGGCTGAGGACGATGCCGTCGGAACCGGTCCGCACCCCGATGTCGATGTCGGTGTGAACCAGGGTCCGCACCGCGCGCACACCGGCGGCGCCGGCGCGTTCCGCGGCACCGGGCGGCGGGTCGAGTCCCAGCCGTTCCGCCGCCATGACGTGGAGCCGCCAGGCCGCGTCCGCGTCGCGTACGCCGCCCGGCAGCCGGGGCAGGAAGCGCAGTACCCAGCGGCTGGCCTCCGCGGCGCGGTGTCCGCCGTGCCTGACCTCGTGGACGAGCGGGGCCAGCGCGCGGGCGACGTCCTCCTCCGCCGGCCTGGGGTCGACCGTCGACTGCCACAGCAGTTCCTCGTAGCAGCGCACCAGGGGCGGTGCGTCGCGGTGGGCGTCGAGCGTGAAGTCCCTTACGGACCGGAGCAGTTCCCGGTCGCGGAGGGACAGCTCCTGCCGCAGTTCCGCGGTCACTTCCGGGTGGAGCATCACCACTCGGCTGTCCGCCGCCTCGACGAGCGGTGAGAACCACAGCCTCGCCTCGAGTCCGGTTCCGCTGAGGGGTACGAAGCGGAGCCGGGCACCGCGTACGAAGTGCGGTTCCGCCTGGGCGGCCAGGCACAGCGACTCGGCGAGGCGGACCACGTCGGGCTGGTCCCTGCGCTGTTCGGCGATCAGCCGGGAGGAGCTGCTGCGCTCCGGTGCGACGGTCATGTGACGCGGCCCCGCCTGGTGCGGTCCCTGCGGGTGGCCGACCGCGCCGTGCGCACCGACGTCCGCCGGTCGAGCGGCAGCAGCGTCACCAGTTGGCGGACGGCGGCCGGGTAGTCCTCGGGCCGGTAAGGGGTGAGGCAGATGACACGGCTTCCAGCGCGGCGCAGCCGGCGCAGGTACGGGATCCAGTCGGGGGGCGAGGAGTGGTGGCGGCCGGGCAGCGGCGGCTGGAGGTGTCCCAGGTCGGAGAGGAGGATCACGGGCCTGCCGGGCGGCGGGACGGGATGCGGGCCCCAGGTGCGTCCGCCGTCCTCGCTGGCCCCTCTCGTGATTCTGAAGTCCATGATCCTGAGCTGTCCCGGGGGCAGGAGGCGGGCGGCCAGTCCGGCGATCCAGGCGTGGTCGGGCCCGAAGGGGCGCATGGACTCGCCGCGGTCGAGCAGCAGGTGCAGTCCGGCCCGGGTGGTGGTGCGGTGCCGGTAGGGGACACGGGTGCGGGT
>NZ_JAAAXQ010000597.1 GCF_009916105.1 Streptomyces sp. GC420 | reverse complement strand
CTTCGGCACGTGGGCGCTGCTGAGCGGCGAAGAGGGCGCAGAGAGCGGGGAGGGCTCCAGGTTGTCCGGGGCGCGGCCGGACGCGGGACCGTGCCAGGGCGACGCCTGCACCGGGCGCAACTCCGCGCTGGGCGGCACGGGCTGCTGGATGGACGCGGGGACGCATGCGGAGAGGGTGTTCGGCGGGCGGGTCGTACAGCTGCGGGTGAGTCCGAGGTGCCGTGCGGCCTGGGCCAGGCTCGTGGAGCCGCGGCCGGGGGACGAGGTGCGGGTCGAGTCGGGGGACGCCCGGCAGGCACAGGAGGCCACCGCCGGGAACCGCTTCACCTACACGCTGATGGTCGGCATCGACCGGCCGTCGGACGCTCGGGCCTGCGTCGAGCTGGCCGACGGGCGCAGTGCGTGCACGCCGTGGGGCGAGCCCGGTCCGATCGTCGTGGTGCCGCCACCGCCGTCCGCACCGGCCGGCTGAGTCCGCACGCGTCCGCCGCCCTGCGGTGAATCCCGGTGGGGGACCGGCCACTTGCCACAAGGCTTCGCGCTCCCGGCCGTGACCGGGAGCGCGAAGCCGTGTTCATCCGCCCGGCGACCGATGCCTCGTCCCCGCGCGGCCGGCCGCCGGGGGCGGCGCGGCCACGGCCGGGGCTACGGCCGGGCTACGGCTTCCACCAGGCGGCGGACGCGTCGCGCAGGGTGTTGGTGCCGCAGTGGATCTCGCCCATGCCGAGGTGGTACGTGTACCAGTCGTCGACGTACGACACCTTCATTCCGGCGCGCGTGTACGCGGCGGTGACGGCCTCGGTGAATACGTCCTTGCCGCCGATGACGGGACCCCACTGGCGGGGCGCGAGGTAGCGGTCACGGGAGAGCAGGATGCCGTTGACGGCGCCCGGGACGTACGCGCTGGTCATGACGGTCTCGGGAGCCGGTGCCGCTTGGGGCGCGCCCTCGGCGTTCCTGTTTCCGTCGCGGCCGAGGAACTGCTGCTGGCCGTGCTTCCCGGCGGCCTCCGGGTCCGCGCTGCCGCCGAGACGGCGGAGCAGCGGCACGCGGGCGTCGGCGCTCTCGTCCTCGGTGCCCCGGGTGTAGAGGGCGGGCACCCGGACGATCTCCTCGTCCGTGACGCCCGTCTCCCGCTTGAGGATCTCCAGGTTGGCCGCGATCCGCTCGGCCGCCATCTTGTTGTCGGCCACCAGGTGGCGCGAGGCGAGAGCCTGGTCGATGGTCTCCTTGGGGGCGTCGACACCGTCGAAGCCCGGGACGGAGAACATCTTCGTCGCACCGTGGCCGTCGCGCTGGGCGTCACGCAGCAGCCGGACCCCCGCCTCCGGGTCGGCGACGCCGATCCGCCAGCCGCGCGGGGTGTCGGCGGGCAGGAACTGCACGAACTCGTCGACGTGCCCCACGTGCAGCCACGACGTGTCCAGCAGCAACGGATCCTGAAGCCCCTGGGACTTCAGCAGCGTGCGTATCTCCTTCGAGGGGCGGATGCCGCTGCCGTCCTTGCGCTCGCCCATGATGACGCGTCCGGCCGGGAAGGAGCGGCCGCCCTGGGTGTACGGCGGGATGGTCTCCAGGTTCCCGTAGGAGTTCAGGGTCTCCCAGCCCCGCATGTCCCGGCCCTTGGCCTGGACGACGCCGACGTCCGGGCCGCGCAGCTTCTCGTAGAGTTCGCGGCCCGCCTCCCGGTCCTGGGCGGAGCGCAGCATCACGCGCATGGTCCGGGCCCGTCCGTCCGGGCCGGTCATGCTGAGGTAGGCCGGCTCGACGAAGTCCTGGGCCCAGATGTCGCCGTACTTCTCGAAGGTCACCAGCGGCTTGGTGATGCCGGCCCGCTGGGCCTCCTTCTCGAGCTTGCCGACGAACTTCCGCTGGCGCTTGGCCCAGGGGTCGCTGCCGCGGACCTTGGTGACCAGCAACTGCTGGGTGTCCTGGAGGGCGTGGTGGGTGAGCAGCGGCGCGGCACGCAGGACGACGGTGTCGGAGGCGGTGCCGGAGGAGGAGGTGACCCTCAGCCGGATCGCCGCGCGGCCGTCCCACTTCGTGCTGTCGCGGATCACGTCCTTGCCCTCGACGCCGAACTCGACCCCGGAGCGCAACTCGGCCGCGGTCAGCCTGGTCCGCGAAGTGACCGGCTTCCAGGCGCCGTTCCGTTTGACGAAGACCCTGGTCTGCGCGGCCCCCGCGGTGACCTTGACGCTGCCCTCGGCGTCGGACGGCAGGTTCCGCATCGGCACCGAGCGCACACGGGCCAGGTCGGCGGCGTCGGCCCGCCCGTTGACCTTCTTGTCGGAGGCGTCGTTGCAGGCGGCGAGTTCGGCGTCGGAGAGCCGGCGTCCGCCCGGACCGGTGACCGGGCATCGCCTGGCGTCGTCGTCGATGTTGGGCAGGAAGACCGCTCCCCGCCCGACGGACCAGGTGTTCTCACCGGCCGTGTCGGTGTCTCCGGCGAGGTCGACCCGCCCGTCGCGGTCGACGTCCGCCCTCAGGTCGACGCGCAGCGGCTCCTCCGCGTGCGCAAGGGCCGGGGGTGCCAGCACCGCTCCCGTCGCGGTGAGGGCGAGTACCACCCGTCCAGCGTTTCTCGTACGCACATCGCGTCCTTTCGTTCCGTGCGGTTGCCCCCCGTTGCGGGGGAAGAGACGGAACGGGCGCTGTGCGTTGGCCGTGGCGCGGGAAGTCGTCCTCGGTGATGAGGAGACGTCGTTCTCCCGGTGGAGCGGACCGACCGGCGGTCGGAGGCCGGGCACGGCCGCCCGGTTGCCCGGGGCCCGCATGGTTCGGCGAGTGCGGCCTCGCCGGCCGGTCCGGGCACCCCGCCAAGGGCGCACCGCCCGACGGGACCGGGCCGGCGGCCGTCGGCTACCGCTCGGCCGCCCCCGGGGCGACCAGCCCCGACTCGTAGGCCGCGATGACCAGTTGCGCGCGGTCGCGGGCCTCCAGCTTGCCCATGATCCGGCTGACGTGCGTCTTCGCGGTGAGCGGGCTCAGCCCCAGGGACTCGGCGATCTCCGTGTTGTTCAGGCCCCGCGCGACGAGTGTGAGCACCTGGCGTTCGCGGTCGGAGAGGGCGGCCAGCGCGCCCGGGGCGGGGCAGAGAGCCGGCGGGGCCTCGGG
>NZ_JAAAXQ010000596.1 GCF_009916105.1 Streptomyces sp. GC420 | reverse complement strand
GGCGGTGGGGGTACGACGACGGTGACGGCGTGGACGTCGGCGAATGTGCGGTCGTGTGCGTCGACGAACTGCGGTGTGGTCAGTTCGGTGGCGGCCGGGGAGAGTTACCCGGCGAACTGCTGGGTCACGGGCCAGCTGGTCACCGCGGAGGGCTACACGAACGACAAGTGGGTGCAGTTGCCGCTGCGCGCGGGCGGGGTGGGCTACGTCAGCGCGATCTTCCTCAGGGGCAACGAGACGGGGAACGTCAGCCGCCAGTGCTGAACCGGCGGCGCTGAAGCAGCCGGTGTTCCAGCACCCGCGGTGAGGCACCGGTGCTCAGCACGGCGGCAGCGGCCCGTTCGCGCCGCACGCGGCGGCACCGCCCCGCTCGCGCCGCACGCGGCGGCGAACGGTGGCGCCGGGAACGGCGGGACGGAACCGACGGGCGCTTACGGGCCCCGGCCGACGAACCACGGCCGGGGCCCGGACGCGCTCGGCGGTTTTTTGCCGCAGAAATTCATGCAAGCACGCTTGATTGTTTATGGGTCCGCTGCCACGCTGAGCCCGCAGCACCGCTCGTCGCTTACCACCTCGCCGTACACACCGCCGTACAGGGAGAGCCGCACCATGCCGGACGCCGCCACCGAAGCCGTACTCCGCGACCTGCGGGACGAGGGAGAGGAGCTGGACCGGCTGGTGGCCGGGCTGCCGGAGGAGGACTGGGGGCGGGCCACGCCCGCGCCCCGCTGGAGCATCGCCCACCAGGTGGCGCACCTCGCCTGGACCGACGAGCAGGCGCTGCTGTCCGCGACCGATCCCGAGGCCTTCGGACGGCATGTGGAGGAGGCCCTGTCCGCGCCCGACACCTTCGTCGACGCGGGCGCCGACGCGGGCGCCGAGCTCCCCCCGGCCGAGCTGCTGGCGCGCTGGCGGGCCGGGCGGACGGCGCTGGCCGAGGCGCTGGCACGGCATCCGCAGGGCGTACGCATGCCGTGGTACGGGACGGCGATGAGTGTCGCCTCCATGGCCACCGGGCGGCTGATGGAGACCTGGGCGCACGGGCAGGACGTCGCCGACGCGCTCGGTGCGGTGCGCGAGCCGACCGCCCGGCTGCGGCACGTGGCCCGGATCGGCGTCAGGGCCAGGGACTACGCGTACTGGGCCCGGGGACTCCAGCCCCCGAAGGAGGAGTTCCGGATCGAGCTCACCGCCCCCGGCGGGGAGGCCTGGAGCTACGGTCCCGAGGATGCCGCACAGCGCGTGACCGGCACCGCGCTGGACTTCTGCCTGCTGGTGACGCAGCGGGCGCACCGTGACGACGTCGACGTGCGGGCCGAGGGCGCGGACGCCGACCACTGGCTCGGCATCGCCCAGTCCTTCGCCGGGCCGCCCGGACCGGGACGCGCCCCGAAGGGGGCGGCGTGACCGCCGCCGGACGGGCCCCGCTGCGGATCGGGAACGCCTCCGGGTTCTACGGGGACCGTTTCGACGCGATGCGCGAGATGCTGACGGACGGGCCGCTGGACGTCCTCACCGGGGACTACCTCGCCGAGCTGACGATGCTCATCCTGGCGCGGGACCGGATCAAGGACGCGCGGCTCGGCTACGCCAGGACCTTCCTGCGGCAGCTGGAGGAATGCCTGGGGCTGGCCCGCGAACGCGGGGTGCGGATCGTCGCCAACGCGGGCGGGCTCAACCCGGCGGGGCTCGCCGGCGCCGTACGGGAGCTGGCCGGCCGGGTCGGCGTCCCCGTGAAGGTCGCGCACGTCGAGGGCGACGACCTGCTCGGGGCGCCCGGCGGGGACTGGGGCGAGGGGGTGCTCTCCGCCAACGCCTACCTCGGCGGATTCGGCATCGCCGAGTGCCTGCGGGCCGGGGCCGACGTCGTGGTGACGGGCCGGGTCACGGACGCCGCCCTGGTCACCGGACCCGCGGCCGCGCACTTCGGCTGGACCCCGGAGGACCTGGACGCCCTCGCGGGCGCCGTCGTCGCCGGACACGTCCTGGAGTGCGGCACCCAGGCGACCGGCGGCAACTACTCCTTCTTCACCGAGCACGACGTGCGGCGCCCCGGATTCCCGCTCGCCGAAGTGCACGAGGACGGGTCCTGCGTCATCACCAAGCACCCTGGCACGGGCGGTGTGGTGAACACCGGGACGGTCACGGCGCAGCTGCTGTACGAGACGGGCGGGGCCAGGTACGCGGGGCCGGACGTCACGGCCCGCCTCGACACCGTACGACTCGAGGCGGACGGGCCCGACCGGGTGCGGATCAGCGGGGTACGGGGCGAGGCCCCGCCGCCCACCCTGAAGGTGGGGCTGAACCGGCTCGGGGGCTGGCGCAACGAGGTCGTCTTCGTCCTGACCGGTCTCGACATCGACGCCAAGGCGGGCCTGGTGCGCGAGCAGATGGAGGACGCGCTGGCCAGGGCCGGGTCCCGGCCCGCCGAGGTCCGCTGGGAGCTGGCCCGCACCGACCGGGCCGACGCGGCGACGGAGGAGCAGGCGAGCGCGCTGCTGCGGCTGGTCGTACGGGACGGCGACCCGGAGAGGGTGGGCCGGGCCGTCAGCGGCGCCGCCGTGGAACTGGGACTGGGCGGCTACCCCGGGTTCCATCTCACCGCCCCTCCCGGCAAGGGTTCCCCCTACGGGGTGTTCGCCGCTCGGCACGTCGGACAGGCGGAGGTGGATCACGTCGCCGTGCTGCCCGACGGGCGGCGGGTGAAGGTGCCCGCGCCGGCGCACACCGCCGTACTCGAACCCGTACCGGAGCCGCTGCCGCCCGAGCCGCTGCCCGCCGGTGCGGTGCGGCGGGCACCGCTCGGGGAGGTCGCGGGGGCGCGCAGCGGCGACAAGGGCGGCGACGCCAATGTGGGCGTGTGGGCGCGGAGCGAGGACGCCTGGCGCTGGCTCGCGCACACGCTGACCACGGAGCGGTTCCGCACGCTGATCCCGGAGAGCCGGGACCTGGGCGTACGGCGGTACGTCCTGCCGAACCTGCGCGCGCTGAACTTCGTCGTCGAGGGGCTGCTGGGCGAGGGCGTGGCGTCCCAGGCCCGCTTCGACCCGCAGGCCAAGGCCCTCGGCGAATGGCTCCGTGCGCGCCACGTCTCCGTCCCGGCGGACCTGCTCCCCCCGC
>NZ_JAAAXQ010000595.1 GCF_009916105.1 Streptomyces sp. GC420 | reverse complement strand
GCCCCCCAGGGGCCTGTGGGTGGCCATAGCCGGGCTGGGGGGCCTGCGGCTGCTGGCCGTAAGGACCCGGCTGGCCATACGGCCCGGGCTGCTGGGGCTGCCCGCCGTACGGGCCCGGCTGGTTGTAGCTCATTTCTGGGTTCCCCTCCAGATGCTTATGCGTTCCGAACATCCTGGCGGAAGTCACAGCACGCGGAGCTACCGGGGGGCACACCGTTACCAAAGAATCGCGTTTCAGGACACGACCGTGACGGCCCTAAACTGTGGCCCGTGACCGAGAACACTCAGCAGCAGACAGCCAGCAACCCCGAACTGCCGACCCAGTACGCGCCGGCCGACGTAGAGGGGAAGCTGTACGAGCACTGGGTAGACAAGGGTTACTTCACCGCCGACGCGAGCAGCGAGAAGCCCCCGTACACCATCGTCATCCCGCCGCCGAACGTCACCGGCAGCCTGCACCTCGGGCATGCCTTCCAGCACACGCTCATGGACGCCCTGACCCGCCGCAAGCGCATGCAGGGCTTCGAGTCGCTGTGGCTGCCCGGCATGGACCACGCCGGCATCGCCACCCAGAACAAGGTCGAGCAGCAGCTCGCCGAGGAGGGCAAGTCCCGGCAGGACCTCGGCCGTGAGGCGTTCGTCGAGCGCGTCTGGAAGTGGAAGGAGGAGTACGGCGGCAAGATCCTCGGCCAGATGCGCCGCCTCGGCGACGGCGTCGACTGGTCGCGTGAGCGGTTCACCATGGACGAGGGCCTGTCCAGGGCCGTCCAGACGATCTTCAAGCGGCTCTACGACGACGAGCTGATCTACCGCGCCGAGCGGATCATCAACTGGTGCCCGCGCTGCCTGACCGCCATCTCCGACATCGAGGTGGAGTACCAGGAGGACGACGGCGAGCTCGTCTCCATCAAGTACGGCGAGGGCGAGGAGACGCTCGTCGTCGCCACCACCCGCGCCGAGACGATGCTGGGTGACACGGCCGTCGCCGTCCACCCGGACGACGAGCGGTACAAGCACCTCGTCGGCAAGCGCATCAAGCTGCCGCTGACGGACCGCACGATCCCCGTCGTCGCCGACACCCACGTCGACCCGGAGTTCGGCACGGGCGCCGTCAAGGTGACCCCGGCCCACGACCCGAACGACTTCGCGATCGGTCAGCGGCACGGCCTCGAGTCCCTGACGATCATGGACGAGCGGGGCAACATCACCGTCCACGGCCCGTTCCAGGGCCTGGACCGCTTCGAGGCGCGCAGCACCGTCGTCGGCGCGCTGCGCTCGCAGGGCCGGATCGTCGCCGAGAAGCGGCCGTACGTCCACTCCGTCGGCCACTGCTCGCGCTGCAAGACGACCATCGAGCCGCGGCTGTCCATGCAGTGGTGGGTCAAGGTCGGCCCGCTGGCCAGGGCGGCCGGCGACGCGGTCCGCGACGGCCGGGTGAAGATCCACCCGGAGGACATGTCAAAGCGCTACTTCGACTGGGTCGACAACATGCACGACTGGTGCATCTCGCGCCAGCTGTGGTGGGGCCACCGCATCCCCGTCTGGTACGGCCCCGAGGGCCAGGTCGTCTGCGTCGGCCCCGACGAGGAGCCGCCCGGCACCGCGGCCGAGGGCTGGACGCAGGACACCGACGTCCTGGACACCTGGTTCTCCTCCGGCCTGTGGCCGTTCTCCACGCTCGGCTGGCCGGAGCGGACCCCGGATCTGGAGAAGTTCTATTCGACCGACGTCCTGCTCACCGGCCACGACATCATCTTCTTCTGGGTCGCCAGGATGATGATGTTCGGCCTGTACGCCATGGACGGCGAGGTCCCCTTCAGGACGATCGCGCTGACCGGCCTGGTCCGCGACGAGCGCGGCAAGAAGATGTCGAAGTCCTTCGGCAACGTCGTCGACCCGCTCGACTGGATGGACGCGTACGGATCCGACGCGGTCCGCTTCACCCTGGCCCGCGGCGCCAACCCCGGCACGGACGTCCCGATCGGCGAGGACTGGGTCCAGGCCTCCCGCAACTTCGCCAACAAGATCTGGAACGCGACCCGCTTCGCGCTGATGAACGGCGCCACCGTCGAGGGCGACCTGCCGTCCCCCGAACGGATGTCGGCCACCGACCGGTGGATCCTGTCCCGGCTCAACGCCACGATCGCCGAAGTCGACGCCTACTACGAGGACTTCCAGTTCGCCAAGCTGTCGGACGCCCTCTACCACTTCGCGTGGGACGAGGTCTTCGACTGGTACGTCGAGCTGTCCAAGACCACGTTCCAGGCGGGCGGAGAGGCCGCGGAGGTCTCCAAGCGGGTCCTCGGCGAGGTCCTCGACGTCACCCTGCGGCTGCTCCACCCGGTGGTCCCCTTCGTCACCGAGGAACTGTGGACGACGCTGACCGGCCGTGAGTCGGTCGTCGTCGCCGACTGGCCCGCAGACAGCGGCTTCCGCGACGCAGACGCCGAACGGGAGATCGCCACGCTCCAGGAGGTCACCACCGAGGTCCGCCGCTTCCGCGCCGACCAGGGGCTCCAGCCGGGCCAGCGGGTCCCCGCCCGCCTCGGTCTGTCCGGCACGCCGCTGGCCGCGCACGAGGCCGCCATCAGGCAGCTGTTGCGCCTGACGCCGGAGGGCGAGGGCTTCACGGCCACGGCGACCCTCCCGGTCGCCGGAGCCACCGTCGCGCTCGACCTCTCCGGCGCCATCGACGTGGCGGCGGAGCGCAAGCGCCTGGCGAAGGACCTGGCGGCCGCGGAGAAGGAGCTGCAGCAGGCGGCGGCGAAGCTGGGCAACGAGGCGTTCCTCGCGAAGGCCCCCGACCACGTCGTGGAGAAGATCCGCAGCCGCATGGCCAAGGCGGAGGAGGACATCGCCCGGATCAGCCGCCAGCTGGAGTCGCTCCCCGCGGCCTGAGCCGGGGACCCGGACCGCCTTTCCGGGCTCGGTTCACCTCCGGGGTGCTGAAGCCTGTGCCGACGGTCGATCGTGCTCGGCCACTCGGTCCCTCTTTTTGAGGGCTCGGTTCACCTCCGGGGTGCTGAAGCCTGTGCCGACGGTCGATCGTGCTCGGCCACTCGGTCCCTCTTTTTGAGGGCTCGGTTCACCTCCGGGGTGCTGAAGCCTGTGCCGACGGTCGATCGT
>NZ_JAAAXQ010000594.1 GCF_009916105.1 Streptomyces sp. GC420 | reverse complement strand
AAGAGACAGCAGCCCGTCAGGGCCGAGACCGCCGCTCCCACCAGCAGCGCCGCTGCGGTAGTTCTTCTCTGCACCCGGGCAACTCTGATGCCTCCCGGTCCGGTTGACGTGGCCGACAGGCGGTAATTGGCTCGCACGGGTGACGCGGGCCCGGGCTCACCCGCCGGAGTCCGCCGCGCCGCCGCCGAGCATGCCGCACAGCAGCTCGCGGAAACCGCGCCGCAGGTCCTCGTGGGCGGGCACCTCGGAGTGGTACGAGCCGGCGACGCAGGAGAACATCATTCCCTCGCTCCACGCGATCACGGACAGGGCGTGCCGCTCCGGCTCCGGTGATCCGACGCCCCTCATCAGGGCGGCCAGCACGTCGCGGAACTGCCGTCCCGTCGCGTCGTAGAACTCCCGCAGTTCGGGCCTGCGGGTGGCCTCGAGCGCCAGTTCGTAGCGCGACACCAGCAGTCCGCGGTGGCGGGTGAGATACCGGTGCAGCGCGCGTGCCAGCGCGTCGACGAGGAGCTCGGGTCCGCCCGCCGCGTCCGGCAGCTCTCCGGGGATGAGCACCTGGGCCTCGCGCTCCGCCTGCCGTCGTACGGCGGTCTGCAGCAGCGCGAGACGGGTACGGGCGTGATTGGAGGTCGAACCCTGGGGCAGCCCGGCCAGTTCGTCCACCGCCCGGTGGGTCAGCCCGCGCAGACCGCGCTCGGCGAGCAGGACGAGGGCGGTGTCGGCGATGAGTTCGGGGCGGGAGGCACCGCCGGTGGCGCGTACGGACATGGGGACAATCTAGCGGGCGCACTACGGCCGTAGTATCGTCGCTCTCACTACAGGTGTAGTGAGAGAGGGAGTGGGGAGTCATGGCAGCAGCCGACGCACAACGCCACGTGGTCGTCGTCGGAGGCGGCATCGGCGGACTGACCGCCGCCGCCGCACTGTACCGGGCAGGCCGGCGCGTCACCGTCCTGGAACGCGCGGACTCACTCCGCCCCGTCGGCGCCGGCATCTCCCTGGCCCCCAACGCCCTGCGCGCCCTCGACGTGATCGGACTGGGCGACGAGATCCGGTCCCTGGCCGCCTGGCAGGGCGAGGGCGGCCTGCGTACACCGGGCGGCCGCTGGCTCTCCCGCACCGACAGCTCCGCCGCCACCGAACGCTTCGGCGGCCCCCTGGTCCTGCTGCACCGTGCCACCCTCGCGGAACTGCTCGCCGCCCGGCTGCCGGAAGGCGCAGTACGAACGGCGAGCCCCGCCGCCCTCACCGACCCCGGCGAGCCCGGCGGCCGGCCCGCCCTCCTCGACACCCCCGACGGCACCCTGGAGGCCGACCTCGTCATCGGCGCCGACGGCATCCACTCCGGGGTCAGGCGCACCCTGTTCCCCGGCCACCCGGGGCCGCGGTACGCGGGCTTCACCACCTGGCGCGCCGTCGTGCCCGCGCCGGAGCGGCCCTTCCGTCCGCACGAGACCTGGGGCCGCGGCCGGATCTGGGGCACCCAGCCGCTGAAGGACGGCCGGGTCTACGCCTACGCCGCCGCCGCACGCCCCGAGGGCGGGCGCGCCCCCGACGACGAGAAGGCGGAACTGCTCCGCCTGTTCGGCGACTGGCACCACCCCGTACCCGCGATCCTCGCCTCCGTCGCCCCCGAGGACGTGCTCCGGCACGACGTGCGGTTCATGAAGGAAGCACTGCCCGCCTACCACCGCGGCAGGACCGCGCTCCTCGGCGACGCCGCCCACGCCATGCCCCCCAGCATGGGCCAGGGCGGCAACCAGGCCATCGAGGACGCCATCGTCCTCGCCCACCTCGTGAACGGCGAAAGGCCCCTCCAGGACGCCCTCGAGAACTACACCCGCGAACGGCTCCCGCGCACCATGGACGTCGTACGCCGCTCGGCACGCACCGGCAGGCTGACGATGCTGGAGAACACCGCGGCCGTCGCCCTGCGCAACGCGGCAGTCGCCGCCGTCGGCAGGATGGGGCCCGCCCTCGCCCTGCGGGCCTTCGACGGCATCGCCGACTGGCGCCCGCCGTCCGCCACGTATGCTGCGGGAACACGGGACACGCAGTCCGCCGCACCACGTTGAGGAGGCCCCCGGTGACGTTCGCCCCGCTGAAGATCGGCGTCATCGGACTCGGGGACATCGCACGCAAGGCGTACCTCCCGGTCCTCGGCAGCCAGGGCGGCCTGGAGCTCCATCTCCACACCCGCACGCCCGCCACCCTGGCCCTGACCGGTGACTGCTACCGCGTCCCCCTGGAACAGCGGCACCGCGACCTCGACGCACTGCTCGACCAGGGGCTCGACGCCGCCTTCGTGCACACCCCCACCGAGTCCCACCCGGAGATCACCGCCCGGCTCCTCGAAGCCGGCGTCGCCACCTACGTCGACAAGCCGCTCGCATACGAACTCGCCGAGTCGGAGCGCCTGGTCCGCCTCGCGGAGGAGCGGGGCGTGAGTCTCGCCGTCGGCTTCAACCGGCGGTTCGCACCCGGCTACGCCCAGTGCACCGACCACCCGCGCGAGCTGATCGTGATGCAGAAGAACCGGGTCGGTCTGCCCGAGGAGCCCCGCCTGCTCGTCCTCGACGACTTCATCCACGTCGTCGACACCCTGCGCTTCCTGATGCCGGGCCCCGCGGACCGGATGGAGGTCAGCGCCAGGATCCGTGACGGGCTGCTCCACCACATCGTGCTCCACCTCTCCGGGGACGGTTTCACCGCGCTCGGCATCATGAACCGGCTCAGCGGCTCGACGGAGGAGCGCCTCGAGGTGTCCGGGCAGGACACCAAGCGTGAGGTCGTCAACCTCGCCGAGGTGATCGACCACAAGGGGCAGCCGTCGGTGCGGCGGCGCGGCGACTGGGTGCCGGTAGCCCGCCAGCGCGGCATCGAGCAGGCGGTGCTGGCCTTCCTCGACGCCGTACGCGCCGGGAAGCGGCTCGGCGCACGGGACGCCCTGGAGACGCATGCCATGTGCGAACGGATCCTGATGGAACTCGCCCACCACCACTAGCTAGTGCCGCGTCGGTCGGGGTTTGCCCGCTGAGGAGCGGCGTCCGGTGCCGGGGGCACCTCCCGCCGGAGGCAGGGGGAGCATCGCAAGGCGGCCGGAAGCCCTCGTAGTGGGCCTGCTCGGGCT
>NZ_JAAAXQ010000593.1 GCF_009916105.1 Streptomyces sp. GC420 | reverse complement strand
GCCTACGGCCGGGCAGCCCCTCACCAAGATCTTCATGAGCCTTCTGGGTGGGTGCCGTGGCGCACCGGAGCCGTCGGCGGAGGCTTCCGGGTGGCGGCGCGCCGGCGGACCTGGTTGGCCGGCTCGTCGTGCCGGTTCGATGCCGGATGTCCCGGTGGCCGCAGCCCCGCAGCCCGCAGCGGTCATGGAGGGGCCCCGCCCGGTTCGGGCAGGGCCTCCGGGGGAGTCCGGCGGCGTACGACCGTGGCGAGGCGGGAGACGGGGCGATCGGCTACGGCGATGCAGCGCATGATCCGGCAGAGGGCGGGGCGGGCCCGGAGCCTTCGCCGGGCCTGAGCCCAAGGGCTCAAACGGCACACCGCCGGGCAGCGGCGTGACACCGGTCTGTGGGTGTGCGGAGCGACGGCTGAGCGGGGGAGCCGTCCCAAGTGGCCGCCGCGGTTCCGGGACAAGTCGCTTCCCGGTCGCGCGTAGGACGTGACGGCCCGCCGAAGACTGTCCCGAGCCACTCCGTCACCGGCGGGCGGAGCGCGGATGTCGGGATGCTGCCGGACGTCGCGCCCGGAGAGGGACTGCCGGACCGTGGGCCAGCATTGGCGACGCGCCCTCGGTCACCACCATTGCCGATGGCAACGCACCTCGCTATGTTAATCGAAAATCACATCCATGCGACAAGGTTCATCATGCATCGGTCGCACAACTGGCAAGTCTGCAAAGGAACCTGGAACCATCTGGCCCATCAGGGAAGCAGGTAAGTCAATGGAGAACCTCAGCAGGCGAAAGGCTCTGTCACTCGGTGTCGCACTCGGCCTCGTGGGCGTGGCCAACCCCGCCCGGGCGTGGGCGTCGACGGGCTCGGTGACTGGAGCCGCCGCGGGGACCGGTCCGGAGTGGATCTGGGACGACGCGGCGGACCCTCTGATGGCTTCGATGCTCGACAACGGACACGTGCCGGCGATCAACACCGCATGGGCGTCGTGGGTGAACAACAACGACCCGCTGCCCAGCGGCCTGCCGGCCGAATTCGCCGCATACCTGCGGCAGGTCAACCGGCTGCCCTCCTGGGCCGACCCCGACAAGCTGGCCCGTGCCGCCGACTTCAACCGGCGCAGGGACACGTACCTCTTCATGCTGTACGGCCTCGGCAGCGGAATCATGAGCACCGTGATTCCGCGCGAGGCCAAGAGCGTCTACTGGTCCGCGGGTGGCGCCGACATGCAGGACCGCGCGGCCAAGACGTTCACGTTCGGCTACGACCTGTCCCAACTGGGAGCCTTCACGCCGACGGGACAGTTCGTCGTCACTGCCAACAAGACGCGCGTGGTGCACGCCGCGGTGCGTCACCTGCTGCCGCAGTCGCCGCACTGGCGGGCGGTCGCCGACGAGACCATCCCGATCAGCGCCGCCGACATCCTGGTCACCTTCCACAGCCTGGGCACCTACGTATACAGGAAGCTGCTCGACTGGAAGATTCCGTTCCCGGCCGCGGACCAGGACGCGTTCCTGCACTCGTGGCAGGTCGCCATCCACCTGCTCGGTGTGCCGTACGAGCACATCCCCCAGACATGGGCGGCCGCCGAAAAGCAGTCGGCGCAGGTGCTCGCCCCGATCCTCACCCCGTCGACCGAGGGCATCGCACTGGCCGAGGAACTGCTCGGCCTGACCGCACAGGTCGACCTCGGCGTCACGCGCGGGTTCCTGAACGAGTTCGTGCGCTACGTCCTCAGCGACGAGGTCGGCGACTGGCTGGGACTGAAACGCGACTACGCGGCGGCGGCCCTGGTCCGCACCGGATGGCCGGCGTTCATCCTGTTCCGTGAGGGGCTGTCGCCCGTCATGCCCGGCACCTTCTACATGTTCGACCAGTTCGTGCGCGCCCTGGCCATGCTGTTTCTCAACAAGGGCTCCTCCGGGACCACCACCCCCATCACGATCCCCACCGGAAACAGGGCGGGTTGAGCCGTCGATCCGATCCCACCTGTGCCCGCCCCGCGGCAGACGGGCCGAGGGGCGGGCATCGGGTTGACTCTCGCGAGGCGCTTCACGATGCGGCGCCTCGTCGCCGCTGGGTTCCGACGGCCGTTCAGAGGCCCAGAGCGCCCAGGACCAGAGCGGTCACGGCTTGACGATGGTCAGCGCTGTCCTGCCACCGCAGTCTGCGTCCCGCCTCGACCACCACGCCGAACCCCGCGTGCACCAGCACCCGGGCCTGGCGCGGGTCCAGCTCCGGACGGGCCAGCCGCAACTGCTGCTCCCAGACGGCGATGTGTTCCCGCTGCGCGAGGACCACGGGCCGCCGCAGGCCGGCCGGCAAGCCGGCGAGCTCGGCCTCGGCAACGCTGTTGAGGTCGGTGTACTCAAAGCTGTAGGCCGCATACGTTGCTGCCAGCGCGACGATGGCCTCGTGCGGGCCGGACACCTTGTGCAGACTCTGCTCCACACCCTGGGCCAGCAGTCCCGCCGCCTGGAGGCATGCCGCCGCCAGGATGTCGATCTTGCCGGGGTAATGGCGGTAGAGCGCGGACGGGGTCAGTCCCACCGCCTCCGCGATCTGTCCGTTCGTGACGTTGGCGAATCCGTCCCGAGCGAACAGCGGGATGGAGGCCGCGAGGATCTCCGCGCGTCGCGTGCGCGGCACCGGGCGGGCGGGCAGCTCGACGGGGTGCGCGCCCGGTCGGCCCGCCGCTGGATCACTCGCGGCCACGCGCAGCGCGGACGCCAGCAGCAGGTCCTCGGCCCGGCGTTGGGCGATGGAGGTGCGATGCATCGTGATGGAACCGATCGCACCGAGGGCCGCCATGGCCCGCAGGCGCTCGTCAGGCAGTGGGTGCTCGCGCTGTACTGCCTCGTCGACCCGCTCGACGAGGCGACCGAACTTCACCCCGAGACGTCGGCGGTCCTCGCGGTTGAGGTACCGCGCCTCCCATCGGTACACGCCGCCCGACGCGCGATGAGCGATGGTGATCCGGGTGATGGCGGTGAGCACATCCGTCAAGGTCGCCCCGGACGGCACCTCGTCGAGCGCGGCGACCAGTCTGTCCACCATGACGTCGGCGCACTCGGCGAACAGCGCGTACTTGTTCGGGAAGTGCCGGTACAGAGCGGCCGCGGTGATACCCACGCCGGCGGCGACCTCCTCCATGGACGCCTGTCTCT
>NZ_JAAAXQ010000592.1 GCF_009916105.1 Streptomyces sp. GC420 | reverse complement strand
GGATCACCCGGACGGGGGACACCGGTCTGCGCGGGGCGGGCGCGCGGCGCGTCGAAGGGCTGCGTGCGCGGGCGGCGCAGGCCGCGCCGGAGCGCGATCTGGAGGCCGTCGCGGCCGTCGGCGGGCGCTTCGTGGTGCCCGGCGACCACGAGTGGCCCACGCAGCTCGACGACCTCGGGGACGCCGCACCCGTGGGGCTGTGGGTGCGCGGTCGGCCCAGCCTGCGCCTGTGGGCGCTGCGCTCGGTCGCCGTCGTCGGTGCCAGGGCCTGCACCGAGTACGGCGCCCATGTGGCCGCGGCGCTCGGCGCGGGGCTGGCCGAGCGCGGCTGGGTGGTCGTCTCCGGCGCGGCGCACGGAGTGGACGGGGCCGCGCACCGCGGGGCGCTCGCGGCGGGCGGCGCCACGGTGGCGGTGCTCGCCTGCGGGGTGGACGTGCCCTATCCGCGCGGCCATGCCGAGCTGATCGGCCGGATCGCCGGACAGGGACTGATCGTGGGCGAGCTGCCACCCGGCGCCCACCCGACACAGAGCCGCTTCGTCCTGCGCAACCGTGTCATCGCCGCCCTGACCAGGGGCACGGTGGTGGTCGAGGCGGAGTACCGCAGCGGCTCGCTCGTCACCGCACGCGCCGCCCGCAGACTGGGCCGCCACGTCATGGGTGTGCCCGGGCCGGTCACCAGCGGGCTGTCGGCGGGAGTGCACGAACTCCTGCGAGGTGAGGGAGCGCTGGTCACCGATGCCTCGGAGGTGGTGGAGCTGGTCGGTGACATCGGCGAACTCGCCCCGGTCCGCCGCGGCCCCGTCGTCCCCCGGGACCTGTTGGACCCGGTCGCCGCGCGGGTGCTCGACGCACTCCCGGCGTCGGGCGCGGCCGGCGCGGGGCAACTCGCCCGGGACGCGCTGACCGGCGCAGACGAGGCGCTCAACAGGCTGTACGAACTGCAGTCACTGGGGTTCGTCGAACGACACGGCGACGGCTGGAGATTGACACCCGATGCGAAGCGTCCGGCGGCCCGCCGCCGAGCGTCCGAGTGCGGCCCGATCCGGACCGTTCCCGGCGGCCGGACCCGGCCGTGACCTCGAAGGTCGTGAACCCGGCGCACGCGCGGGCGCGCGCCGCCGCCGACCGGAGTAATCCCCGGGTGCGGTCAGCGGAACGAATCTGCGGTCCCCGGAACGGCGACTGTTCGCTCACTGCGACTCCCCAGTCACGCTACGCTCACAAGAATCCCACCCATTAACCGTCACCCCCCACGTCACACCACGGAAGAACGGCAGCAAGGCGACGAATGCCCCAGCACACCTCCGGGTCCGACCGCGCGGCGACTCCCCCCGCAGCCCGCGGCGGCGTGCGGCCTCAGGCTCCGACGTCGCTCGACGAGCTGTGGCGGTCGTACAAGACCACCGGCGACGGGCGGCTGCGTGAGCAGCTGATCCTGCACTACTCCCCGCTGGTGAAGTATGTGGCGGGCCGGGTCAGCGTGGGCCTGCCCGCCAATGTCGAGCAGGCCGACTTCGTCTCGTCCGGAGTCTTCGGGCTGATCGACGCCATCGAGAAGTTCGACCTCGACCGGTCGATCAAGTTCGAGACCTACGCGATCACCAGGATCCGCGGCGCCATGATCGACGAACTGCGGTCCCTTGACTGGATCCCGCGCTCGGTGCGGCAGAAGGCCCGCGCCTACGAGCGGGCCTTCGCCACGCTGGAGGCGCGGCTGCGGCGCACCCCCACCGAAGCGGAGGTCGCCGCCGAGATGGGCATCGAGACCGAGGAACTCCATGCGGTCTTCAGCCAGTTGTCACTGGCCAACGTGGTCGCCCTGGAAGAGCTGCTGCACGGTGGCGGTGAGGGCGGCGGAGACCGCCTGAGCCTCGTCGACACCCTGGAGGACACCGCGGCCGACAACCCGGTGGAAGTCGCCGAGGACCGCGAGCTCCGCAGGCTGCTGGCCAGGGCCATCAACACGCTCCCGGAGCGCGAGAAGACCGTCGTCACCCTCTACTACTACGAGGGCCTCACCCTGGCCGAGATCGGCAAGGTCCTGGAGGTCACCGAGAGCCGGGTGAGTCAGATCCACACCAAGTCGGTGCTGCAGCTGCGGGCGAAGCTGGCCGGTTTCGGACGCTGAGGCTGTCTTCGCGCGCCGAACAGGCGCCGTGTGCGGGCCTGTTCGGGCAGGTCCGTGGAGTGTCGGGCCTCTCGTCCGTAGAGTGGGAGCGTGCCAAGGATTCGAGCGGCCTCCGTGGCCGAGCACCGGACGATGCAACGCGCCGCCCTGCTGGACGCCGCCCGCGCCCTGCTGTCCGACGGAGGGACGGAGGCGCTGAACTTCCCCGCCCTCGCCGAGCGGACGGGCCTGGCCCGCTCCTCGGTCTACGAGTACTTCCGCTCCCGTGCCGCCGTCGTCGAAGAGCTCTGCGCGGTGGACTTCCCCGTCTGGGCGGCCGAGGTCGAGGCGGCCATGGCCCGTGCCGACTCGCCCGAGGGCAGGATCGAGGCGTATGTGCGGCAGCAGCTGGCCCTGGTCGGGGACCGGCGGCACCGCGCGGTCGTCGCGATCTCCGCGAGTGAGCTCGACGCCGGGGCCCGGGAGAGGATCCGTGCCGCCCACGGCGGTCTGGTCGCCCTGATCGTCGAGGCCCTGGAGGATCTCGGCCACGAAGAGCCCATGCTCGCGGCGATGCTGCTGCAGGGCATCGTCGACTCCGCGGTCCGCCGTATCGAACTCGGCGCGGCGGAGGACCCGGCCCGGATCACCGAGGCCGCGGTGTCCATGGCCCTGCGCGGCGTCCTGCGCTGACACCGGCGGGCCGTCCGGGACCGGGCCCACGCCGCAGCGCCCGCGAGTGCGGCCGCGAGCACGAGGGGCATCGTCCCGTGTCCCCTCCCGCTCCCGGCGGTCAGCGCGGGGGCGAGAGCGTCGCCGGCCCCGCGGTGGTTCCCGGTCCCGCCGTGGTTCCCGGTCCAGCGGCCGTCCCCGTCGGCCGGCCGCCGTTCCGGCAGAGGTACTCCGGCGACCGGCAGCAGCCGGGAAGGGCCGCGGCGCAGCAGATGAGCCGGAAGGAGCGAGAGCGGGTCCAGATAGGTCCCGCCCCGGCGCAGGCCCCAGTGCAGGCAGCTCTCCGCGCAGTGGGGAGGGCCGCCCGCCCCCACCACGCCGATC
>NZ_JAAAXQ010000591.1 GCF_009916105.1 Streptomyces sp. GC420 | reverse complement strand
GCCGTGCGGGTCACTCGGTGCAGCCCTTCTCGCCCGTGGCGAGCGCCACGCAGGCCTCCGCGTCGGCGGGATCCGCGACGGCGAGCATCG
Organism: Streptomyces sp. GC420; assembly: GCF_009916105.1. Taxonomy (GTDB): domain Bacteria; phylum Actinomycetota; class Actinomycetes; order Streptomycetales; family Streptomycetaceae; genus Streptomyces. Next base: position 3,127 of record NZ_JAAAXQ010000591.1, on the reverse strand, counting down.
GGGTGTAGGCGTCGGTGTCGGCGGCGCGGGGCGGCCGCGGACGACGAGGACGGCTCCGGTGACCGTCAGCAGGAAGCCCAGCACGGCGCTGCCGACCGGCAGCGTGCCGCCCACCGCCGCCAGCTTGTCGCTGTCCGCGGAGGCCAGTTTGACCTGCTCCTTCTGCGTCTTCTCCGTGAAGGCGATGCCGCCGCTCTCCAGCAGCACCACCCGGTCCTTGCCCGAACCGGGCGCGCGCAGCGTCTTCTTCGGGCCGATCTTCGCGTAGATGATCCGCCCCGTGCGCTTGTCGGCGACCAGTTCGATGCCGGAGTTGGCGTACCACTCCTCCGCCAGCACCTGGTCCTGGTCGAGCCCGAGGAGGCTGCCCGGGACCTGCCTGGTGCCTGTCCTCGCGGGCTTCACGGTGCCGGTGAAGGCGTAGCCCTCGTAGCCCTGGATCTTCTTCACGCCCGAGAAGCGGAGCGGCACCGTCGCGCCGAGAGTGTTGTCCCACCAGCGGTAGGTGCGCCGCTCCACGTCGAAGGGGAACTTCAGGTAAGCCTCCCCGGAGAACGTCGGGTTCTCCTTGCAGCAGTGGACGGGAAGGTTGGTGCGCCGGTCGGTCACCCAGCGCTCCGTGGTCCATTGCAGGGCGTCCCGCGGGTCCTCGGTCCGTACCGATTCCGCGGTGTCGATCGTGGTGGAGACGTCCCACACCGCGCGGCCGCTGCGCTCGCTCGCCGCGACGTCGCCCAGCACGCGCCGGGTGATGGTGATCTCCTTGTTGCCGACGGTTTCCACCTCCCCGGTGTCGAAGTAGCTGCCGGTGCCGGTGAAGACGGTCGTCGTGTTGATGTCCACCGGCGTGCGCTTGGCGCGCGGCTCCACGTACCAGGCCAGCATGGGCGCCAGGACCAGCAGGAACACGCCGATGCCGAGGACGATCAGGGACAGCCTCGGCAGGGGTGGCCGGAAGGGCCTCGATGAGGGGTGGTGGTCGGGCGACGGGCGGGAGGTGCGGCGCATCGGGGCACTCCTGCGGGGAGAGTCGGTACGGGGGATTCCGCGCACCGGTGCGTGTGCGTATGTGCGTATCCGCTTGCGTGCTGCTTCGCGTGCTGTCTGCGTGCCGTACGCGCTGACGCGTGCTGACGCGGGCTGTGCGCGTATGGGCCGGGAACCGTAGGCGCAGTCTTGACTGACTGTCAATGCCCACAGAGACTGGGCAAGCCGGACGGGGCCGGCGAGGGGCCGACGGTATCCAAGAGGGTTCCGCCGACCCCGGGTGGGGCGATCTGACGACCAGAGAGGCCCGCCGACCATGCACAGACTGCTCGCCGCCGCACTGACCGCCGCGGCCGCCGCCGCGCTCGCCGTGGGCGCCGCCCTCGGCATCGTCGCGATGCTCGACGCCACACCGGAGCAGCCCAATGTGCCGCTCGTGAACTTCGGCACCGCGCCGCCCCCGGTCTCCGGCACCTCCGAAGACGCCCCGGCCGCGGGAGGATGAGCATGCCGGCCGAACGCTCCGCCTGGCGTGAGGTGCCCAAGCTGCGTGTGCGGCGGTTCGCCGCGCTGGCCACCGAGGAAGTACCCGAACTGGCCCAGGACATCCTGCGGGAGATCCGCCGCGAGTATCCCGGACTGCCGCTCGTCCTCGACGACTCCGGCGAGCCGATGGCACTCGTCGGCATCCGGCGGGCCCTGGAGGTCTTTCTGGTGCACCTGGCCTCCGGCGCGGGAAGCCCGCCCACGCTCCCGGAGGAGTTCCAGGAGTTCGGCCGCGGCGAGGGCGTGCACGGCCGCACCCTCGACTCGCTCCAGGCCATCTACCGCCTCGGTGTGCGGCTGGCCTGGCGCCGGCTCGCGGAGATCGGCCAGCAGTGCGACATCCCCGCCCCCGCCATGTACGAGCTCGCCGAGGCCGGATTCGAGTACCTGGACGGGCTCGTGGACCTCTCGGTACGCGGCTACGCCGAGGCGGCCGCACGGCAGGCGGGCGAACGCCTGCGCCTCCAGCGTCGGCTCATGGAACTGCTGCTCAGCGACCACCGGGGCGACCCCGCCGAGACCCACGCGGCCCTCGCGGAACGCGCGGCTCGCGTCGGCTGGCCGCTGCCGGAACAGGTCGCCGTCGGGGTGCTGCTGCGCCCGGGGAGGGAGGCCATGGCCCCGGCCGTCGGCGAAGGCGTACTCCTCGACATGGAGAGCGAACAGCCCCGCATGGTCGTGCCCGACCCGGACGCCGCGGGCCGCTCCGAACTGCTGCGGCGCGCGATGACCGGATGGTCCGGCGCGATCGGCCCGCCCGTGCCGCTCGCCCAGGCCGCCAAGTCGCTGCGCTGGGCCAGCGCGGCCGTGGACCTCATGGAACGGGGACTCCTGCCCTGCGGCGAGGTGCTGCACTGCACCGAGTACACCGAGGCGCTGGTGCTGCTGCCCCCGGAGGAACTCATCGAGGACCTGGCCCGCCGCGCACTGGCCCCGCTCTCCCACTGCGGGCCCTCCCACGGCCGGCGCCTCGCCGAAACGCTGCTGGCCTGGCTGGAGACCAGGGGCGGGGCACCCGAGGTGGCCGCCAGACTCGGCGTGCATCCCCAGACCGTGCGCTACCGGCTGCGCCAGATAAGGGAGTTGTGGGGCGACGAGGTCGACGACCCGGACCGCCGCTTCGAACTGGAACTGGTCCTGCGCGCCCAGCGCCTCAGGGGCGAACTGGCCGAACCCGTCAAGGACGCCTGACCTGCCCCCATCGAGGGATCCCTGGCCGGGCCGCCGCCCCTGGCCGACGCCCCCGACCCCGTGCACCGCGCACGGTGCACCGGGCCCGCGCCCGCCCATGAGGTACGGGCCTTGGGCTCCTGGGCTCCGGGCCGTCGCACCTGGCGCCGACCCCTGACACCGAGACTCCTGCCCCGGGCCCGTGGACCGGGGGCGCGCTCCGGGGCTGGGGCTCCCGGCCCGAGCCGGGGCGCGGACGCCGAGTCGTGGGGGCCGGGCGCCGACCCCTGACACCGAGACTCCGAGCCCCGGCTTCCGGAACCCGGGTTCCGGAACCCGGGTTCCGGACATGGCGCACCGCAGGCCCGGGCCCGAGCCGCCCAGCCCGAGCGAACGAGCCGGAGCGCCGGGCCCGGCCCAGGGC
>NZ_JAAAXQ010000590.1 GCF_009916105.1 Streptomyces sp. GC420 | reverse complement strand
GGCGGGGACACCGCACGGGTGCGTCCCGCGGTGCGTCGCACGGGTGCTCCGGAAGGACCGCCAGGGACCCGTACGGGACCGGGACGGGACCAGCAGGGGAGCGGCGGGGGATCGGCGGGGGAGCGGCCGCGGCAGCGGATACAGTCGCCGTATGACCAAGTGGGAATACGCGACCGTGCCCCTTCTCGTGCACGCGACCAAGCAGATTCTGGACACCTGGGGCGAGGACGGCTGGGAGCTCGTCCAGGTCGTCCCCGGGCCGAACAACCCGGAGCAGCTCGTGGCCTACCTCAAGCGGGAGAAGACGGCGTGAGCGGCGCCGTCGAGTCGAAGCTCGCCGAACTGGGCCTGACGCTGCCCGAGGTCGTGCCGCCGCTCGCGGCGTACCAGCCGGCCGTGCGGTCAGGTGTGTACGTGTACACGTCGGGCCAGCTCCCGATGGTGGAAGGCAAGCTCCCGGTGACCGGCAAGGTCGGCGGTGAGGTGACGCCCGAGGAGGCCAAGGAACTCGCGGCCACGTGCGCGCTGAACGCGCTTGCCGCGGTGAAGTCCGTGGCGGGTGACCTGGACCGCATCGAGCGCGTGGTGAAGGTCGTCGGATTCGTGGCCTCCGCCCCGGACTTCACCGGCCAGCCGGGCGTCGTGAACGGCGCCAGCGAACTGCTGGGCGCCGTGCTGGGCGACAGGGGCGTGCACGCGCGCAGCGCGGTGGGCGTGGCGGTACTCCCGCTGGACGCGCCGGTCGAGATCGAGGTCCAGGTGGAGCTGGTCCAGGGCTGACGACGTCCACGACCCGGCCGCGCACTGTGCCGTGCGCGTGCCGACGGGTCCCGTGCGCCCGTGCCGAGCGGGCGCCGCACCGGACGGCCATGCGGCGCGCACATGGGCGGACGCCTTGGGAGGCTCGGCGCTGCCCGGACCGCCCGTCCGGGCAGCGCGCTCGTCCCTGGTCCCGCGTGCCCGGGGCGCACCGCAGTGCGGGGCACCCCGGGCGTCCCGGCCGGCGGCCGGACACCGGTCGCGCGGCCCGTACCGGCATGCGGGGCCGACGGCCGAGGCCACCGAGGCCACCCGCCGCGGCGCGAGACCCGGGGACCGGCCGAGGCGGCGCGCACATGATTGCCCCTCGAACATATCGGCGCGAGCGCATAGCATCCGGCCATGTCCAATGGTCAGCAGAGCCGTCAGCCGAACGGTCAGTGGTACCCGTCCGAATGGCCGGACCGGATCCGCGCGCTGGCGCGCGGTGAGCTGACGGCCGTGGTCCCGAAGCAGGCGTCCACCGTGATGCTGCTGCGGGACCCCGTTGCCGCGGACGGCGGGCGGCCGCCCGGGCCGGGAACCGGGACAGGAACCGGACCCGAGGTGCACATGCTGCGCCGGCGTACCTCCATGGCCTTCGCGGGAGGCGCTTACGCGTACCCCGGCGGCGCCGTCGACCCCCGGGATCACGACGCCGGTCCCGTGCGCTGGGCGGGTCCCTCGCGCGAGGCCTGGGCGGAACGTTTCGCGACGGACGCGGGCACCGCGCAGGCCATCATCTGCGCGGCGGTGCGGGAGACCTTCGAGGAGTCCGGGGTGCTCCTCGCCGGGCCGGCGCCGGACACCGTCGTCGGCGACACCACGGGCGACGACTGGGAGGCCGACCGGCGGGCCCTCGTCGACCGGGAGCTCGCCTTCGCCGACTTCCTCGACCGCCGCGGTCTCCATCTGCGCTCCGATCTGCTCGGCGCCTGGGCGCGCTGGATCACCCCCGAGTTCGAGACCAGGCGCTACGACACCTGGTTCTTCGTCGCCGCCCTGCCGGCCGGCCAGCGTGCCAGGAACGCCTCGACGGAGGCCGACCGCACGGTGTGGATCCGCCCGGCCGAGGCCGCCGCCGGCTACGACAGGGGCGAGCTGCTGATGATGCCGCCCACCATCACCGCGCTGCGGCAGCTCTCCGCGTACGCGAACGCCGCCGAGGCCCTGGCCGCGTCCGAGGGCCGCGACCTGACCCCCGTCCTGGCGCAGGCGCGCTTCGACGGAGACCGGCTGGTGCTGAGCTGGCCGGGGCACGACGAGTTCACCAAGCACATCGGGGCCGGTCCGCAGGGCCCGGCGCCGTCCGGGAACGTGAACGGGATCGCCGAGAACGCGGCGGGGGACGAGAACGCCGGAAACCCGGCCGGGGGCGACGTATGACGTACGCATCGCGGGCATACGGGAAACACGCGGAAGCGGTGGGAGGAGGCCGGCCATGACCGAAGCAGCCGCCCTGCCCGGCCGGCCCCGGGGGGACGTCCTGTCGGGGCCCGCCACCGCCCGCGCCGTGAACGTGCTGGCGCCCAACGCCTCCCCGATGACGCTGGACGGCACCAACACCTGGATCCTGTCCGAGCCGGGCTCCGACCTCGCCGTCGTAGTCGACCCGGGGCCGCTGGACGACGTACACCTGCGTCAGGTGATCGACACAGCCGAGCGGGCGGGCAAGCGGATCGCGCTGACCCTCCTCACGCACGGACACCCGGACCACGCCGAGGGCGCCGCGCGCTTCGCGGAGCTCACCCGGACGAACATACGGGCGCTGGATCCCATGCTGCGGCTCGGTGACGAAGGGCTGGAGGCCGGGCACGTCATCGACGTCGGCGGACTGGAACTGCGCGTGGTGCCCACGCCCGGCCACACCGCGGACTCCCTGTGCTTGCATCTCCCGGCCGACCGGGCCGTCCTGACCGGGGACACCGTCCTGGGCCGCGGTACCACCGTCGTCGCCCACCCCGACGGACGTCTCGGCGACTACCTGGACTCCCTGCGGCGGCTGCGTTCGCTCACCGTCGACGACGGGGTGCACACGGTCCTGCCTGGCCACGGGCCGGTCCTGGAGGACGCACAGGGGGCCGTCGAGTTCTACCTCGCCCACCGGGCGCATCGTCTCGCCCAGGTCGAGACGGCCGTCGAGAACGGCCACACGACCCCATCGGACGTCGTCGCCCATGTCTACGCCGACGTCGACCGCAGTCTCTGGCCGGCCGCGGAGCTCTCGGTACGGGCGCAGATGCAGTACCTGGGGGAGCACGGCCTGATCGACACCCCGCAGGTCTGAGACCGGCCGGTGACCGCGGACCGGGGATCTCCGGTCACGGACCGGGGATCAGTCCGCCGGTGTGCCGTGCACGGCGGTGTACTCCGCTGCCAGCCACTCTCCCAGGTCGTCGATGTACGTCAGGAGCGTTTCCCGGTCCGCCGG
>NZ_JAAAXQ010000058.1 GCF_009916105.1 Streptomyces sp. GC420 | reverse complement strand
AGGTCGGCCCTGATGGACGGCAGGGCCACGTTGAGCATGGCCACGTCGACGCCCTCGAGGAAGATCGCACCACACAGCACGAAGAGCACGCCCCAGGCGCGCCCACTCATGCGATCGGTGCCACCCGCAGCGCCGTGCTGCTCTCCGCCGACGGACTGGTCAAGGCCGTCCACGGCCTCGAGACGGACGGCGCCGACCACATGGCGGCGCTCGCCTCCGGTCTCTACTCGCTGGGACGCAGCGCGGGCACCCGATTCGGTGACGGCGGCGACGTCCGGCAGATCGTCGTGGAACTCGACACCACCCTGCTGTTCGTCTCCACTGCGGGTTCCGGCACCTGCCTCGCCGTACTCGCCGACCGCGAGGCGGACGCGGCGGTGCTCGGCTACGAGATGGCCATGCTGGTCAAGAGCGTCCGCCCGTACCTCGTGACACCCACGAGGCAGGGCACCCCGCCGCCGAGCGCCCCGGGGCGCTGAGGGTGGCGCCGTCCCCGCCGGACGGGCCATGGTTCGACGACGAGGCCGGCCGGCTCATCCGCCCCTACGCGGTGAGCAACGGCCGGACCCGTCCCTCGGCGGCGCTGGACCTGCTCACCCTGGTCCGGGCCGATGGACCGGCCCCACCGGGCCACCTCGGCCCGGAGCACGCCCAGGCGCTCGCCCTCTGTGACGGACCCCCCGTCCCCGTCGCGGAGATCGCCGCACAGCTGCGACTGCCCGTCGCGGTCACCAAGATCCTGCTCAGCGACCTGCTGGACTACGGAGCCGTCACCGCACAGGCCCCGGCGTTCCAGGACAACCCCACGGCCCACCGGTCCGATCTGGAGGCAACGCTCGATGGCCTACGACGACGGCTCTGAACCCTTCCCCAACGCGCTGAAAATCCTGGTGGCGGGCGGATTCGGGGTCGGCAAGACGACCTTCGTCGGTGCGGTCAGCGAGATCCAGCCGCTGAGCACCGAGGAACTGCTGACCAACGCGAGCGCGGGCATCGACAGCCTGGCCGGGGTCGAGGGCAAGCGGGAGACCACCGTTGCCATGGACTTCGGCCGTATCACCCTCGACGCCCGCAATGTGCTGTACCTCTTCGGCACACCCGGCCAGCAGCGCTTCTGGTTCATGTGGGACGAGCTGGCCAACGGCGCCCTGGGCGCCGTCGTGCTCGTCGACACCCGCAGGCTGGAGGACTGCTTCCCCGCCGTGGACTTCTTCGAGCAGCGGGGCATCGGCTTCGTCGTCGCCGTCAACGAGTTCGACGGCGCCCACCGCTACGAGCCCGAAGAGGTGCGGGCCGCGATCGGCACGGGGCCCGACGTGCCGATCGTGATGTGTGACGCCCGGCTGGCCAACTCGGGGATCAGGGCCCTGGTCACGCTGGTCGGTCACCTCCTCGCCACCGCCCCGGCCGCGCGACGCTGACCGTCCGCCGTCCGCCGGCCGCGCGACGCTGACCGTCCGCCGTCCGCCGTCCGCTGGCCGCGCGACGCTGACCGTCCGCCGTCCGCCGTCCGCCGTCCGTCACGGCGGTGGGCCACGGGCTGCGGCGGGCCGGTTCCCGGGGCCGGGCCGATTGTCAGTGGCGGCGGCTATGTTCGTCCCAAGTGCCGCCGCCAGGAACGGAGGACCCGGATGACGACCGCCGCCGACGTCCGCAGAATCGCTCTCTCGCTGCCCGACACCTCCGAGAGACTGGCGTGGGGCATGCCCACCTTCCGCGTCGCCGGAAAGATGTTCGCCACCCTGGGGGACGACGACGCCTCGATGGGTGTGAAGTGCCCCAGGGAGGAGCGCGCCGAGCTCATCGCCTCGGAGCCGGACAAGTTCTTCCTGCGCGAGGGGCACGACGACGCCTTCGCGTGGATACGGGTGCGGCTGGGCGCCCTGGAGGACGAGGAGGAGCTGTACGCAATCCTGCTGGACTCCTGGCGTCAGGCCGCCCCGCGGAGGCTTCAGGACGCCCACCCCGGGCTGTGCGTCACCGACTGAGGAAGGCGTCGATCCGCTCCCGCAGGGACCTCGGGTCCAGCCCGTGGGCGGAGATGTGCTCGGACATCGTGCCGTAGCGGCGCAGCTCCTCGCGGCGGGTGCCGAGCCCCAGCACCCGGTGCGGAACGTCCGCGAGCGCCTCGCCCGCCGCAGCCACCGAGGTCCCCGCGAGGTACGGCTCGACGACCACGGCCTCCACCGCCGGGCCCGCCACCGCCCGGCGCAGCGCCTCCCCGTCGAAGGGCCGCACGGTCGCGGCGTACAGGACGGTGACGTCCAGGCCCTCCGTCGCGGCCAGGACGCTGTCGAGCATGGGACCGACGGCCACGACGGCGCCCCGGCCGCCCTCGCGGACGGTGCGGAAACCCACCCCGGCGACCGGGAGCGGATCGGCGTTGGACTGCAGGGACAGCCGGACGTACACCTTGTCGTCGCCGGCGGCCACCGCGTGCCGCACCAGCGTCTCGGCCTCGTCCGGGTGCCCCGGCACGTGGACGGTCCAGCCGTCCAGGGTGTCGAGCAGCGCCACATCACCGGGCGCCATGTGGGTGCGTCCACCGGCCGGCCAGTCGTACGACGCCGCCGCGCTGACCAGCACACCGCCCACACCCTGATGCCCGAAGTCCAGCTTGATCTGCTCGAAGGGCCGCTCCACGAGGAAACTCGCGAAGGTGTGCACGATCGGGCGCAGCCCGGCCAGGGCGAGTCCGCCGCCCACACCGATCATCAGCTGCTCCCTGATGCCCACGTTGATCACCCGGTCCGGGTGGGCCAGGGCCGCCTCCCGGAAGCCGTCCATACCGATCTCGGCGAGGACGACGGCCGTTCTCGGGTCCTCGTCGAGCAGCCGGGATGCGGTCGAGTAGAAGCGCTCGCGCATGGTCTCCATGGTGGTTCTGTCCTTCCGGGGACTGTGGAACGGCGTTGCGGTCGGTCGTGGTCAGGCGGCGTGCCTGGGCTCGACCCGGGCGACGACCGCGTGCGGCTGGCCCGGGTGCGGAGCGGTGTACGCGGCGTACAGTGCCTCGTGGTCGCGGCCGTCCACGGTCATCACGGACCAGCCCGCGACCTCGAACCGGGCGGCGATGCCGCCCGGCCTTGCGTGGGTGGCGGACGCGTTGTCGATCACCAGCGTGTGCAGCGCCTCCAGACCGGAGGGACCGGCGTACGCGATCGCCTCGTGGTTGCTGCCCTCGTCCAGTTCGGCGTCCCCGATCAACACCCACACCCGCGGGTCGCCGAGCCCTCGCGCGCGCAGCCCCAGCGCCGTTCCGACGGCCAGCGGCAGCCCGTGCCCGAGCGAACCGCTGCCGATCTCCGCGCCCGGCACCAGCAGCCGGTCCGGGTGGTGCCCGAGCGCCGAGTCGTACGAGCCGAAGCCGGTCAGCCACTCCTCGGGGACGAAGCCCTTGGCGGTCAGCACCGCGTAGTACGCCATCGGGCCGTGCCCCTTGGAGAGCAGGAAACGGTCCCGGCCTTGCGCTTCGGCGGTCTCGGGGCCGACACGGAGGACCCGGTCGTAGAGCACCCAGAGCGCGTCCAGCGTCGAGGTGGCCGCGGGCCCGTGTTTCTCGTCCCCGGTCATCAGCGCCATCAGCCGGGGCAGGTCGGCATAGCCGTAGCCGTGCCCCCGGCGGTCGTGGCCGTGGCCGTGGCCATGGTCGTGGTCGTGCGTCGTCCTCGGTGTCGTCGTGGTCATACGGCGATCCTGCGACCTCAAGTGGACTTGAGGTCAAACGCGCCGGTGGCCCGGGCCCCGGTTCCCTCCCCGGGCCGCCGCAAAGGCGCGCGCGATCACCGGCCGGAGTGCGGTATTGTTTGCATGCGCGTTCGGCCCGGGGAAACCCCAGGTCAAACGAGCAACGGGACGTGGCGCAGCTTGGTAGCGCACTTGACTGGGGGTCAAGGGGTCGCAGGTTCAAATCCTGTCGTCCCGACAGATATGTCGCAGATGAGGGCCGTTTCCGGATACCGGAAACGGCCTTTGCCGTATGGCCGTCCTCGCGAGGGAGCCCTCGGAGGCCGCGGGTGACGAGACGGGGATCCGGGTGGACGCGCCGTTCCATGTTCCCCCGAGGTCCCAGGCGTTGCCGTGCGAGACGGTTGGGGTGCCGAACGCGCCGTGGCTCCCGGCGCCCCGTGCCGTCTCACCCGGAAGGGGGCGTTTCCGGCAGGGGCCGGCCGTCCGATGTATGTGGTCGACCGATGAGGTTCTCCCCCTGGCGACAGGAGCCACGCGCATGACCGCATCCGGCCGGATCAACGTGAGCCACGAGTGGGGAGTGCTGAAGGAGACCGTCGTGGGACGCGTCATCGACTTCACCGTTCCCGCCGGTCTCGCCCGCGGAATGCCCGCTTCCCTCGGTTTCCTCCCCGAACGGACCAGGGAGCGGTTGCCGCGCTGGGCGGGCCGGCCATGGTCCGAGGCAGACCCGGAAGGGTACGGGAGGTGCGTGGAACAGGTCGAAGGGCTGGCCCGGTTCCTGGCCGGCCGGGGAGTGGTCGTCCACCGTCCGCGCGAACTCACCGAGAACGAGCTGCGGGCGTACGAGGACGGGGGGCAGTTCAGCATGCAGACCTTCGTCCGCGATCCGATGCTCGTCGTCGGCGACCACGTAGTCGAGACCGCCCTGCGGCTGCCCGCCCGTTTCAAGGAGCGCTTCGGCCTGCGGCCGGTCTTCGAGGCCGCCGAGGCCCGCGGCGCCCGCTTCTCGGTCATGCCACCGCCCGCGCCGGTGCCGGTGCCCGACCTGGGCGGGGCGAGAGGCCCGTTCCTCGAAGGGGGTGACGTACTGCTCATGGGCCGCGACATCCTGGTCGGGTGCGGCCGGGGCGGCGCGGCCTCGGACCCGGCCGGGGCCCGATGGCTGGCACGCCTGCTGGGCGACGGGTACCGCGTGCACGAGGTGCCGCTCGTCGAGCAGGTGATCCACCTGGACGACGGGCTCACCGCAGTACGCGAGGGCCTCGCCGTCGTCTGCCGGGAGCAGTTCACCGACGGTCTGCCCGCGCCGGTCGCGGACTGGGAGCTGATCGAGGTCGGCCTGTGGGAGGCGGTCAACCTCCTGGCGGGCAACAGCCTCGTGCTCGGTCCTGGGGAAGTCCTGGTGGACGAGAGGCTGCCGGTGCTCGCCGAGGCGCTGACCGCGCGGAACGTCACGGTCCACACCCTTCCTTACGACGCGGTGACCCCGTTCGCCGGTGGCTTCCGCTGCTCCCACCATCCGCTGGTGCGTGAACTGGAGGGGTGACCGGCCGAGCCGGCGATCCCCGCGACCGCCCGGCGGTGGCCGCGATCCGCCGTCTCCGCCGTTCACCGGCCTGCAGTTCACCGTGGCACACGGCGGCCCACGCGGCGGGTATGTCATCCGCGGGTGCGTCGTCCGCGGGTCCGCCACGGCCGGTCGCGCCCACGTGGCCCGGCCGCATGGCGTCACAGCCGCATGGCGTGACAGCCCGGCGCCCCCGCGGCCCGGTGGCGCTCGGTCAGGCATGCTCCCCGGCGGACAGCCGCTCCAGCAGCTCCCGGCTCGCGTTCGTGACGAGCGGTGGCACGTCGAGCTCGGTCAGCAGTTCCGCCGCGGCCGCCATCTCCGCCGCACGGCGGACCGCGTGCCGCCGGGTTCCGGTCTCCAGCCGCTCCACGGTGTCCTCGCCCGCCCGCGTCAGCTCCGCGACGATGTTGTTCCGCAACCACCGCTCGCACCCCGCCGCGCGTGCGGCCTCCAGGGCCTCGACCACCGCTGCCGCGAGGCCCTTGTAGAAGACGCTGCGCAGTAGTTTGCGGCCGGCCGCGGTTCCGGGCCCGCCGGGCAGCACCTCCACGGAGGCGCCCAGCGCGCCGAGGAGGTCCGCGACGCCGTCGGCGCCCTCGCCGCAGGCCAGCATCGGTGTGCGCAGGCCGCGGCCGGGCACCGGCGCCATGATGGCCACGTCCGCGAACCTGACCCCGTGTTCCCGGGAAGCCGGAAGTCCCGCGACGGCGTCCAGCCGCCCGGAGCCCCCGCGACGGCCGGCCGCCCGGTCCCGGCGGCTATCCGGTCTCCTCGAGGTGGGTCAGGTTCGCCCCGGTCGCAGGGTCGAACACATGCGCCTTGGTCATGTCGACCTCCAGTTCCACGGGTTCGCCCTCGCGGGCCCGGGTCGCGGCGCCCAGGCGGGCCACCACCTGCTCGGCGGCCCCGGCGCCGGTGTCCCGCAGGCCCGAGTCGGCCGCCAGTTCCTCCAGTTCGGCCGTCGTCGCCGGTCCGCCCTCGGCCGCGAAGTAGACGTACACGTCGGAGCCCAGCGACTCGAGGACGTCCACGGTGACGGTGACCAGGGGGCCGCCCGTGCCCCGTCCCCGTGACAGGGCCGCGTCCTCGAAGGCCTCGGGCCGCAGACCGACGATCACTTCCCGGGGAGCGTTCCGCCGCTCCAGGGCCCGCCACGTACGCTCGTCCAGGGGCAGCGGCCCGAGGGGCGAGCGCAGTGTGCCGCCCTCCAGGGCCGCCGTCAGGAAGTTCATCGCCGGTGAGCCGATGAAGCCCGCGACGAAGAGGTTGCGCGGGTGGTCGTAGAGCCGCGCGGGTGAGCCGACCTGCTGGACGACGCCCTGGCGCATGACCACGACGCGGTCGCCGAGGGTCATCGCCTCGGTCTGGTCGTGCGTGACGTACACGGTGGTCGTGCCGAGCCTCCGTTGCAGCCGGGCGATCTGGGTGCGCATCTGCACCCGCAGTTTGGCGTCCAGGTTGGACAGCGGTTCGTCCATCAGGAAGGCCTGGGGGTCGCGGACGATGGCCCGTCCCATCGCCACCCGCTGCCGCTGGCCGCCCGACAGGTTGGCGGGCTTGCGGTCCAGGTGCTCCGTCAGATCCAGGATGCGGGCGGCCTCCTCGACCTTCCTGTTGACGGCCGCCTTGTCGACCTTGGCCAGGCGCAGCGCGAAGCCCATGTTCTCCCGCACGCTCATGTGCGGGTAGAGGGCGTAGCTCTGGAACACCATGGCGATGTCGCGGTCCTTGGGCGCGAGGTCGTTGACGACCCGGCCGCCGATGCGCAGGGTGCCCTCGGTGATGTCCTCCAGCCCGGCGATCATGTTCAGGGTGGTGGACTTGCCGCAGCCGGAGGGGCCGACGAGGATCACGAACTCGCCGTCGGCGATGTCGAGGTCCACGTCCTTCACGGCGAGGGCGCCGTCGGGAAAACGCTTGGTGACTCCCTCGAGGACGATCTCGGCCATGGTGCTGCCTCCTTGCTTCGTGCCTTGCGCTCCGGTCAGCCCTTGACCGCCCCCGAGGTCAGTCCGGCGACGATCCGCCGCTGGAAGAGCAGGACGAAAACGATGATCGGGACGGTGATCACCACCGCGGCGGCGGCGATCGAACCGGTGGGCTGCTGGAACTGGGAGCTCCCGGTGAAGAACGCGATCGCCGCGGGCACGGTGCGGGCGCTCTCGGTGGACGTCAGCGAGATCGCGAACAGGAAGTCGTTCCAGCAGAAGATGAACACGAGGATGGCCGTGGTGAACACGCCAGGGGCGGCCAGCGGCGCGATGACGAGGCGGAAGGCCTGCGCCGGTGTGGCTCCGTCCACCTTGGCCGCCTTCTCCAGGTCCCAGGGGATCTCCCGGAAGAACGCCGACAGGGTGTAGATCGCCAGCGGCAGCGAGAAGGTCATGTATGGAACGATCAGCCCGATCCAGGTGTCGAAGATCCCCAGGATCCGCTCGATGCTGAACAGCGGCGACACCAGCGAGATCGGGGGGAACATGGCGATCAGCAGGGACATGCCGATGAGCACCTGCTTGCCGGGGAAACGCAGCCTGGCCACCGCGTACGCGGCCATGGTGCCCAGCACCACCGCGATCGCCGTGGCGATCAGCGCGATGCCGATGGAGTTGACGAGGGCTCGGGTGAACTCCGAGGTCTCGAAGATCCCCCGGTAGTTCTCCAGGGTCCATTTCCTCGGGATGTAGTTGCCGTCCGTGAGGGTGCTCGGGTCCTTGAAGGACAGGGCCGCGATCCACCACACGGGGAACAGCGCGTACAGCACCACCACCACGTTCAGCACCGCCCAGCGGGTGGCGTGCGCCTTGCCCGCGGCGGCCATCAGCGCCTCACCTCCGCACCGGGCGCCGCCGCGCCGAACAGCTTGACGAAGGCGAAGGCGATGATCCCGACGCAGATGAAGATCAGCACCGAGATCGCCGAGCCGATCCCGAGGTTCAGCGCGGTGAACAGGTTGTGGTACCCGAGGATCGACAGGGAGCCGGTCCCCTGGGCGCCGGTGGTCAGGATGTAGATGTTGTCGAAGATCCGGAAAGCGTCCAGCGTGCGGAACAGCAGGGCCACCAGGATCGCCGGTTTCATCAGCGGCAGGGTCACCCTGGTGAAGCGCTGCCACGCGGTGGCGCCGTCCACCATGGCCGCCCGCAGGGTCTCCTCGGGAACGAGGGCGAGGCCGGCGAGCAGCAGCAGTGCCATGAACGGGGTGGTCTTCCACACCTCGGCGAGGACGATCAGCCACAGGGCGGGCCACCGCTCCGTGAGCGGGGCCTCGCCGCTCGGCAGCAGCTCGGCGAGGTACCCCAGGTCCGGTGTCCAGGCGTACTGCCAGGAGAAGGCGGCGACGACCGTGACGATCCCGTACGGGACGAGGACCGACGTGCGGACGGTGCCGCGGCCGAAGACGGTACGGTGCATCACCAGCGCGAGACCCATGCCGAGCACCAGCTCGACGCTCACGGACACCGCGGTGATGAACAGCGTCACCCAGAAGGCGTCCCACCAGAACGGGGAGGCCAGCACCGCCCCGTAGTTGTCCAGGCCGATGAACTCCGCGTCCGCGGGGAAGCGCAGGTCGTAGCGTTGCAGGGAGAGGTAGACCGCGTAGCCGATGGGATACGCGGTGACGGCGGCCATCACGGCGACCGCGGGCGCGCACAGCAGCCAGCCGAGCCGCCGCTCCTGCCGTGCGCCCGCGGACCGTGGAGCATGCGGGATCTGATGAGTCATCACGGGATCACACCCTCGGACCGCAGGGCCTGGTCGATCTGTTCCTCGATGGTGTCGACCGAACTCTCCGGCCTGATCGCGGACGGCGGGGAGAGAGTGTGGGAGACCGCGATCGACACGTTCTGGTAGGCCGGGGTGAGCGGGCGCACGCTCGCCGACTCCAGGGCGGCCAGCACCTCTTTCGCGAACGGGTAGTCCCTGACGAACTCCGGCTCGTCGTACAGGCCGCGGAGGGTGGGCGGCAGGCCGCCCTCGATCGCGGCGGCGAGCTGGTTCTCCCGGTTGCGCAGGCACAGCGCGGCCTCGAAGGCGAGTCCGGGGTGACGCGAGTAGGCGCTGACCGCCAGGTCGATTCCGCCGATGGTGGGGCGCGAGGGGCGGTCTGCGTCGACCCGGGGATACGGCGCCCAGCGGAAGTCCTCGAAGAGCCGGGGGTTGTTCGCCTTCATCGACGGATGGACGAACGGGTAGTTGATCTCGAACGCGGCCGTCCCCGCCTCCATGGCGAGGCGGTTCTGGTCCTCCATCTGGTTGGGCAGGGAGGGATCCGCGGCGGGGGAGTCCGCCAGCTCCCGCATGATCCCGGCGGCCCGTACGGCGGGCGGGCCGAGGGAGGGCGCCGTGGCCGCGCTGTTGAGGATGGAGCCGCCCGCGCTGTTGACGAGGCTGTTGAACCAGACGGTGAGGCCCTCGTACTGGGCGCCCTGGATCTCCACGTAGTGCGGTCTGCGCTCCCGCGCGAGCTCGCGGGACATGTCCAGCATCTCGCTCCACGTCCTGGGCGGGGTGGGCACCAGGTCCTTGCGGTACCAGAGCAGCTGCGTGTTGGTGTTGTACGGGACGGCGTACAGCCTGCCCTTCCAGGTGGCGGTCCGCAGCGGGACGCGCAGGGTGCCCGCCGTGGCCCGCGCCTTCGCCTCGCCGGTCCACTCGCGGATCCAGCGTGCCTCGGCGAACTCCGCCGCCCAGGTGACGTCCAGACCCAGGATGTCGAGCGAGCTGTCCTCGGCGGCGAGCCTGCGGACGAGCTGTTCCCGCTGGCCGTCGGCGGCGCGCGGCAGCTTGTTGTAGCTGATCCGGTAGCGGCCGCCCGAGGCCCGGCCGCAGGAGTCGGCGGCCTTCTGGAGCGCGCCGGAGTCGTCGGGGAAGTTGTACCAGTTCAGGGTCGGCGGGCCGGAGGTGTCGTCGCTGCCGCAGCCGGCGAGCACCGAGGCGAGCAGCGGCACCACGGCGAACGTCCGCAGCCCCCGCAGCGACCGGGACGCGCGCGGCCTCCGGGGAGTGCGTGCAGCCTGTGTTGTCCGTGAAGTCAGTGGTGTCCGTGGCGATGGTCCCACGGGCGTCCCGCGCCGCACTCCGCGCACCGCGGGCCCGGACCCTCGGGTCTGCCGGAAGCCGGACCTCGCGTGCACTCGCTCCACACCTCGCTTCCGGGGGCGGCGGTCACGTACTCACGTCCCGCGGTGGTTCACTCCACAGCGGACGTTCAACAGTATGTAAGGCAAGAGCAATTACATATGGCATCAAAACGCCGCATTCGAGGGCGGGGATCTCCCCGGCGAGGCGGAGGCGCGCCCTGCCGCCGCCGCGGATCTCTCCCCGGACACGCCGCGGCGGGAAGGGGACGGGCGGGCGACGGACACCGGCCGCGCCGAGGAAACCATTCCGCCCCGGAATCCGATTAGCATGGCGGGCCGTTGAACAGGGCGGACACCGGGTGCCCGGGCCCGGGTGCCGCGCCCCCGACCGGCGGGAGGGCCCGATGGTCCTGGAGTCCGGCGACCGCGCGCATGCCGCGCAGCGGTGGTCGGCACGGCTGTCGTTGACGGCCGCCGTGCTGGCGGTGCTGCTGCCCCTGCTCTGGGCCGGCGCGGACAGCCTGATCCTGGTGGCGGTCCTGCTCTTCGGCGTCACCGCCACCGTCGCCGCGCTGTGGTGGGTGCTGGCCCACCGGGGCCTGACCCGCGCGGCGGCGGGAGTGCTCGCGGTGCTGGTCCCGCTCACCGTGGTCGCGTTCTTCGACGCCGAGGACATGCTGTTGCTGGTCGTGCTGTCCCTCGGGCTGTGGGCGGTCTCCGTCTGGGCGGGCCGGGCCGCGCTCACCAGCACCGGCTCGCACACCGTGCCCGTGACGGAGCACCGTACGCCGGCACCCCGGCGGCCGTTCCTCATCATGAATCCCCGCTCCGGCGACGGGAAGGTGGTGCGGTTCGGACTGAAGGAGAAGGCGGAGGCCCTCGGCGCGCAGGTGGTGCTGCTCGACCCGGACCGCCCCGTGGACGTGGCCGCCCTGGCCCGCGAGGCGGCGGACGCGGGAGCCGATCTCCTCGGCGTGGCGGGCGGCGACGGAACCCAGGCCCTGGTCGCCGGAGTCGCGGCGGAGCGGGGCCTCCCGTTCCTGGTGATCTCCGCGGGGACCCGCAACCACTTCGCGATGGACCTCGGCCTGGACCGCGAGAATCCTGCGGCCTCCCTCGACGCCCTCACCGACGGGGTGGAGGTCCACGTCGACCTTGGCTTCGCCGCCGGGCGCCCCTTCGTCAACAACGCCTCGTTCGGGGCGTACGCGGCCGTCGTGCAGAGCCCGGCCTACCGCGGCGAGAAGGTGCGCACCATCCTGGAACTGCTCCCCGACCTGCTGACCCGCCAGCGCGGCCCGCGGCTGACCGTGCACGCCGCCGGCACCACGATCGAAGCCCCGCAGGCGGTGCTGGTGAGCAACAATCCGTACCGCACCGGCGACCCGGCCGGGCTGGGACTGCGCGAGCGGCTGGACTCCGGAGCGCTCGGAGTCCTCGGGGTCACGGTCGACAACGCCGCCCAGGCCGCGGGACTGCTGCGCGGCAGGCAGGCCGCGGGGCTGACGGTGCTGACCGCGCGGGAGGTCGTCGTGGACGCCGACCTCCCGCGGATCGAGGTCGGGATCGACGGCGAGGCGCTGGTCCTGCCCGTGCCCGTGCACTGCCGCATCGAGCCGGGCGCGCTGCGGGTACGGGTCCCGGGGAACCGGCCGGGCGTCCCGGCGGTGAAGCCGCCCATGGACTGGCGCAGGCTGCGGAAGCTGGCGGCGACGGTGGGCCGCACGGCGGTGGCCAGACACCGGCACTGAGGCGCGCGGCAGGCACGGCACACGCGGCAGGCACCGCACACGTGCACCGGCGGGGTGCACCGGCGGTGCACTGGGCGGGTGCCGAATGCTGGGGAACATCGGGGGAGCGCGGGGGAGCGACGCCCTGACGCGCCTTGACATCCGACAGGCGTTCCCCCGACCATCCTCGGGTGAACCTGTCAGACAGCCAGACAGGTGGCCGGGTGCCGCGACGCGTCAGCGCGATGGAAGCGGTGCTCACCCACCTGCGCACCGCCATCGAACGAGGCGACTACGCGATCGGCGAGAAGCTCCCCTCCGAGGCGGAGCTGTGCCGCCGCCTGGAGGTCAGCAGGCCCGTCCTGCGCGAGGCGCTGCGCGCCCTCCAGGTCATGGGCCTGACGGCGTCCCGCACCGGCAAGGGCACCTTTGTGGTGTCCACCGGACCGGTCGAGGACCCCACCTTCGGCGACTACACGGCCAGCGACCTCCTCGAGGTTCGGCGGCATGTGGAGATCCCGGTCGCCGGGTACGCGGCGGTGCGCCGTACCCCCGAGGACCTGGACCGCCTCGCGCATCTGCTGGACCGGATGGAACGGGAGACCGACACCACCGCGTGGGTTGCCATGGACACCCTCTTCCACATCACTGTCGCCGCCGCGTCCCGCAACCCGGTCTTCCGCCGGGTCATCGAGGAGATCAGGGACGCGCTGGGCCGGCAGTCGGCCTTCCTCAACGAACTCGGCGGCCGTCGCGAGCAGTCCAACCGCGAACACCGGGCGATCGTCGAGGCCCTCGCCGACGGCTCCGAGCACGACGCCGTCGAGGCCATGTCCCACCATCTCGACCGGGTCGAGACCACCCTCACCTCCATCGTGCGCCCCGCGCGCACGGACCGGCCCGCGGAAGGCGGCTCCCAGACGTGAACGAGAGACTTCCGATACGCATCCGTGTGCGCGCCGGCGGGGGAGCGCGGCGGTGAGCGCCGTCGTCGCCGTCACCGCGCGCCGCAGGGCACCCGCCGCGCGCCCGCCCCGGCACGTACCCGTGGCCCATCTCGTACGCGGCGGGCTCGTCGAAGGCGTCCACCACGGCTCGGTCGTCGTCCTCGACGCGGACGGCAAGGTGGAGTTCCACGCCGGAGACGCCCGTGCCGCCTTCTACCCGCGGTCCGCGCTCAAGCCCGTACAGGCGGCAGGGATGGTCCGCGCCGGGCTGCCCCTCGAAGGGCGGCTGCTCGCCCTCGCCGCCGCCAGCCACTCCGGCGAGGAGCAGCACATCGCGGGCGCCCGCCGGATCCTCGCCGACGCGGGCCTGACCGAGGCCGACCTGCGCAACACCGCCGACCTGCCCTATGACTTCGCCGTACGCGAGAAGTGGCTGCGCCGCAGGCTGGGGCCGAGCAGGCTCGCACAGAACTGCTCGGGCAAGCATGCCGCGATGCTGATGACCGCCCGGCTGCGCGGCTGGTCCCAGGACGACTACCTCGACCCCGGTCACCCGCTCCAGCTGGCCCTCGCGGAAACGGTCGAGGACCTCACCGGCGACGGCGTGGCCCGGGTCACCGCCGACGGCTGCGGGGCGCCCCTGTTCTCCGTCTCGCTGCTCGGCCTGACCAGAGCCGCGGCCCGGATCGCCTCCGCCGCCCCCGGAACGGCCGAGCGGCGCGTCGCCGACGCGCTGCGCGAACACCCGGAGATGGCCTCCGGCACCGGACGCGACGTGGCCCGGCTGATGCGGGCCGTGCCCGGCCTGCTCGCCAAGGACGGCTTCGAGGGCGTGCAGATCGCCGCCCTGCCGGACGGCCGCGCCGTCGGCGTCAAGATCGCCGACGGCGGCGACCGCGCACGCATGCCCGTCACGGCGGCGGCTCTCGTCCGATGCGGTGTCGACCGGGACCTGCTCGACGAGTTCGCCCGTACGCCGGTGTACGGCGGAGCCGCGGTCGTGGGCAGCCTCCACGCGGCGGGTGCCCTGGCCTGACGCCCGCGTTTTCGCGGGGCGGGTCGGCGGGCCCGCCGCTTCCGGCCCTGCCTGCGTGCACGCCTGGGCGGTTCTGGTAGGGCGGGGGCCCGCCGTCCGGCCGGATGCCACGTCCGATTTCCGCCAGCGCTTCGGGTGCCGGAGGGGCACAGTGGAGGGCGTGATGACCGAGGACAGCAGGTACGAGGCGGTGTGCAGCCGGGACGCCCGGTTCGACGGGGAGTTCTTCTTCGCCGTGAGCACGACCGGGATCTACTGCAGGCCGAGTTGTCCCGCGACCACCCCCAGGCGGCACAACGTCCGGTTCTTCGCCACCGCGGCGGCCGCGCAGGGCGCTGGGTTCCGGGCCTGCCGACGGTGCCGGCCGGACGCGGTGCCCGGGTCCGCCGAGTGGAACGCGCGGGCGGACGTCGTCGGCCGGGCGATGCGGCTGATCGGTGACGGAGTCGTGGACCGCGACGGTGTGGCGGGACTCGCGGCGCGGCTCGGCTACAGCGCACGGCAGGTGCAGCGGCAGCTCAACGCGGAACTCGGCGCAGGACCCGTCGCGCTCGCCCGCGCCCAGCGCGCCCACACCGCACGCATCCTGCTCCAGACGACCGAACTGCGCGCCGCCGACATCGCGTTCGCGGCCGGGTTCGCGAGCGTGCGGCAGTTCAACGACACCATCAGGGAGATCTACGCCCTCACCCCGACCGGGCTGAGGGCCGCCCGCACGCGCGTCAGGTCCGCGTCCGGGGCGGGCGCCGGGATCCCGCTGCGCCTCGCCTTCCGCGGTCCCTTCGCCGGTGCGGAACTCTTCGACGACCTCGCCGACCGCGCCGTCCCGGGCGTCGAGGAAGTGACCGGGGAGCGCGGGGCCCGCACCTTCCGGCGCACCCTGCGCCTTCCGCACGGCCCCGGCATCGCGGAAGTCGGCGAGCACCGGGCCGGCAGCGCGGGCGGGACAGGCGGGACCGGCGCGGCGGGCGGGTGGCTCGAATGCCGGCTCCACCTCGCCGAGCTTCGCGACCTGACCACCGCCGCGCAGCGGATGCGCCGCCTGTTCGACCTGGACGCCGACCCCTGGGCCGTCGACGAACGCCTTCGCGGCGCGCCCGCACTCGCGCCGCTCGTCGCGGCCCGCCCCGGGTTGCGCTCGCCCGGCGCCGCCGACCCCCATGAGCTCGCCGTCCGCGCCGTGCTCGGCCGGCAGGTCACCCTCGGCGCCGGGCGGAGGCTCGGTGCCGCGCTGGTCCGCGTGTACGGCGAACCGCTCCCCGCCGCGAGCGGCGGGCTCACCCATCTCTTCCCGCGCGCCGAGGACCTCGCCGACGCGTCCCTGGAGGAACTCACCCTGCCCGGGCCGCGCCGCCTCACCCTGCGGGCCCTCGGTGCCGCGCTCGCCGAGGGCACGGTCGTCCTGGACCCGGGAGCCGACCGCGACCGCGCCGAGAAGGAACTGCTGAGGGTGCCCGGCATCGGACCGTGGACGGCCGGGTACATCCGGATGCGGGCCCTCGGCGATCCCGACGTACTGCTGGAGGGGGACACCGCCGTACGGGCCGGCGCCCGCCGCGCCGGCGTGTCCCTGGAGGACTCGCAGGCCTGGCGGCCCTGGCGCTCGTACGCCATGCACCACCTGTGGAGGGCGGCATGAGTGAGGACACGCTGTTCCCGCCGCCCCCGGACCCCCGGCCCCGGCGGGTGCTCGCGCCGGGCTCGGTGCACGTACCCGGCCGGCTCGCTCCCGGGCGGCAGCGCGAGCTGGTGGCGGCCTGCCGCCGCTGGGCGAGCGGGCCCTCGTTCCCCGAGTGGACGGTTCGACCCGGCCGCCGTCGCGGTACGCGTACCACGGGGTTGGGGACTGTGAATAGAGCAATAGAACGGGTCTGGCCCGTAGTCGGTGGTGACGTTGAGTGTTTGTCAGGGCAGGAGGCTGCGGTGGCGGAGGAGGTTGAATCCGGCGCGCCCGTGCATCTGTCTCATGACGGGCACGGCACCCCGTTCTCCCGGGTGCGGGCCGTGATCACCACCATGTCACCGCCGTTCGCCAGATGTTCCACGATCAACGCCGACAGCCCCGAAGACACCGTCGCCACAAGGGAAATCAGAACCAGCACGCGACCGTGATCACGGACGCCTACCCGGCGTCACCACCGAGTACGGGCCAGACCCGTTCGTTTGACAGACCCTCGGTTGACGAGATCCCAGCGAGCGTGGTGATCGTGCGGGATCTTCGTCGCTTCTGGCGTCTGTTCGAGGGCGTTCGTGCTGGCGGATTGCAGCCCGCCTGACAACTCTCAACGGCCGTGTAGTTCGGCTGCCGTCGGACAACCAGGTCGACCGCATCTGGGCCACATTGGAAGCCCATGCTGGGACGCGCGCCCCCTTGCTGGGTAGGATGATCACATGCAGCTGTTTCTGACACCTCCGCCGCCCGCCGCTTAAGGCGGGCAGTCACGCAAAGCCATCCCGGGTTGCCAGGGTGGCTGCGCGGGTTGCCCACGGGGACATCGTGATGGCAATCAATCGAGGAGATCTCAGTTGCAGTCCTCTTCTGCCCTGCCCGTTCGGCAGGGTGTTCTCTACGTCGCGATTGCGGCCACAGCATGGGGCACTGGCGGCGCTGTGGCCGCCGAACTGTACGACGTCGGAGGAATCGGCCCCATCTCCGTTTCCTTCTGGCGGTTCCTCACCGGACTGGGGCTGCTCCTGGCAGCTCACCTGGTCCGACGGTCCCGGCGGCCGGAGACGGCGCTGTCGCTGCGCGCAACGTTCGCGGCGAACCCGCGGCGAGCTCTGATCACTGGCTTCGGGCTGGCGGTGTACCAGACGGCCTACTTCGCCTCCGTGCAGCAGGCCGGACTGACCGTGGCCACGGTGGTGACCCTGGGATCGGGTCCGGTTCTGGTCGCCGTTGGAGCCCGGCTCACGCTGGGCGAGCGCACCGGCGTCGCCGGAACCGCCGCAGTGGCGAGCGGCGTCGCCGGCCTGGTGCTGCTGATGGGGGGAGCAGACGGCAGCACCGGCCCGGCTCCCCTTCTGGGCATCGGATACGCGCTACTCTCCGCGGTCGGCTACGCGGGCGTGACTCTGCTGGGCCGCTTCTCCGGCCGAGAGAACACCGGGGGCGCGTTCGAGTCCACGGTGACCGGCTTCGCGGTGGGCACGGTCTGCCTTCTGCCGATGGCTCTGCCGGAGGGCTTGCTGCCCGACATGGAGCGTCCGGCATGGACTCTGGGGCTGATCCTCTATGTGGGGGCGGTGCCGACGGCTCTGGCGTACACGTTGTTCTTTGTCGGCCTCGGTGTCGTACGGGCGACCACGGCGTCCGTGGTCGCCCTGGTCGAGCCGCTCACCGCGGCGGTCATCGGCATCCTGGTCTTCGGTGAGCGGCTCAACGCGATCGTCCTCACCGGCACGGCCCTGCTGATGTTCGCCGTGCTCTTCCTGGCAGCCGACGAGGGGTCCGGCCGAGCGGCTTCGCGAAGGACGCCCGGCCCAGGTGCTGACCACGGTCAGCGCACGTCGCATCCGGCCATGCGGACCAGGGACTGACGCCGACGCACCATGCACAACGAGGGCGGTGGGCCGTTGGGGCCCACCGCCCTCCATCACTACCAGTAGCGGATGATGCGCATCGCGCCATCAGCTTTCAGTAGACACTCATCCTCATACCAGCCACGTCAAGACCCCCTGCCACGTCAACCTCTTGATGCGATGGACGGGCACACTGGCGGCCGGACAGGCCGTCCTGCTGGACGACAGGGCGCTCCAACACGACGTTACGGACGTGACTTCCGCCGACGGCGGGCCCGGCCACCGGGACATCGTGATCATCGCTTTCTCCCGCTGGAAGGAGAAGTGGTACGGCGACGAGCACGACGTGGCGGCCCTCGCCAACAGCCCGAAGAACTGGCCCGCCGCGACGGGCAGCTCATGGTCGACTTCGTGAAGTACCAGGCGCTGGGCAACGACTACCTGATCGTCGACCCCCGATACGGCGATACGGACCTCGGCCCCGAGCCCGCCCCCGAGGCCGTCCGCCTGCTCTGCGACCGGCACCACGGAGTGGGTGCGGACGGGCTGATCTTCGGGCCGCTGGAACCCGCCAAGCCCGACACTCCAGTGTCCCTGCGCATTTTCAACGCGGACGGGAGCGAGTGCGGGATGAGCGGCAACGGACTGCGCATGTTCGCCCTGTACCTCGCCGAGCGCTACGTCGAGCAGTGGCGTGCGGGCAGGCCGTTCACGGTACGGACACGAGGCGGCGACGCGGAGGTCCGGATCGTGGATTTCGTCAGCGGCCTGGTGCGCGTGGACATGGGGCTGCCGCATTTCACCTCCGCAGAGGGCAACGGGGACAGCGGCGCCGCTGGCGTTGCCGTCCCCGTTGCCGGTGGAGGGCCGGATGAGGTGGTCACGGTCACCGACCTGCACCTGGGCGTTCCGCACACCGTCGTGTTCAGGGACCGGATCGACGGAGAGCTGGCTCAGCGCCTGGGCCCCGCCCTGGCCTGGCATCCGCGCTATCCCGAGGGCACCAACGTGGAGTTCGTGCGCATACACGACGACCACACGCTGGACACCGTGCTCTGGGAGCGGGCCGCCGGCCATGTACCCGCTTCCGGGAGCGGTGCGTGTGCCGCAGCGGCCGTGGCGTACGCGCGCGGCCTGGTCGGCCGCGACGTGAGAGTCCGCATGCCGGGTGGTGAAGCCGACGTGATCGTGGCGCGGGACGGCAGAGTCAGCTTGACCGGAACCGCGCGGGAAGTGATGAGGGGATGTCTCTCGCCCTCATTGCGCTCGGAGTTGACCGGTCGGCGCCCAGTTCCGGAGCTGTCTCGCAGGAGGGACGCATGAGCGTCACACAAGTCCCCGGGGCATGCCCATTGGACTGCCCGGACGGCTGCAGTTGGCAAGTGACGGTCCGGGACGGCGAGGCTGTCGCACTGCGCGGCACCCCGGACCATCCGTACACCAGGGGCACCCTGTGCGTGAAGGTCAACCAGTTCCTGGAGCACACCCGCGCGCCCGACCGACTGCTTCACCCCATGCGGCGCATCGGCCGCAAGGGCGAGGGCCGGTTCGAACGCATCAGCTGGGACAGCGCACTCGCGGAGATCGCGCGGCGGCTGACGGAAGCCATCGAACGCCATGGTGGCGAGGCGATCTGGCCGTACCAGGGCACCGGCACTCTCGGCTTCCTCCAAGGGCTCCAGGGGCGGGCCGGCAGCAGGCTTTGGAACGTACTGGGTGCTTCGCGCCACGACATGACGATCTGCTCGATCGCCGGTCTCGCCGGACTCCAGTACACACTCGGCACCAGCACGGGCATCGACCCGGAGAACCTGGTGCATTCCCGGCTGATTCTCCTGTGGGGGAGCAATCCCCTCACCACCCACCACCACCTGTGGAAGGTAATCCAGCGGGCACGGCGC
This sequence comes from Streptomyces sp. GC420, assembly GCF_009916105.1. Taxonomy (GTDB): domain Bacteria; phylum Actinomycetota; class Actinomycetes; order Streptomycetales; family Streptomycetaceae; genus Streptomyces. The sequence goes on along the minus strand of NZ_JAAAXQ010000058.1, from coordinate 8,746 downwards.
GATGGCGCACATGTCGTCGTCATCGACCCGGTCCGCAGCCGTACGGCCGCCCAGGCCGACGAACACATCGCGCCCCTTCCGGGCACGGACGCGGCGCTCGCCCTGGGCCTCATGCACGTGGTTCTCCAGGAGGGTGCCGAGGACCGGGAATACCTGGGCACCTGCACCGTGGGGTGGGAAGCGTTCCGGAAGAGAGTGCTGGAGTTCAGCCCGCGGCTCACGGCGCGGGAAACGGGGGTGGCCGAGGAGGAGATCGTCCGGCTCGGACGGCGCATTGCCAACAGCCGGCCCACCGCCATCCGGGTATCGCAGGGCATCCAGCGCCACGCCGGGGGCGGCACCGCGCTGCGAACTCTCGCCTGCCTGCCCGCCGTGACCGGCGACTGGCGGCGACCCGGCGGCGGTCTGCTCTACTCGACCGACGGCTACTTCGGCGGGAACCGCGAGGCCCTCTACCGGGACGACCTGCTGACCCGTCCCGTGCGGAGCCTGTCCATGACGCGGTTGGCCGAAGGGCTGCTGGACGTGGACGATCCGCCCGTCGAAGCACTCATCGTCTACGGCGCCAACCCGCTGGCCAGTTCCCCCGACCAGAACAGAATCCGCCAGGGCCTGGCCCGGGAAGACCTCTTCACCGTGGTCATGGACCACTTCCAGACCGACACCGCCGACTACGCCGACATCGTGCTGCCCGCCACCATGCAGCCCGAGCACCTGGATGTGCATGACGGCTACGGCCACCTGTACATCACCTGGAACGAACCGGCGGTTGCCCCGCCCGGGGAGTGCCTGTCCACCACTGAGACGTTCCGGCGCCTGGCCCGGGCCATGAATCTGACGGAACCGGCGCTGTACGCCAGCGACGAAGAATTGGCGAACGAACTCCTCGACTCCCGGCACCCGTCCCTGGCCGGCATCACCGTGGACACACTGCGCGACAGAGGATGGGCGCGGCTCTCCTACCCCACGGGGTTCGTACCCTTCGTCCATGGATTCCCCACCCTCTCGGGGAAACTCGAGTTCGTCTCGGAGACCGCCCAGGCGGACGGCTTCGACGCCGTGGCCGGATACGTCCCGGCCGCGGAGACCAGTGACGCCGAACTGGCACGGTCCTTCCCCTGTGTCCTCGTCTCCGTGGCGTCCCGCTTCTTCCTCAATACCGTCTTCGGGAACAAGCCGGCGCTGCGCCGCCGCGCCGGCCCGCCGTATGTCGTGCTGCACCCGAAGGACGCTGCGGCGAGCGGCATCGCGACCGGTGACCGCGTCAGGGTGGGCAACAGCCGAGGCGCGTTCGAAGCCCTGGCCAAGATCGACGACGTCGTACGCCCGGGAGTCGCAATGACGACCAAGGGCCACTGGCCCAAGCTGACTGGCGGCTCCGGCCCGAACGCCACCGTCGACGAACGGGATGCGGACATGGGCGGCGGAGCGGTCTTCCACGACAACCGCGTACGGATCACACCCCTGCCTCCGCGCAAGGACGACAGTAGTGAGGGTTGCGGATGAAATTCAGACAACTGGGCCGTAGCGGGCTTCAAGTCAGCGAGATCGCCTACGGCAACTGGCTCACCCACGGCGCCCAGATCAACGACGACCAGGCCGTCCAGTGCGTCCACGCGGCGCTGGACGCCGGAATCACCACGTTCGACACGGCCGACGTGTACGCGGGCACAGCCGCCGAGGCCGTACTCGGCAGGGCGCTGAAAGGCCGGCGTCGCGAGTCCCTGGTGATCTCCACCAAGGTGTTCTTCCCGACCGGTACCGGACCGAACGACAGCGGCCTGTCCCGCAAGCACATCACGGAGGCCATCAACGGCTCGCTGTCGAGACTGGGCACCGACTACGTCGACCTGTACCAGGCACATCGCTTCGATCACCGGACTCCGCTGGAGGAGACCCTCAAGACCTTCGACGACCTCATCCGGCAGGGCAAGGTCCTCTACATCGGCGTCTCGGAGTGGACCACGGACCAGATCGCGCAGGCCACGAAACTCGCCGGCGAACTCGGCCTGGACCGGTTCGTGTCCAACCAGCCCCAGTACTCGATGCTCTGGCGTGTCATCGAGGAAGAGGTCGTGCCTCTGTGCGAACGGGAGGGGCTCAGCCAGATCGTCTGGTCGCCCCTCGCCCAGGGCGTACTCACCGGCAAGTACCTGCCCGGTCATCCTCCGCCCGCAGGATCGCGGGCCACGGACGAGACGGGCTCCGGCTGGGTGAAGACCTTCCTGCGTGACGAGGTGCTGGAGAGGGTGCAGCAGCTCACCCCCATCGCTCAGGAGCTGGGCCTGACCCAGGCTCAGCTCGCTGTCGCCTGGACACTGCAGAACCCCAACGTCGCCGCGGCCATCGTGGGTGCCTCCCGGCCGGAGCAGATTCACGACACGGTGAAGGCTGCGGGCATCCGTATCGACCCGGCGCTGATGCATCGCATCGACACCGTCCTCGGCCCGGTCGTCGAACGAGATCCAGCCAAGGTGGACAGCGCCGAGTAATGCCACCTCCCATGCGTTCATTCCACCGAGTCCCTGGGGGATATCCATGACCTTCACCCCGTTCGAACTGCTGGAATGGCAGGGGAGACTGGGAGCCACGGCCACATACAGCCTGGCCGACAGCGGCTGCCGGCCGATCCGGCTGCGCGACCTCGTGGACAGCGAGCAGTCACTGAGCCGACTTCTCGACAGCGAGCTGAGCTACCCGCCCACATGCGGCACGGACCAACTGCGCGCGCAGACAGCGCAGTGGCACGCCGGCAGCACGGACTATGCCTCGGAGGTCATCGTCACCGTCGGGGCGGCAGAGGCCAACACTGTCGCCGTCGAGACCCTCATCCGACCCGGGGACCATGTGGTGACCATGTCACCGGGCTACCGTCAAGTCTGGGGTGCCGCCCTCAACCGGGGCGCCGTCGTCGAGGACCTCCCACTGGACCCGCAGCGCGGCTGGCGACCCGACATCGACGCGCTGGCAAACATGGTTCATCCGGGAACCCGGGCAATCTCGGTGACGACCCCCAACAACCCGGCGGGCACCATCCTCACCGAGGAGGAGATACGGGCGATCACCTCCATCGCGGACCGAGTAGGTGCGTGGGTGCTCTCCGATGAAGTGCACCGCGGCACCGAACTCCACACCGAGAAGGCCAGTCCCAGCTTCTGGGGGCGGTACGAGCGAGTCGTGTGCGTCGGCAGCCTCTCCAAGGCGTTCGGCATGCCGGGTCTGCGTCTCGGCTGGCTGATCGCACCTCCCGCGCTCACGGCGCGGCTTCGCCAGCGGCACGAATACACCACCGTCTCCGCGGCAGGGCCTGCAATGGCCCTCGCGGAACTGGCGCTCAATCCCGCCACCCGCACCCGGCTGCTGAACCGCTACCGCGGCTTCCTCCGCGAGAGCTGGACCCAGATGCAGCAATGGATCGACTCCCATGACCAGTTACTGTCGGCCGTGCCGCCCCAGGCCACCTCCCTGGCATTCGTCCGTTACCACCTGGACCTGCCCAGCACCGAAGTCGCCGAGGCACTGCATGCCCGCGGCGGCGTGCTGGTCGGCGCCGGGGCCCATTTCGGAACCGAAAACCACCTCCGGTTCACCTACGGGCAGGAGCCGGCCCAACTGGCAGCCGCTCTGGAGAGGGCTTCACATGTTCTGAAGGAACTGAGTGCGTGAACCCCGCCGCGCTCTCACTGATCGACGCCGGAGAACTGGCGCGCCGCCTGCCCATGCCACTGGCCATTCGGGCAGTGGAACAAGCCCTGCGCGCCGGGCTGGACCCCGAAGCGGACATCCCCCGCACCGTGCTCGACGTCGACGCGGGCCAGCTGTTGCTGATGCCGTCCACGACAGCCTCGTACACCGGAGTGAAGATCGCTGGAGTCGCGCCCCGCAACCCCGCCCGCGGGCAGCCACGCATCATCGCCTCCTACCTCCTGATGGACGCGGCCGCCGGGTATGGCGCCTGGGCACCCCCGGCGGTAGCCGGGGGAGTGCGGGGCCCCCGCTCCACCGCAGTGGTGGTTCGGGGCCTCCCCGCCCGCCTCCGGCCGTATCCGTCCGGCCGGGTCGTGAGGGGGCCGGCCTCCCGGGATCGGACCACGGACAGGATCCGTGTCGCCGCCCCGGGGTTGAGTACGCCGGGGACCAGTGCGCCCAAGACCGTTCGCGGCGTGCGGCTGAGCGGATTCAATCCTGCTCAGCCCACAGGAACGGTTCCCAGGGGCCTGTCCGGCACATGCGACCCGGCCACCGGGCTGGCGAGCGGGCGGCTCAGCATCACGATGAGGGTCACCGGTCTGACGGACGGCTGAGGCCGACGGCTGCCGGCCGACCGTGAGTTCGGCGGCGGCCGGCGGCACTCACGGTCGGCCGCTCTTCCCGTCCGCCGCGTCTCCACCGTCCGCCGCGCAGTCACCGGCGGCGGCACGCAGCGCGGCCTCGTCCAGCGTGGCCGTGAGCGCGTCGAGCCGGGCCCGGAGCTGCCCGATCTCGGCGAGCGAGAGACCGGTCGAGGCACCGATTCTGCGGGGCACCCGGAGCGCCTCCTCTCGCAGCGCGGTGCCGGAAGCGGTGGGGCGCACGGTGACGGAACGCTCGTCCTCGGGGCTGCGCCTGCGCTCCACGTGGCCCGCCGCCTCCAGCCGCTTGAGCAGCGGCGACAGCGTGCCCGAGTCCAGTCGGAGGTGTTCACCGATCGTCTTGACCGGCAGTTCGCCGTGCTCCCAGAGCACCAGCATCACCAGGTACTGCGGATAGGTCAGCCCGAGGTCCTTCAGCAGCACGCGGTAGAGGCCGTTGAACGCCCGCGAGGCGGCGTGCAGGGAGAAGCAGATCTGGTTGTCGAGACGGAGGAACTCCTCGTCCCGCACGGTCGTCACGGCGCTCTGCTCCTTCGTGTCCATGCCTCACAGGGTAGCGTGACCGATATTCAGTTGTACACAATTGAGTTGTGTGCTTTAGTTGTCGTCGTCGACCCCGACAACGAGGAGAGATGGAAACCATGGACGCGCTCTACACCGCAGTCGCCACCGCCAACGGCCGCGAAGGCCGTGCCGTCAGCAGCGACGGCCGTATCGACCTGCCGCTCGCCTTCCCGCAGGCTCTCGGCGGCAACGGCCAGGGCACCAACCCCGAGCAGCTCTTCGCCGCCGGATACGCCGCGTGCTTCGCCAGCGCCATGGGTGCCATCGCCCGCCAGGAGAAGATCGACGTCAAGGACGCCTCGGTGACCGCCGAGGTCGGCATCGGCAAGGACACGGACGGCGGCTTCGCGCTCGCCGTCACCCTGCGCGTGGAACTGCCCGAGCACCTGGATGGTGAGCCGGGCCGGACGCTCCTCAAGAAGGCCCACGCCTACTGCCCGTACTCCAAGGCGACCCGCGGAAACATCCCGGTCGAACTCGTCATCGAGTAGCCGGCGGCCGGCGCCGCGGCGCCCACCGGACTCCGGGGCCCGGACGCTCACCACCCCATGGGCGGCCGGGCCCCGGGCATGCGCTCAGGTGCTTCGGGGTGCTTCTGCCTCCCGGTCCCGGTCCCGGCCCCCGGTCGGCGGCCTCCGGTTCGTGGCCGGAACGGTCCGGGGAGTCGTCAGGCGGCCTTTCCGGTCAGTCTCGGCGCCGCGCCCTTCGGGTCGACGTCCTCGCCGCACTCCACCCGCGCGGCGAGCCGCCGGGCCCACTCGGAAAGCCCGGCCACGTCGATCCCGTACGGCCGGTCGTCCGCGTACCCGGCGATCCCGGCGGCCCCGCGCAGCAGCAGACGGGCCCCGCCCCGCCGGTTGCCCCGGGCCGCGTGGGTCAGGCCCACCGCGAGCTGGGCCAGACCGCGCCACAGGGCGCGTTCCGTCTCGGGCCCGGACTTCCACGCGTCCTCGAACACCTCGTGCGCGTGGAACGGCTTTCCCGCGTCCAGCAGGTGCTGCGCCTCCGCCACCGTCTGCGACGGCGTGCGCACCACGCCCTCGGGCTGGCGCTCCACCCCCTCGGCCCCGTACGGCAGCGGCCGCCCCAGCCCGTCCCTCGGCCGCGCGTTGCGCGCCCGTCCCTCGGCATCCCGGTCCCGCCGTACGTCAGCCATGGCCCGATTGTCCCCGGGGCGTGGGAGGCCGTGGAACGGGGGACCCGCGAGGTGCGGTAATGTTTTCCCTGCGCGATCACCTCGCGGAAGCCGGGTGGAACGCGCAACGGGACGTGGCGCAGCTTGGTAGCGCACTTGACTGGGGGTCAAGGGGTCGCAGGTTCAAATCCTGTCGTCCCGACTTTTCGAAGTCGTGGAATCAGAGGCCGTTTCGGGTATCCGGAGCGGCCTCCGGTCGTTTCCGGCAGCGGCGGGATTGGTTCCGGTCCGCCTTCGGACTCGGGGGAGGGAATGTTCCCGCGGGATGGGATGCTTGGTTCTTTCGGGGTCCCGTGGCGCGGCCCAAGGGGGAGTAAAATACCCGTAAGGGTATAAGTGAGGAGTTGCCGTGGAGCTGGAGTTCGAGGGTGCGGAGCTGAAGGCGGTGCTGAACCGGCTGCGCCGGGCCCAGGGGCAGATCTCCGGAGTGATCCGGATGATCGAGGAAGGGCGCGACTGCGAAGACGTCGTCACCCAGCTTGCCGCTGCCTCCCGTGCGCTGGACCGGGCCGGATTCGCGATCATCGCGACCGGTCTGCAGCAGTGCCTGATCGATTCCGAGGACGGTGCGAAGAACTCCGCGAGCAACGGGGGGAACGGCGGCGAGAGCAAGGAGCAGATGCGCGCCCGGCTCGAGAAGCTGTTCCTGTCGCTGGCCTGAGCCGCACGGAAGGTGCGCCGACGCCGGAGACGCGGCGGCGCAGCAGACGCGGCGGCGCCGGGGTGTGACGCGCCGACCCGCCCGGGTGTGCCGCGCCGGTATGCGGCGCACGGGTCCGCACCGGCTTCAGACCGCTACGTCGACGACCATGAACGCGGCCACCGCGAGCAGCACCCGGGCGAAGATGCGCTGGAGCCCGGCCCCGGAGACCTTCGTCGCCAGGCGTTTGCCGTCCCAGGCGCCGAGGACCGCCGCCGCGGTGAACGGTGCGACGACCGCCCAGTCCACGGCGCCCGCAGTTCCGGCCCGTACCGTCAGCGCGGCCACCGAATTGACGATGATCACCAGCAGGCCGGTTCCGACTGCCTGACGCATCCGCAGGCCCAGGACGCCCACCAGGGCGGGCACGGCGAGGAATCCGCCGCCCACGCCCAGCACCCCGGTCACGGCGCCGAGCCCGGCCCCGGCCGCGGCGGCCCGGCCGGGCCGTACCACATGGTCCGCGTGCGCGGGAGCGGCGGGTCGAAGCATACGGAGCGCGGCGGCGGCGGCGATCACCGCGAACGCCACGGTCAGCGCGGCCGAGGGCAGCCGCCCGGCGGCCATGCCGCCCAGCATCGCCGGGAGCAGGCCCGCCGCCGAGAACAGCAGCCCCGTACGCCAGCGCACTTGTCCGTCCCGCGCGTGCGCGTACAGCGCGCCGGCGGAGGTGACCGTCACGATGATCAGGCTCGCGGTGCCGGCGGCGGCCGGGGTGAAGCCGAGCAGATAGACCAGCGCGGGAACGGCGAGCACACTGCCCCCGCCTCCCAGGGCCCCGAGCGCGAGACCGGTGACGGCCCCCGCGACCAGAGCGAGAACGAGCTCGGTCACGCGGCCGTGCCACCGTCGCCGTACTCGTCCGTCACGACGGGAAGACCCGCTTCGGCCCAGGCGATCATGCCGCCCGCGACGTCGACCGCTTCGAAGCCGCGCTCGGCGAGCAGCCTGACGGCGTCCAGGGAGCGGCGGCCGGAACGGCAGATCACGATCAGCGGACGGCCCTGAGCGGCGGGCGGCAGCGGCCCGCCCGCGGCGAGGGCCGACAGCGGTGCCGGTACGGCGCCGGGGGCGTGCTCCTCGGCCCACTCGTCCGCCTCACGCACGTCGAGCAGTACGGCGTCACCGGACGGCCCGGTGCGCTCCCGGGCCTGGTCGGGGGAGATCCGGGCAGAGCCCGCGGTATCGGTGGCCGCCCTCGTGGTCCCCGTGTCCGCGCCGGCCTCGCTGCTCCCGCCGCCCGCACTGTCGGTGCTCCCGCCGTTGGTGGCGTGCGCGCCGTTTCCGGTGGTCTCGTCCGCCCGGGCGGAGGCCGGGGGCCCGGACTCCAGGAGGCCGGCGTCGCGTGCGCCGTCGAGGTCGTCGTCGATCGCCACGACGTCCCGCCCCGAGGCGTCCAGCAGGGAGGCGGCGACGGCCGCCCGCATCCCTCCGGCGCAGTGCACCCAGACGGTCCCCGGCGGCACCTCGGAGAGCCGGCCGCGCAACTGGTGGATCGGGATGTGCACCGAGCCCGCGACATGGCCGGTGGCGCGCTCCGCGTCGCGCCGCACATCGAGGACGACGTTCTGCCCCGCGGGCCGCGCCGCCAGGTCCGCGAAGGCGGCGCGGCGGAAGGACCGCGGGCTCTCGCCGGGCCCGACCCAGTCGGCGGGGGAGCCGGTCGCCGCGGCGGCGGGCCGGTCGATGCCCACGCGGACGAGCTCACGCTGGGCGTCGGCGAGCTGCCGGGGCGACTCCGCGAGCAGCGTGACCGGCTTGCCCCACGGAATCAGCCAAGCCAGGTACGTCGCGAGCTGGCCCTCGAGTTCGAAGTTGAACGATCCGGCGACATGGCCCTCGGAGAACGCGACTCGGTTGCGGAGGTCGACGACCCACTCGCCCGCGGCCAGCCGGGCGGCGATCTCCCCGGGGTCCGCGACGGCGGGCGGGGTC
>NZ_JAAAXQ010000589.1 GCF_009916105.1 Streptomyces sp. GC420 | reverse complement strand
CCACCACCGCCACCGCCCGCATCCGAGGACTCAGGACCCAGGACTCCCGTGAACACACAGCACGACGACCGCACCGCGGCGCCGGAACCGGCGCCGCCCCCGGTGCCCGCCGCGCCCGCGTCGGCGCCCGCCGCACCGGAGTCCGCAGCGCCCGCCCCGACCTGGCGCGTCCTCCTCGGCCACATGCGTCCGTCCTGGCGATACCTGGCTCTCGGCGGCCTGCTGAACGTGCTGACCGCCGCGGCGGGACTCACGATCCCCCTCGCGGCCGAGCGGCTCATCGACGGCCTCGGCAGCGGCCGGCCCCTGCGGGGCGTGCTGCTGCTGATGGGTGTCCTGGTCGTCGTCACAGCGCTGGCGGGGCCCCTGGGGCAGTACGTGCTGCGCCGGGCCGCCGAATCGATCGTGCTGACCGCCCGCCGCCGTCTGTCGTCACACCTGCTGCGGCTGCGCGTTCCGGAGTTCGACCGGACCGAGCCGGGCGACCTGATAGCCCGTGTCACGTCCGACACCACCCTGTTGCGCCAGGTCACAGCGGACTCGCTCGTCGGTACGGCGACCGGGGCGCTCACCCTCGTCGTGACCACGACGCTGATGTGTGTGCTCGACCCGGTGCTCACGGCCGTGACCCTGGGCGTGCTGGTCCTCGCCGGGTGGATCGTCCGCACGGTCATGTCCCGCGTCAACGAGGCGAGTACCGCCGCCCAGGAATCGGTGGGCCTGGTGGGCGCGGCGCTGGAGCGCGCGTTCGGGGCGCTGCGCACCGTCAAGGCGTCCGGTGCGGAGGAACGCGCCGAGGCCGCCGTCCACGACGCCGCCCACGACTCTTGGCGGGCCGGCGTACGCGCCGCGAAGTGGCTCGCGCTGGCCGGTAACACCGCCGAACTGGCCATGCAGATAGCCTTCTTCACCGTTCTCGCGGTGGGCGGCGCACGGGTGGCCTCGGGCGAGCTGGAGGCCGGAAGGCTCATCGCCTTCCTGATGTATGTCTTCTACCTGGTGCCCGCGGTCCAGCAACTCGTCGGCGGCATCAGCCAGTACCACCTGGGTGCCGCGGCGGTCACGCGCATCCAGGAGGCCGAGCGACTGCGGGCCGAGGACCTGCCGGCCGGCCCTGGGAACGGACGCATCCCCCTGCCCGGGCCCGGCCGGGAACCCGCCTCACTCGAATTCCGCGACCTGCACTTCCGCTACTCGCCCGAACTGCCGCCCGTGCACCGGGGAGTGAGCTTCACCGTCCCTCCGCGCGGCATCACCGCCTTCGTAGGTCCCTCGGGAGCGGGCAAGACCACCCTGTTCTCCCTCATCGAGCGCTTCTACGAGCCGACCGGCGGCAGCGTCCTCGTCGACGGCCGCGAGCTCGGCCGGTGGGACATCCGGGAACTGCGTTCGGTCATCGGATACGTCGAGCAGGACGCCCCCGTGATCTCCGGCTCCCTCCGCGACAACCTCCTGCTCGGCTGTCCCGGAGCCGACGGCGTGGACATACGGCACGTCCTGCGCACCGCGCGCCTCGACGACCTTGTGCGGCGGCTGCCCCAGGGCCTCGACACGCCGGTCGGCCACCGCGGCACCATGCTGTCGGGCGGCCAGCGCCAGCGGGTGGCCATCGCCCGGGCCCTGCTGCGCCGCCCCCGCCTGCTGCTCCTCGACGAGGCGACCTCCCAGCTCGACGCCGTGAACGAGGCGGCTCTGCGCGACACGGTGGCCGACATCGCCCGCACGACCACCGTCCTGGTCGTGGCCCACCGCCTGTCCACCGTCGCCCTGGCGGACCGGATCGTCGTGCTTGACGGGGGCGTGGTGCGCGCCGTGGGGACGCACGCGGAACTCGTGGCCGCCGACCCCCTGTACGCCGAACTCGCCGCCACCCAGTTCCTCCAGCACACGAACTGACGTCCCCCGCCGCGCACGGCGGACGCCGCGCACCGGCCACCGGAAAACGCCACCCGTCGCGAGAAGGGCCCGTTCCATGCAGACCAGTCCCCGAGGCCGCCTCGACCGGCCGACGCCCCAGACCGACGCGGAACTCATCCGCTCCCTGGCCGCCGAGGTGTGCCCGATGGGCCTGCCCGTCATCACCGCGGAGATGCTCAGGGACCACACCGCGCTCCGCAGGCTGCGCGAGGCGGGCACCGTGGAGGTCAGTCTGGGCGGCCGCGAGACCGGCCTGATGATCACCCGGTACGACGAAGCCGCGGCGGCGCTGGTGGAACCGCGGCTCAGGGGCGAACATCCGCTGGCCGCGTCCATGCGGACCGCGTCCGACGAGGAGGTCTGCGACGAGGAGCAGCTGTTCTTCCTTCCGGCCGACGAACATGTGAGGCTGCGCCGCTTGATCTCCCGTCAGCTCACGCACCGGCGTGTGGCGGGACTGGCGTCGCGCATCCAACGGGAGGCCGACCGCCTGCTCGCCCAGGTGCCGGCCGGTGAACCGGTCGACTTCGTGCAGGCGTTCTCCCGTCCGTTCCCGGTCGCCGTGCTCTGCGAACTGCTCGGGATTCCCACCGCAGAGCGCCGCTACATCCGCGACTACGTCTACGGGTGGATCGCCGAGTACGGCGAGTCGACGACGGTCACCAAGAGCACCGGTCTCGCCCTGGCGGAGTACCTCAGGACGCTGATCGCCGAGCGGAGACGGACGCCCGGGGACGACCTGATCAGCGCGATGCTCCGGGGCGAGGACGGCGGGACGGCGGAGCAGGACGTGCTGGCCGCAGTCAGATTCCTGCTGGTCGCCGGGCACCGGCCCGTCACCCGACTGCTGACGGAGAGCGTGGAGCTGCTGCTGGGGCGGCGGAGCCACTGGGAGCGGCTGAGCGACGAACCCGCCCTGATGGACGCCACGATCGAGGAACTGCTGCGCGTCATCACCCCCACCACGCTCGCCTCGCGCTACGCCGGCGACGCGCCGCGGGCGGACACCGCGGACCCGGCCGCGAAGCCTGCCGCGGACCCGGCGGCCGGCCCCGCCGCGGGCAGCGGCGTCCACTGCGCGCTGGCCGCCGTCAACCGGGATCCCGCGCGCTTCGACGACCCCGACCGCTTCGACCCGGGCCGCTCCGCCAACCACCACCTCGCGTTCGGCCTCGGCCACCGGCACTGCCTCGGCGCGGCGCTCGCCCGTGCGGAAGTCCGGATCGCCCTCGGCACCCTGCTCACCCGCTTCCCCCGCATGGTCCTCACCGGCGGCACGCTCGGCGACGAGCCGGGCAGGAGGCAGCTCCCGGTGGTGCTC
>NZ_JAAAXQ010000588.1 GCF_009916105.1 Streptomyces sp. GC420 | reverse complement strand
GGCGGGCTCTACGCCGCGGCACTGCTCAAGCGGCTCGGCCCGGACCGGGAGGTCACCGTCTGGGAACGCAACGCCCCCGACGAGACCTTCGGCTTCGGCGTCGTCCTCTCCGACGAGACCCTCGGCGGCATCGAGCACGCCGACCCCGCCGTCCACGCCGCGCTCCGGCGCGAGTTCGTGCGCTGGGACGACATCCACATCGTGCACCGCGGCCGCGCCCTCACCTCCGGCGGGCACGGCTTCGCCGCCCTCGGCCGCCGAAGGCTCCTCCACATCCTGCACGACCGCTGCCGGAACCTCGGTGTCGAGCTGCGTTTTCGCACGCCCGCCCCGCCCCCCGCCGAACTGGCCGCGTCCTACGACCTGGTGATCGCCGCCGACGGGGCGGGCAGCACCACCCGCGCCGCACACGCCGACGTCTTCGCCCCCCGCGTCACCCCGCACCGGTGCCGCTACATCTGGCTCGCCGCCGACTTCGCCTTCGACGCCTTCCGCTTCGAGATCGCCGAGACCGGGCACGGAGTGATGCAGCTGCACGGCTACCCCTACTCCCCGCACGACAGCACCGTGATCGTCGAGATGCGCGAAGAGGTCTGGCGGGCCGCGGGCTTCGACGCGCTCGGCGAACAGGCCTCCGTGGACCGCTGCGCCGAGATCTTCGCGGAGGCCCTCGGCGGACGGCCGCTCAAGTCCAACGACTCCGGCTGGCTCACCTTCCGCACCGTCGTCAACGAGCGCTGGTCCCACGGCAACATCGTGCTCCTCGGAGACGCCGCGCACACCGCCCACTTCTCCATCGGCTCCGGCACCAAACTCGCAGTCGAGGACGCCCTCGCGCTCGCCGCCTGCCTGGAGGAACAGCCCGACCCGGCCCGTGCCCTCGCCGCGTACGAGGCCGAGCGGCGTCCCGTCGTCGAGTCCACCCAGCGCGCCGCCGCGGCCAGCCTGCGCTGGTTCGAGGAACTGCACCGGCATCTCGGTGGAGGGCCGCACCGGTTCGCGTTCGACCTGCTCACCCGCAGCCGCCGCGTCACCCACGGCAACCTGCGGCTGCGGGACGCCGCGTTCACCGAGGCAGTCGAGCGCGAATTCGGCTGCCCGCCCGGTACGCCGCCCATGTTCACGCCCTTCCGGCTGCGCGGGCTGACCCTGCGCAACCGGGTCGTCGTCTCGCCCATGGACATGTACTCCGCCACCGACGGCCTCCCCGGCGACTTCCACCTCGTCCACCTCGGCGCCCGCGCTCTCGGCGGACCCGGACTGGTGATGACCGAGATGGTCTGCGTCAGCCCCGAGGGCCGCATCACCCCAGGCTGCACCGGCCTTTACGACGAAGCGCAGGCCGCGGCCTGGCGGCGGATCACCGACTTCGTGCACAGCGCGGCGCCGGGCACCGCGATCGGCGTCCAGCTGGGCCATTCCGGCCGCAAGGGTTCCACCCGCCCGATGTGGGAGGGCATGGACGAGCCGCTGCCCGACGGCAACTGGCCGGTGAGCGCCGCCTCGCCCATCCCCTACCGCGCCGGGGTCAACCAGGTCCCCAGGGCACTCGACCGCGCGGGCATGAACGAGATCCGCGAGCAGTTCGCGGCCGCCGCGCGCCGCGCCGCGCACAGCGGGTTCGACCTGCTCGAACTGCACTGCGCCCACGGCTATCTGCTCTCCGGTTTCCTCTCGCCGCTCACCAACCGCCGCACCGACGCCTACGGCGGCCCGCTCCCGGGCCGGCTGCGCTTCCCCCTCGAAGTCTTCGACGCCGTGCGGGAGGCCTGGCCCGACGACCGGCCCATGACCGTGCGGATCTCCGCCACCGACTGGGCCGAGGGCGGCACCACCGCCGACGACGCCGTGGAGATCGCCCGCGCCTTCGCCGCGCACGGCGCCGACGCCCTCGACGTGTCCACCGGCCAGGTCGTGCCGTACGAAAGCCCCGAGTACGGCCGCTCCTACCAGACGCCGTACGCCGACCGGATCCGCGGCGAACTGGGCATGCCCGTGATCGCCGTCGGCGCCATCTCCTCCTGGGACGACGTCAATTCGCTCCTCCTCGCCGGACGCGCGGACCTGTGCGCGCTGGCCAGACCCCATCTCTACGACCCGCACTGGACCCTGCACGCCGCCGCGGAGCAGGGCTACACCGGCCCTGGTGCACCGTGGTCGGCGCCGTACCGCGCGGGCAGCCGCACACCCCCGACCGGCCGGACCGACGCGCCCAAGCCGCGGCTCACCCTGTCCCGCTGAACCGGTGCACGCCCGGGCCCTCCGGTCCGGGCCCTCCGGTCCGGGCCCTCCGGTCCGGGCCCTCCGGTCCGGGCCCTCCGGTCCTTCGCTCGCCGGCCCGGCGGTCCGGGGCCGGCCGCCCGGCCCGGTCGGGAGGCTCAGGCCGTCCCGCCGAGCCCCCGGTCCCGCAGCACCCGCCGCTCCAGAGGAGCCAACACCACAGACTCCACCAGCACACCCACCGCCAGGATCAGCGCCACGGCCGCCAGCACCACCGCCGCGTCCCCGCTCTCCTTGCCCGCGCCGAGGATCCGCCCCACACCCGGCAGCGGCGTCGCCGTGATCAGCTCCGCCGTCATCAGCGCCCGCCAGCCGAACGTCCAGCCCTGCCGCAGCGCCGCGATCAACCCCGGCAGGGCCGCCGGCAGCAGCACCTTGCGCACCGCAAGCCGCCCCGTGGCACCCATGGTCCGCCCAGCGCGGCGCAGCAGCGGCGGGATCTGGTCGACCGCGCTCAGCAGCCCCATGGCGATGGACGGCACCGCGCCGAGCAGCACCACCGCGTACACCGCGCGCTCCGAATCGCCGAGCGCGATCACCGCCATCGGCACCAGCGCGGCCGCGGGCAGCGCCTGGAAGGCGGACAGGACGGGCGCGACGATCGTACGGAGCACGGCGTACCGCGCCACGAACAGCCCCAGCGGGGCTCCGACCAGCACCGAGGCGCCGAAACCGAGCGCGGTGCGCGCCGCGCTGTTGCCCAGGGCGGGCAGCAGCGTCCCGTCCCGCCACCGCTCCGCGAGCGCGCCCCACACGGCGGCGGGCGCGGGCAGCGCGGGCAGCAGGCCGAGCCCGCTGGTCAGCTGCCACACCGCCAGCACGCACACCAGCGCCAGGAAGGGCGCCGCGGACCGGCCGTCGAGCCCGCGCCGGCGCCGCGCCGGGACGGCGGCCGGGGACTCCAGTGCGTCGAGTCCCGAGGAGAGGCCGTCCACGCTGTCCTCCCCGACCACCCCGTTCTCCCGGTC
>NZ_JAAAXQ010000587.1 GCF_009916105.1 Streptomyces sp. GC420 | reverse complement strand
GGGCACCATGTGCCGGTCGAATGCCCCGGCGCGCCCCCGCGCCGGTCCCGGCGGAGGCGGCGGGGAGGCGGCCGGCCCGTGGGGGCGGGGCAGGTCAGGCCGCGTACAGGTCGAAGGTGGAGGTGCGCCGTGGTCCGGACACCACGTCCAGCCGGGGGTCGACGGCGAGCATCGCCTGGTGCAGCCGCTGCAACTGCGGCGAGGGCTCCACGCCCAGCTCCTCGACCAGGCGGCGGCGCAGCCGGTGGTAGACGTCCAGCGCGGCGGCCTGCCGGCCGGAGCGGTACAGCGCCACCATGGCCTGCGAGTGCAGCCCCTCGTGCTCGGGGTGCCGGGCGATCAGGTCCGTCAGCTCGGCGGTGACCTCGGCGTGCCGGCCGAGCCTGAGGTCGGCGTCGATGCGGCGTTCCCGGGTGACGAGCCGGCTCTCCTCCAGCCGCATCGCCTCGATCTCCAGGATGGGGCCGACGCGTACGTCGACCAGGGCGGGCCCCTGCCACAGGTCCAGCGCCTTGCGGTAGCTGCGCGCGGCCCGCTCGTCCTCGCCGTCCTCGAAGCACTGCTGGCCCTCGGCGACGAGGTGCTCGTACTCGTGGACGTCCACCGCCTCGGCCGGTATCTGCAGCAGGTAGCCGCCGTGCCGGGTGGCGAGCACGCTCTTGGCGGCGCCGGGGGCGTCGGGCCCCATGGCGGTGCCGAGCCGGCGCCGCAGCTGCAGGATGTAGGTCTGCAGGGTGGTCAGGGCACTCTGGGGAAGTTCGGTGCCCCAGATCTCCTCCATGAGCGTGGGCACGGGCATGACCCGGCCCGGGTAGAGGGCGAGCAGGGCCAGGATCTGCCGCGGCTTCCCGGCCGTCGGCACGATCGACATCCCGTTGACGTCGGCGCTCAGTGGACCCAGAACACGAATCTTCATGGTTTCCTCCCCGTACCTCGACGGCTGAACTCGGCTTCCGAGCCGTTGTGCGAATCGGTGCCCGAGGCTCGTCGATATTGCGCCACGCAGGGGCCTGCTGTCCTTACCCCGCCACGTATACACAAGGCGCGCCGTAGCCCGTCTCCACCCCGCCCCGGTGAATTCTCGAGGAATCGTCGAGTGTTTTCCCGTGCTGTCGTGTTCGCTTTTTCTGACACGTCTTCGACACGTGCCCGACCGGGTGGAAAAGGCGCCGGTGAGTGTCTTTCGCAGGCGGGCGCGCACTGTTAGTTTTCCGCGTCATGGAGATGACGGACGGCGCCGGGCGGGATGGCGGGCAGGTGCTGCCCGAGGGTGCGGACCCGCTGACGCGGCAACTGCTGCGGCAGATGGTCACCGGCTGCACGCGGTCGGCGGAGTCCGGGCTCCTTGGGGACGGCGAGGGCCCGGCGGGGGGCCTGGATTCGACCACCGTCATGGAACTGGTCTCCTTCTGGCACCGGCGCGGGATCGAGGTCGGATTTCCCGAGCTGATGGCGCGCCCCACGCCCGGCCGCTCGCGTCCGCTGCTTTCACGCCGGAACACCGCGAACGCCGCGTGACGTGAACTCGAGAACATCCGGAAATCCGCTGGAGCCGTACTCGCATCCGCCCCGCCGTTCCCACGGACCGTCTATGGTCCGATGGCCGAGGAAATTTTTTTCCGTATTTCCGGCCGCCCTGCATCGAGTACCAGACGGAGTCATCCATGGAATTCGGCGTGAACTTCTTTCCGGTCGTCGCTCCCGACCGCGGGAGTGCGAGCGCGCACCACGGCGGGAGCCGGGGTTCGGCCCGGCCCCTGCCCGGGCCGCCGGGCCCCGGGCAGGGACCGGCCGTGGAGCACCACCGCTCCCCCTGCGGCGGGCGCGGGCCCGGCCCGGGGGCCGGCGCCGTCGTCGCCGCGGCCGCGTGACCCGGGACCGACCGGCACGGTGCCGGCCCGGCGCGCCCGGCAGCCGGTACGCCGCCGGCCGGGTCGTCGTCACTCGGTACACCGCCGGCCTGTACGCCGCCGGGCATACGCCGCCGGCCGGCCCGGGCGGGATCCGGCGGGTGGTGGTCGCCCGCGGCCGCTCCGGCCGCGGGCGGACGCACTCCCCCCGGGCGCCGGTGCGGTGGGGGCCGGCCCCGGCGGGACGAGGCGGCCGTGCCGCCGGAACGTCACCGGTCCCGACCGCTTCTGAGTGACAGGCGAGGAAGAGATGCAGTTCCGCATTCTCGGTCCCGTTGAGGTCCACGACGAGCGCACCGGACTCAGGATCGTGCCCGCCGGGGCCAAGCAGCGCGCCCTGCTGGGTGCGCTGGTGGTGAAGTCGGGGCAGACCGTGTCCGTGCACCGGCTCGTCGACGAACTGTGGGGCGAGCATCCGCCGGCGAACGCCGCCAACGCCCTGCAGGCCCATGTGGCCCGGCTGCGCCGGCTGCTGCCGGCGGCGCACGCCGGCTCCGGTGGACCGCGCCACGAATGGATCGCGACCCGCTCCCTCGGCTACGTCCTGCGCCCGGGCCGGGCCACCACCGACGCCGAGCGCTTCCACCGCCTGGCGGCCGAGGGCCGGGCAGCCGCCGTCCGCGATCCCGGGCACGCCGCCGAACTGCTGCGCCGGGCGCTCGCCCTGTGGCGCGGACCGGCCCTGGAGGGCAGCGTGCGCGGGGACATCTGCGCGGCCGAGGCGGCCCAACTGGAGGAGAACCGGCTGATCGCCCTGGAGGCGCTGTACGACGCCTGCCTGCGCGCCGCCCGGCACGACGAGATCACCGGTGAGCTGGAGGAACTGACCACCGACCATCCCGTGCGGGAACGCTTCTACGACCTGCTGATGGTGGCCCTGTACCGCTGCGGCCGGCAGGCCGAGGCCCTCGGCGTCTACGACCGCGCGCGCAAGCGCCTGGTCCACGAACTCGGCGTCGAGCCCGGCCCGGCGCTGCGCGCCCGCATGGAGGCGATCCTCCACCACGACCCGGCCCTCGCGGCTCCCGGCCCCGCCGGCCACGCCGGGCCGGTCCCGGCCCGCGTCCGTCCCTTCCCGAACCCGGCACCGGCACCGGCACCGGCACCGGGTTCGGGCCACGAGGCCACGGTCCTCACCCTCACCGACGAGATCGCCCGCCTGCGGCGCCACGTGGAACGCCTCTCCCTGGAGCAGGAGGCGCTGATCCGCCGTCTCGACCGTCTGTCGGCCCGGACACCGGCACCGGCACCGGCACCGGCACCGTGACCCACCCCGGTCCCGGCGCGCTGCCGGCCCGGGCGCCCGGACCGCCGGGGCGCGCCTCGGGCGGCGGGCGGGACAAGGG
>NZ_JAAAXQ010000586.1 GCF_009916105.1 Streptomyces sp. GC420 | reverse complement strand
CTTTCAGCGCCGATGGTACTGCAGGGGGGACCCTGTGGGAGAGTAGGACACCGCCGAACAATTATTCCGGGAAGCCCCGGGCCTTGTGCCCGGGGCTTTTCCGCGTTTCAGGGAAGAAATGCGCCGGCCCTTCCCCGGGCTTTCTGCGGAGGCCAGAGGGCAGGGAAGAAACTCAAAGGCGGCCGGCTGCCTTCAAGGCCAGGTAGGCGTCGGCGAGGGCCGGCGCGAGTTCATTCGGAATGGCATCGACGACTGTGACGCCATGCCGCGTCAGTTTCTCGGCGGTGCGACGGCGTTCGGCCTGGGTCTGTGCCGCGGCTGCGGCCTCGTACACGCCCTCCACGCTGCCGCGGGTGGCGGCCATCTCCTCGATGTGCGGATCGGCGACAGACGCGACCAGCAGCGTGTGACGCTGGGTGAGACGAGACAGCACGGGAAGCAGCCCCTCCTCGACGGGGGCGGAGTCGAGGCTGGTCAGTAGGACGATCAGGGCCTGGCGCGGGGCGTTCCCGATCGCGGTCGAGGCGAGGCCGCGCGCGTCGGTCTCGACGAGCTCGGGTTCCAGCGGCGCAAGGGCGTTGACCAGGGCAGGCAGCATGTCGCCCGCCGTACGGCCCTGCACCAGGGCCCGAACACGGCGGTCGTAGGCCAGGAGGTCCACCCGGTCTCCGGCACGGGCAGCCAGGACCGCCAGGAGGAGTGCGGCGTCCATCGCGGCATCGAGCCGGGGAACGTCGCCCACACGGCCGGCGGAGGTGCGGCCGGTGTCGAGGACGATGAGGATGTGGCGGTCCCGTTCCGGGCGCCAGGTGCGGACGGCGACCGTGGCCTGGCGGGCGGTGGCCCGCCAGTCGATGGAACGGGTGTCGTCGCCGGGTACGTAGTCGCGGAGGCTGTCGAACTCGGTGCCCTCGCCTCGGGTGAGGACGCTGGTGCGGCCGTCGAGTTCGCGCAGCCGGGCGAGTTTCGAGGGGAGGTGCTTGCGGCTGGTGAAGGGTGGGAGGACACGCACGGTCCAGGGGACCGTGTGACTGCCCTGGCGCGTCAGCAGACCCAGCGGGCCGTACGAGCGGACGGTGACGCGGTCCGCGGTGCGATCGCCGCGCCGGGTGGGGCGCAGACGGGTGGTGATGCGGCGGCGCTCGCCCGGTGGGACGGCCAGCCTGTGCCGGGCGGCCTCGATCTCCGTGCCGGGGAGCCAGCTGCTGGGCGGCCAGGCGTCGCGCAGATGCGCACGCAGGGGGCGGCGGGACGGATTGGTGACGGTGAGCTGGACGTCCGCCGCCTCACCAAGTCGAACGGATGTGTCGCCGGATCGGGTGAACTGGAGCTTGCGCACTGGCGCGGCGAGCGCGTAATCGCACACCATTGCTAGTGCGAGGGGGGCGTTGACGGCCGCGATGCCCGCCCAGCTGGGTTCGAGCACGCCGACGGGGATGCTGCCGAGGGCCGCGAGTAGCGCGGCTCGTCCGGTGAGTGCCATGGGTCCTCGGCTCAGCGGGGTACGGGGACGTGGGCGAGGATCGCGTTGATGACGGAGTCGGCGGTGACCCCTTCCATCTCCGCCTCCGGGCGAAGCTGGACGCGATGGCGGAGCGTGGGCAGAGCGAGAGCCTTCACATCGTCGGGGATGACGTAGTCGCGGCCGGTGAGCCAGGCCCAGGCACGGGCCGTGGAGAGCAGCGCGGTGGCTCCGCGAGGGGAGACGCCGAGAGTGAGTGAAGGGGATTCACGAGTGGCACGGCAGATATCGACGACATAGCCGGTGATCTCGGGCGAGACCGAGGTCTTGGCCACGGCGGTGCGAGCGGCTTCCAGATCGGCGGCGCCGGCGACCGCGCGGATTCCTGCGGCCTTGAGGTCACGCGGGTTGAAGCCCTCCGCGTGACGGGTCAGGACACCGATCTCCTCGTCCCGGGAGGGAAGAGAGACGGTGAGCTTGAGGAGGAACCGGTCGAGCTGGGCCTCGGGCAGGGGATAGGTGCCTTCGTACTCGACGGGGTTCTGGGTCGCGGCGACGAGGAACGGCTCCGGCAACGGGCGGGGCGTGCCGTCGACGGTGACCTGGCGTTCCTCCATGGCTTCGAGCAGTGCCGACTGGGTCTTCGGCGGAGTGCGGTTGATCTCGTCGGCGAGCAGGAGATTGGTGAAGACCGGACCCGGCTGGAAGGAGAACTCGGTGGTGCGGGCGTCGTAGACGAGTGAGCCGGTGACATCACTCGGCATCAGATCGGGGGTGAACTGGACCCGCTTCGTGCCGAGTTCGAGGGAGGCGGCAAGTGCCCGGACGAGCAGGGTCTTGGCCACTCCCGGCACGCCTTCGAGAAGGACGTGGCCGCGGCAGAGCAGGGCGACGACGAGTCCGGTGACGGCCGGGTCCTGGCCGACCACGGCCTTGCCGATCTCGGTGCGAAGCGCCTCGAGCGAGGCGCGTGCGCTGTCCGCGGTCTCTGCGGGCTGCACGCTCATGAAGTGCGTACCTCTCTTTCGAGGGCGTCTAGTTGGTCGGCGAGGCGGACGAGTCCGGTGTCGTCCGAAGGGGCCGGGCCGAAAAGCAGGGTGTGGAAGTCGCGGTCCATGTCGCCGAGTTGGGCGGACACGGAGGGAATGAGGGCCTCGGGCGAGTGGGCGTGCGCGTGTGGCACGCCGACCAGGGGGGCCAGGCGCGCCCGGGTGGCGGAGCGCAGTACGGCAGCCGCGCGGTCGCGGGCGTCGGTCTTGCGGTAGAGGCGTGCGCGTCCCTCGGCGGACTCGGAGGCGCGGACCACGACGGGGAGGCGCTCGGTGACCAGAGGGCCGAGACGGCGGGCCCGCCAGAGCACGGTGAGGACCGCGGCGACGGTGAGCTGGAGCAGTGCCCACGACCAGCCGGAGGGCAGGAGGTCGGCGAGGCTCTGGTCGCCTCCGTCGCCGGTTGCCGTGGGGTCGGACAGCGAGGGGAGGAACCAGACGAGATGAGGCCGGGAGCCGAGGAGTTGCAGGGCGAGGGAGGCGTTGCCCTGCTGGTCGAGACGGTCGTTGTACAGCGGGTCCGGGGCGCCGAGCAGGACGGTGTCGCCGCCGTTGGCGGCGGGCAGGCGGAGCAGCGTCGGGTCGCCCTCGGCGGCGTAACAGGCGTCGGCGTCAGGGTTGTCGGTGACATAGCCGAAAAGGCCGGTCTCGGCCGCGCCGGCGCGGGCGGCGGCGGGCAGGTCGCAGGCGGGCCGGTGGGCGGTGACCCTTCCTGCGGGCTCGGCGCGTACGCCGGGCGCGAGGGTGGGGACCGAGG
>NZ_JAAAXQ010000585.1 GCF_009916105.1 Streptomyces sp. GC420 | reverse complement strand
CCCCCCAGCTCCTGGTACACCCGGCGGGCGAAATCGTAGCCGTCTTCGGCCAGCAGGCGGGTGGGCCGCTTCTGCTGGGACGGCGCCGGCTCGCCGATGGCCGTGTACAGCGCTCCCAGGTCGCCCGCCTCCTGCTGCGCCTGTCGCTGGAGCCGGCCACCGGCGCGTGGAAGGCGGCCCGCCGAGTCGCCCGGCGCAGCGCCTTGAGGACCGTCGTACCCAGTGTCAGCGTCAGCACGACGGTGAGGATCGCCCGCCCCAGGTCCCAGCCCAGCGAGGTGGCCAGGCAGTAGGTGAGGAAGCGGACCAGGTTCTCGTGCAGCGGATCCCCGGGCACGAAGGAGATGCCGGAGGCCTGCCCGGGGACGATGGTCCAGCCGTACAGGTTCATCACCGTGCCGTAGGCCAGCGCGGCGAGCGCCCCGTAGAGGGCGAGCATCAGCACCTCGGCCCGGCCGCGCAGCCGGTCGGGGCCCGGCAGCAGCCCGGCTCCCATCGAGAACCAGCCCATGGACAGCATCTGGAACGGCATCCACGGACCCACCCCGCCGGTCAGCAGCGCCGACGCGAACATCGTGACCGAGCCCAGCACGAACCCGAACCCCGGCCCGAGGACCCGTCCGCTCAGCCCCATCAGGAAGAACATCGGCTCAAGCCCGGCGGTGCCGGCACCGAGCGGCCGCAGCGCGGCCCCCACGGCGGCCAGCACGCCCAGCATCGCAACGGCCTTGGCGTCCAGACCCGAGTCGGCGATGGTCGCCACCACCACCCCGACCAGCAGCGGCAGCAGTGCCGCGAACAGCCACGGGGCGGTCTGCGCGTGGGCGGTGAGCCCGGAGTCGCCGTCCGCGAGCAGCGGCCAGCTGAAGGCGATCACGCCGACGACCGAGACGAGGACGAGCGCGGCGACGGAACGCGGCCCGAGCCGGACGGGCCGAGCCTGTGCCGTCCGCCGTGCGGGACGTTCCCGTGCCGCCCGCCGTGCGGGACGAACGCGTGTCCGCCCGGTGGCCCGGGCATGGTCCGCCGGGTCGGCCGGGAGCCCTTCGGAGCCCGGCTCCGGGCCGGCCTCCGGTTCCGCGGCCGCCTCCGGGCGCCAGGGCGGGACGAAGGCCGCGGGGGTGGCCCGCTCCGGCCCCGCCGTCCGGTGGGCCGGCCCGTTTCCGGGCCCGCCCGATCCGGGGCCGCCCCGGCTCTCGCATTCTCCCGGGGCCGCTCCGGTGTCCGGCCCCTGACCGGGTGCCGGGTCCTTGCCGGTGTCCGCACTGGTGCCCCTACGGGTGTCCGCACCGGTGCCCGTAGCGGCGTCCGTGCGGGGTTCGCCCGTCGGACCTGGCGAGGGTGCCGCTCCGGGCCCGGCGGGGCCCGATCGCGCGAGGGGCTCCGGTCCTGGCAGCGGCCGGGGCCCAGGGTGGGAGCCGGTCATCGAGCCGTCGTCCCTTCGAGGGCGTCCCGCACCTGGTGCACCGTCAGCCAGTGCTGGGGGGCCAGGATCTTCGCCACCTGGGGGGCGAAGGCGGGGGAGGAGACCACCACGTCCGCGGTCGGGCCGTCGGCCACCATCTCGCCGTCGGCCAGGATCAGCACCCGGTGCGCGAGTTCGGCCGCCAGTTCCACGTCGTGCGTGGCCAGCAGGATCGCGTGGCCGTCCGCCGCGAGACCGCGCAGGATCCCCGTCAGACGGGACTTGGCGGCGTAGTCGAGACCGCGGGTCGGCTCGTCCAGGAGCAGCAGCGGGGGGCGGGCGGTCAGTACGACGGCCAGCGCGAGGGCGAGCCGCTGCCCCTCCGACAGGTCGCGGGGATGGGTGTCGTCGGCGACATCGGGCAGGAGTTCGCTCACCAGCGCCCGGCAACGGCCCGGCGCCGCCCCGGCGTCGGCGTCGGCCGCCGCGCACTCGGCGGCCACCGTGTCGGCGTACAGCAGGTCGCGGGGGTCCTGCGGTACGAGACCCACGTGCCGGATGAGCTCGCCCGGCGCGCTGCGGTGCGGGGCGAGCCCTCCCACCCTGATCGTTCCGGACACGGGCTCCACCAGCCCGACGAGGCTGCCGAGCAGCGTCGACTTGCCCGCCCCGTTGCGGCCCATCAGGGCGACGATCTCGCCGCCCCGGACGGTGAGGTCGATCCCGCGCAGCACTTCGGCGCGGCCGCGGCGGACCCGCAGCCCGGTGGTGAGCGCGGCAGGACCGCCGTCCCCCCTCCCCTTCCCGCCGCCGGGACCGGCCGCGGTGTGCCCGGCGCCGGGCCGGGCCCGGGCGGGCGGGGTACCGCGGTCCGGGTTCAGGAGCCGTCGCAGCAGTCCCGGCCGGCGCACCGGGCGCTCCCGCCCGGCGGGCGGCGTGCCGTCGGCGCCCGGCGGCTCGGTGGCGGGCCCGCCCTCGGCGTGCCGCGGCTCGGTCACCGATGCGGCCGGTCCGACGGCGTGCGCCAGCCGCTCCCGCAGCGGGCCCGCCGCACGGCGGGCGTCCCGCACGGACAGCGGAAGCGGCGACCAGCCGGCGAGGCGGCCGAGGCCGACGACGGGCGGATGGACCGGGGAGACCCGCATGACCTCGGCGGGCGCGCCCAGCACGGCGGGCTCCCCGCGGCCGGGGAGGAGCAGCACCTGGTCCGCGTACTGGACGACCCGTTCCAGGCGGTGCTCTGCCATCAGGACCGTGGTGCCGAGGTCGTGGACCAGCCGTTGCAGGACGGCCAGCACCTCCTCGGCGGCCGCCGGGTCGAGCGCGGAGGTCGGCTCGTCGAGGACGAGGACGCGTGGGTGGGGGGTGAGGACGGAGCCGATCGCGACGCGCTGCCGCTGACCGCCGGAGAGCGTGGTGATCGGCCGGTCGCGCAGGTCCGCGAGCCCGAGCAGGTCGAGGGTCTCCTCCACCCGGCGCCGCATCACGTCCGGCGGGACGCCGAGGGACTCCATTCCGTAGGCGAGTTCGTCCTCGACGGTGTCCGTGACGAAGTGGGCGAGCGGGTCCTGGCCCACCGTGCCCACCACATCGGCGAGTTCGCGCGGCCTGTGCGTACGCGTGTCCCGTCCGGCGACGGTCACCCGGCCGCTCAGCGTGCCGCCGGTGAAGTGGGGCACCAGTCCCGACACCGTGCCCAGGAGCGTGGACTTGCCGGCACCCGACGGGCCGACGAGCAGCACCAGCTCACCCTCGGGAACGGTCAGGTCGATTGCGGCGATGCTGGGGCCCGCCGCTCCTTCGTAGGTGACGGAGACCTCCTCGAACCGGATCACGGGGCCTCCTCGGCGGTGGGAGCGGTGGGAGCGGTGGGAACGGTG
>NZ_JAAAXQ010000584.1 GCF_009916105.1 Streptomyces sp. GC420 | reverse complement strand
GCTCCCAGGCCCCCCAGCAGCACCGACGCGAGGATGCCGGCCCACTCGGCGTCCACCGGCTCGCCGCTCACCAGGGCGCGGTGGACGACCGCGCCCGCGACGACGTCGAAGATGAGGTCGGCCGAGCGGGCGGCCGCCTCCGGGTCCGCTTCGCGGGGCAGTTCACCGCGCTCCCACGCGCGTTCCCTGCCCACCAGCACGAGGCGCTTCTGGCGGTCGACGATCGTGGTGCGGATCCGGGCGCGCAGCGCGTCGTCGTTCGTCGCCTCGGCGATGACGGCCATCAGCGACGTCCTGGTCTCCGGGCGGTCGAGCAGGGCCGCGAACTGGAGCACCACGTCCTCGATGTCGGCCCGCAGGCTGCCACGGTCCCGGAGTTCCAGCTCGTCGAAGAGCACCGCGACCGCGTCGACGACGAGTTCGTTCTTGCCCGCCCAGCGGCGGTAGAGCGTCGTCTTGGCGACGCCCGCGCGCGCGGCGACGTCGCCCAGCGTCAGTTTCGACCACCCGAGTTCGACGAGCGCGGCCCTGGTGGCGCCGAGTATCGCGGCGTCCGCGGCCGCGCTGCGCGGCCGCCCCGTGCGGCCGTTGCCGCTGCCGTTGCCGGGTGATCTGGAGGACATGGCGGTGACCATACCCGCCGGTATGACCGATGTGGCTGGTGATGAGGATCACTGGGGCGGTCTACCGGACGCGACCCGCGACCAGTTACGCTACGAGTCGTATCGAAAGGGCGGCAACCACGTCGGCGCCGGTGGGGACCGGGCGCGCGGATACCGAAGAGGGATACCGGGTACAGGGCAGCGGGACAGCGGCACGGGAAGAAGGTGCGGGCGGCGCGGGACCGGAGCCCCGGCACGGAGCAGGGTGCGGGCCCGGGACGAGCAGGGGCGCGAGGAACGGGCGGCCGGAGAACGCCGACCGGGATTGGCCGGCGTATTTCGCCGTTCACCGTGTGAAGGGGGGAGGATGTACCCATGCAGCCACGGAACATGTCCATGAGCGGAGTCGTCGACCTCGCCGCGGTGAAGGCGGCCGGAGAGGCCAGGGCGAAGGCGGAGCAGGCGCGCGCCGAAGCCGCCCGGCAGGGCGGGAGCGGGGCGGTGTCCCCGGCGAGCCTGGTGATCGATGTCGACGAGGCGGGATTCGAGCGGGATGTCCTGCAGCGCTCCGCCGAAGTACCGGTCGTCCTCGACTTCTGGGCCGAGTGGTGCCAGCCCTGCAAGCAGCTCGGCCCGCTGCTCGAGCGGCTCACCGTCGAGTACGGCGGCCGTATCCTGCTCGCCAAGATCGATGTCGACGCCAACCAGATGCTGATGCAGCAGTTCGGGATCCAGGGCATCCCGGCAGTCTTCGCGGTGGTGGCCGGCCAGGCCCTGCCGCTCTTCCAGGGCGCGGCCCCCGAGCCGCAGATCAGGGCCACCCTGGACCAGTTGATCCAGGTCGCCGAGGAGCGCTTCGGTCTGACCGGACTGACCGTCGACGCCGACGCCGATGCCGAGGCACCCGTCGCCCGCGAGGCTCCCGCAGGGCCCTACGACGGCCTGCTGGAGGCCGCCGCGCAGGCGCTGGACTCCGGTGACCTCGGCGGTGCCGTGCAGGCGTACAAGAACGTGCTGACGGACGACCCGGGTAACACCGAGGCGAAACTGGGACTCGCCCAGGCCGAACTCCTGCAGCGGGTCCAGGGCATGGACCCCCAGCAGGTGCGCAAGGAGGCCGCCGAGCACCCCGCCGAGGTGCGGGCCCAGATCGCCGCGGCCGACCTGGACCTGGTGGGCGGTCATGTCGAGGACGCCTTCGGGCGGCTCGTGGAGACCGTGCGGCGGACTGCGGGAGAGGACCGCGAGACGGTCCGGCTGCGGCTGCTGGAACTCTTCGAGGTGGTCGGCGCGGACGATCCGCGGGTGACCAAGGCCCGGCAGGCGCTCGCACGCGTGCTGTTCTGAGGGGCGTCCGGCCCGATGACACCTCTCCCGTCACTCCCCGTACGCCTGAACGATTTTCAAACCCCTGAGGCGACTGGGGCGCGGCGGGAGATTTGACGACACAGCGACTCGGCGGCCGCGGTTTACCAAATCTTGATAATCGCGGCCGCTGTTACTGCCAGTAAGTCGGATCTTGATTTCTGTCCGATTTTGAATCGCTTTGGCATTGTCTGCCGCTGTGACCGAGAACACCGTCCGTGCCTGGTCGACGGCGCGCGGTCGTGCCTCGGTTATCCCCCCGTTACTAGTGAGTAACGAACCCCCTTGTGCGGCGGCCGGGAATGGACCACGATCGGCCACGCTCGGTCCGTTCCCACAGCCCCGACAGCCATTCGGAGACGCGGGAGTCACGGGTCCCCACCGAGCGGGCCGGCGGCAGAGGCGCCGGCCGTGGACAGGGGGGTCCTTGCCCACCGGCAGGGCCTGTCCGGCCGGCCGCGCGTGAGCGCGGCCAAGTGGTTGTCGCTCGGGGGTGATCGCCGGTGATTCGGACGCTGTGTGTGACGTTGGACGTCGCGCCTCCGACTCGGGCGCTCTCCTTCCCGAGGACGTAGATCTTCTCCCATCCCAGGCGGGCAAGCCGTCCGCTTGCTGGGATGTACGTCCGAGAAGGAGGAAAGTATGGAGTCCCAGGTTCGTGGCGGGACCAGATGGAAGCGCTTTGCTGTGGTCATGGTGCCCAGCGTCGCTGCCACCGCCGCCATAGGTGTCGGCCTCGCGCAGGGCGCGCTGGCCGCATCGTTCAGCGTCTCCGGACAGAGCTTCAAGGTCACGGCCGAGCGTCTGCACGGCTTCGGCTTCGAGCAGTACGGCAGCATCGCGACCGGTTACGACCTGAAGGGCAACAAGGCGGCGCACCCCGTCGCGGTGTCGTCCTTCAAGACCGCCGAGATCACGGGCATGTGCCAGTCCGTGGTCACCCCGGACGTGCCGTTCATCGGCAGCGTCAGCCTTGAGCTCAAGGCGGGTGGCAAGGGTACTCCGGTCGAGGCCGAGAACCTGTACCTGGACGTCGCGGAGCTCGACGCGGACGCGACGTTCGAGCAGATCGACATCGGCATCGCGCAGAAGGACGCCAAGAAGGGCGCCCCCTCGCAGCCGAACAACGAGCTCATCAACCCCTTCGGGTTCGCGCAGCAGGCCGACGAGGCCACGCTGACCAACGTGAAGCAGACGGCCTGGGCGACCACGGCCGGCACCTTCAAGCTGAGCGGGCTCAGCATGAAGCTGCACAAGGGCGTCAAGGAGTGCTACTAAGCACCCCTCGGAGCGGGCGGGGTCATGACATGGCCCCGCC